>JALURZ010000078.1:0-1167 GCA_027058735.1 Hyphomicrobiales bacterium | reverse complement strand
CCTCGACCTGGATTTCCGAATCGAAATGGCCGATATTGCAGACAATGGCCCGGTCCTTCATTTCGCGCATGTGCTCCAGCGTGATGACATCCCTGTTGCCGGTCGCCGTCACGAAGATGTCGCCGGTCGCGGCCATATCCTCCATGGTGGTGACCTCATAGCCTTCCATGGCCGCCTGCAGCGCGCAGATCGGGTCGATTTCGGTCACCATGACCCGCGCGCCTTGGCCGCGCAGGGATTCGGCGCACCCCTTGCCCACATCGCCAAACCCGCAGACAACGGCAATCTTGCCCGCCAGCATGACATCGGTGGCCCGCTTGATGCCGTCCACGAGGCTCTCGCGGCAGCCATACAGGTTGTCGAACTTGGATTTGGTGACGCTGTCATTCACATTGATGGCGGGCACTTTCAGCGTGCCGTCCCGGGCCATGTCGTAAAGCCGGTGCACGCCGGTGGTCGTTTCTTCCGAAACCCCACGCACGCCGGCCATGAGATCGCCGTGCTTTTCGTGCATATGTATGGTGAGATCGCCGCCGTCATCGAGCAGCAGATTGGGGCGCCAGCCATCGGCGCCGGTCACGGATTGCTCCACGCACCACCAGTATTCCTCCTCGGTTTCCCCCTTCCAGGCGAAAACCGGGATGCCGGCCGCGGCGATGGCGGCGGCGGCATGGTCCTGGGTGGAGAAGATATTGCACGATGACCAGCGCACTTCCGCCCCCAGCGCGATCAGCGTTTCGATCAGAACCGCGGTCTGGATCGTCATGTGCAGACAGCCGACGATACGCGCGCCTTTCAGGGGCTGCTCGGCTCCGAATTCCGTGCGCAGCGCCATCAGCCCCGGCATTTCGGTTTCGGCAATGGCGATTTCCCTACGCCCCCAGTCGGCCAGCGAGATGTCGGCAACCTTGTAGTCGGTGAACGTGTTCATGTCGGCGATCCCTGTGATTGTGCCCGCGGGCGTGGCGTCGGTTCCCGGCGCTGTCCAGCCCCCATCATCGGCGCCGCGTGAACCGGCGCGCTTCCGGCGCGATCTATAGCAGCGGCGCCACGCCACTTCAACAATGATATAAACATTTCTTTATGTTACCTTCCGACCCGCCGAAACGCGGCCGCTGCGAACAGCGGCCCGGCTCACTGTTCGCCGAAATTATCGGCCACGAGGCG
>JALURZ010000077.1 GCA_027058735.1 Hyphomicrobiales bacterium | reverse complement strand
ATTTCGGACTGGAGGACGTGACGCGCAGCGCAAACGACCCGTGAGCGAGAAATTGGTGCAGCCAAGGCCGCGACCGCGGCCCGGCGCCCCTGCGCCGCCGCCTGAGGAGCGCAGCCCGAAGGGCGACAGCGTGAGCGAAACAATGGTGCCCCCGGGGAGACTCGAACTCCCACGTCCTTACAGACAACAGATTTTGAGTCTGCCGCGTCTACCAATTCCGCCACAGGGGCCCGGTTTGCGGGCGAACGCGATCATAGGCATCGCTGATCCGGCGTCAACCGGGCAGCGCGGGCGCCCGCGCCGGATCCGGGCCACACATCACGCTGCCGGTCAAGCCCGTAGACAGTGCCCGTGCCGCCCTGATAAAGAGCGCTCACGAAGCGGGGTCACATGCTGCGCAAACTCTACGACTGGACCATGTCCCTGTCCGCCCACCGCCATGCCGGCTGGGCGCTGGCGGGCCTGGCCTTCGCGGAAAGTTCATTTTTTCCAGTGCCCCCCGATGCCGCCCTCATTCCCATGACCCTGGCCCGGCGCCGGCGGGCGTTCGTGTATGCGACGATTGCCACGGCAGCATCGGTTCTGGGCGGGTTCGCGGGCTATGCCATCGGATATTACCTGTTCGATGCCCTGGGCCGTCCGCTGATCGACCTTTATGGCTATATGGAGGCGTTTCAGCGGTTTGCGGAGCGCTACAACACCAATGGCGACTGGATCGTCTTTACCGCCGGGGTGACGCCTTTTCCCTACAAGGTCATCACCATCGCGAGCGGCGCGACGGCGCTGGACCTGAAGGTTTTCGCCATCGCCAGTGTGGCTGCGCGGGGCTTGCGGTTTTATCTGGTCTGCGGCCTTCTCTACTGGTTCGGCCCGCCCATCCGCGATTTTATCGAGCGTTATCTCGGTCTCCTTTTCGCCATTTTTGTGGCCTTGCTGATCGGCGGATTTCTCGCCATAAGACTGTTTGTCTGATTTCAGGAAAGATGTGCCCCATGACCACACGCTCCGCAAGTGTTCCCCTCGCATCGGCAGTGCCCCTCAGTGCGGTGCAGTTCACCTGGATCGTCCTGCTGGTTTCGGTGGCGACGATCGCGGGCGCGTGGGCCTTCGAGCTGATCGGCGGCCTGGCGCCTTGTCCGCTCTGCCTGCAGCAGCGCTGGGCCTATTACACGGCGATTCCGCTGTTGCTGCTGGCCCTGATCTGGCTGCATGGGGGCGGCAGGGCGCGGTTGGCGCGCCTCGCCCTTGGATTGAGCGCGCTGGCCATGCTCGCGGGTGCGGCCGTTGCGGTCTATCATACGGGCATCGAGTGGCAATGGTGGGCGGGGCCTGGCGGCTGTACAGGCGATCTGCTGGCGGGCAATTCCGGCTCCGTGCTGCCCGATCTCAAGGCGGCGAGGGTCATTCGCTGCGACGAAGCGCCGTGGCGTCTGTTCGGCATATCCCTGGCCGGCTACAATGCGCTGATTTCCCTGAACATTGCCGCCGGCGCCGCGTTCGGGGCCCTGAAGATCCGGTAAGGCTCTGCTGGAAAGTGCGGCCGCATGGCGCTCAATCTGATTGTCGGGCTGACGGCGCTGGCGCTGGCCATCTGGCTGTTGTCTCCGCAGATGCGCCGCTCACCGGTCTGGCGCGCGACGGTGACGCCGCTCGCCTCGATCATCGGTTCGGGGTTTCTGGTGTCGCTGCCGCTGCTGGCGGAGATCGCCGGGCCCTATGCAGCCGTGCCGATGGCTGGCCTGATCGCCCTGTCTTACCTGTTTGGCGCGGCGATCCGGTTCAATATCCGCTATGGCGAAGCGCTGTTTGAACAATGGGACCGCTATCGCCTGGTCAATCTGCTTGAGTGGTCATCGCGCCTGGCGCTGATCCTGGCCTATGTCATATCGGTCGCCTATTACCTCACCCTGCTGGCTGCGTTCCTGCTCAAGGGGTTCGGCATCGTGGACCCCGGGCTGGCGCGCGGGGTCACCCTTGGCCTGCTGGCCGCACTCGGCGTCTATGGCGTGGTGCGCGGACTGGGCGGGCTGGAATGGATGGAGGAGATCGCCGTCGGGCTGAAACTGGCGGTGATCGCGGCGATCCTGGTGGGGTTGGCGTGGCTCAACGCGCAACTGGCGGCCTCCGGGCAATGGCAGCCGGCGCTGGATGCGCGCGCGATTGGCTGGCGCGATGTGCAGGTCGCGCTTGGCCTGCTGATCGTGGTGCAGGGTTTCGAGACATCGCGCTTTCTCGCCGGTGAGTACCCGGCGGAGTTGAGAATCCGCACCATGCGCTACGCGCAAGGGATCGCGGCGGTCCTCTATGTGCTGTTTTTCGCCTTGTCGGTGGCGGTCCTCGACCGGACCATGCTGGGGGGCGGGGTCGCCGCCATCACCGACATGGTGGCCGCGATCGCCCTGGTGCTGCCGATCATGCTCACCGCGGGAGCGGTCGCCGCCCAGCTTTCAGCCGCCATCGCCGATACCATCGGCGCCGGTGGCCTGATCGGTGAACTGTCCGCCCGCCGGCTCAAGTCGCACCTCGGCTACGGCATCATCGCCGCGGTCGGCATCGCGCTGACCCTGAGCGTCAATGTCTATGAGATCATCACCATCGCGTCGAAAGCCTTTGCGCTGTACTATCTGCTGCAATGCCTCGTTGCCGCCTCAGTTCTGCGCCGGACCAAAGGGGTGCGCTGGCGCGCCGCGCGCTTTGCGCTGTTTGCGGCGCTTGGCGCACTCGCGCTCGCGGTGGTCGTCTATGGCATTCCCTCAGAAGGCGGTGAATAGGTAGGCTGAGTCACGCTGCCTTGCGCATCACCAGCATGACACCGGCCGCGGTGATGGCGATGCCGATCATGCCGATGCCGGTCATCCGGTCGCCAAACAGCAGATAGCCGAGGATCGCGGTCACCGGCGGCACCAGATAAAACAGCCCCGATATGCGCGACACCTCGCCATTGCGGATAATGACCATCAACAGGGTGACGGCACCCACTGACATCACCAGCACCAGCCAGGCCATGGCGAAAATAAAGTCGGGCGTCCAAGCGACACGGCCGGTTTCGAACACCCAGGACAGGGCCGCGACGGCGATGAAAGCGGCGGCATATTGAAATATCGCGCCGGTGCGCAGGTCCTGGGCGCCGCCGAATTTCTTCTGATAGAAATTGGCGGCCGTGATGCCGCACAGAGCGGCAATGGAATACGCGACCGCCGGGGTGTCCCAGGCCCAGCCCGCAGGACCGGCGACACCGCTTTTGTGCCACAACACCAGCACCAGGCCGCCGAAACCAAGCACGATCCCGAGCCACTGGCGCACGCCGAGCCGCTCGCCCAGCAGCGGCCTGGCGAGGATCGCGGTCAGCACCGGCTGCAGGCCGACGATCAGGGCCGACAGGCCCACCGGCATGCCCCGCGAGATCGCCGCGAACACGCCGCCCAGATAAAATCCGTGCAGCATTATGCCCACCACACCCGAATGCAGCGCCTGGCGCCGGGTCGGCCAGGCCGCGCCCGTGGCCAGCGCAATCGCCACGAAAATCGCGGTGACAAGGGCAAAACGCCAGGCGAGAAACGCGAACGGTTCGGCATGGGGCATGCCATAGCGCGCGCCGATGAACCCGGTTGCCCACAACAGCACGAATACCGCCGGAACAGACCATGACAGGGCGCCGGGCGCGCCTGTCTTCATTGCCGCCGCGGCGGGCGCGCGCGGCTAGCCATTGCCGGCCTCCACGGCGTCTTCAACGGTGCGCAGGCCCGTCGTTCCGGCCGATACCAGCACGGCCATGTTGCCGGGCTGGTGCCGGTTCTTCCACATGGTATGGTGGGCCTTGGGAATATCCTTCCACCCGTAGACTTCCGACATGCAGGGGTCGATGCGCCGCTCGATCACCAGCCGGTTGGCCTGGGCGGCCTGCTTGAGATGGGCGAAATGCGAGCCCTGGATGCGCTTTTGGTGCATCCACACATAGCGTGCGTCCATGGTCAGGTTGTAGCCCGTCGTGCCGGCGCAGAACACCACCATGCCGCCGCGCTTGACGATGAAACACGACACCGGGAAGGTCGCCTCGCCGGGATGCTCGAACACGAAGTCCACATTGACCCCCTTGCCGGTAATGTCCCAGATCGCCTTGCCAAATGCACGCACGCCCTTCAGCCAGACACCATAGTCCGCGGAATTGACCTCGGGCATCTGGCCCCAGCAGTCGAAATCCTTGCGGTTGATCACCCCCTTGGCGCCGAGGGAGAGCACGAATTCGCGCTTGTCGTCATCGGACACGACGCCGATGGCGTTGGCGCCGGCGGCCGCGCAGAGCTGCACCGCCATGGAGCCAAGGCCCCCCGATGCGCCCCAGACCAGAACATTGTGGCCGGGCCGCAGGATATGGGGACGGTGGCCGAACAGCATGCGGTAGGCGGTGGCGAGGGTCAGCGTGTAACATGCCGCTTCCTCCCAGGTCAGATGTTTCGGGCGCGGCATCAATTGCTGCGCCTGGGCGCGGGCGAACTGGGCGAAGGAGCCGTCCGGCGTCTCATAGCCCCAGATGCGCTGGGTGCTCGAATTCATGGGATCGCCGCCGTTGCACTCCTCGTCGTCGCCGTCATCCTGATTGCAGTGAATGACCACCTCGTCGCCCACTTTCCAGGTGCGGACCTTGGAACCGACCGCGTAAACGATGCCCGATGCGTCCGAGCCGGCGATGTGAAAGGGGTGGCTGTGAACATCGAACACCGACACCGGCGTGCCCAGAGACGCCCAGATGCCGTTGTAATTGACACCGGCGGCCATCACCAGAACCAGCACCTCGTGACTGTCGATCTCCCAGGTCGGCACCACTTCGACCTGCATCGCCTTTTTCGGTTCGCCCTGGCGCTCCCGGCGCACCACCCAGGCATACATCTCCTTGGGCACATGGCCGAGGGGAGGGATTTCCCCGACTTCATAAAGATCCTTGGTTGCAGGCGCGGGGGCTTTGGCCCGGGCGGCGGTCGCAGTCATGGGTATTGGTCCTTGCCATTGACGAAACTGCCAAATGGTCCTTGAATTCAGCATCACAATCAAGGAAAATTTTGCAGTGCAGCAAAATTATGGCATTTTGCGTGCAGCG
>JALURZ010000076.1 GCA_027058735.1 Hyphomicrobiales bacterium | reverse complement strand
CGATGAACAGGGCGGCCATCAAAAGCCCGGGAAACACGCCCGCGAGCCACAGTTTGCCGACCGGCTGGCGCGCGATCATGCCATAGAGCACCAGCACGACGCTGGGCGGCACCAGAATGCCCAGCGAACTGCCCGCCTGCACGACGCCGGTGATCATCACCTTGTCATAGCCGCGCCGCAGCATTTCGGGCAACGCGATGCTGGCGCCGATCGCCATGCCGGCGACGCTCAGCCCGTTCATCGCCGAAATGGCGACCATCAGCAGCATTGTGCCGACCGCCAGACCGCCCTTGAGGGGGCCGGCCCAGACGTGGAACATCTTGTAGAGATCGTTGGCGATGCCGGACTCCGACAGCATGTAGCCCATGAATATGAACAGCGGCAGGGTCAGCAGCGGATACCAGTTGAGCAGCACGAAACTGGCGTTGAACGGCATTTCCTCGCCGCCCGTTCCCCACAGCAGCACGGCGGAAGAGGCCGCCACGAAACCGATCGCGCCAAACACCCGCTGACCCGTGAGAAGCAACAGCATCATCGAGGAGAACATCAAGATGGCGATGAGTTCGTAACTCATTCGATCGGCTTCCCCCTGGCCATGGCCAGGTCCCTGAAGAACATGGCGACGGCCTGCAACAGCATCAGGAAAATTCCGAAGGTCATGACGATCTTGATCGGGGCCAGCGGCGGCGCCCAGGCCGAATAGTTTTTCTGGCCGTACTGGATGGCGTATTGCGTGCTGGAGATGCCGCCCATCAGCAGCAGCACCAGATAGAAAATCAGAAAGAATATGGTCACGGCATCGACCGCCGCCCTCCTGCGCGGCGACCATTTCGCGTAAAACAGGTCCATGCGCACATGAGACCCGAGCTGCATGGAATAGGCGCCGCCCAGCAGGTAGTAGGCCGCCATCGTGAACTGCGCCATTTCGACCGCCCATAGCAGCGGCGTGTCGAACGCGGTGCGCGAGATCGACGAATAGAGCAGGATCGCGAGCATGGCCCATATCAGGTACATCGCGGCGCGCCCGACGGCGCGGTTCACCGCCTCGACGGCTTTGACGTAGGTTCGTATCGCTTTTGTCATCGGCCCTCCGCGAGCGACGCGCTCAGCACATCCGTCAGCCGGTCCGCCCAGTCGTCGAGGCCGGCATTGTCGCGCAGCAGATCGTTGCGGATCTCCAGCATGAGACCGGCGATGCCGTGGCGGCCGGTATGGCGGCTGACAGTGAAATAGACGCCATCGTCCGGTGCATAGGGCTGGTTTCTTCCGATGCACAGATCAGGGTCGGCGGCCAATGCGTCGCTCGCGGCCTCCGCCAGGCGGTTGCCGGCGTCGAAAATGACCCCCGCATGCCACGGCCTCGCCTTGCCGTGAAATACCGGCGTGAAGGTGTGAATGGCGATCAGCGCGGTGGCGATGTGGCGCTCGCGCCGCCGCGCCAGATGAGTGTCGAGGGTGTGGTGAAACGGATCGTAATAGGCCTGCTTGCGGCGCGCCCGCTCGCGGGGGGAAATATCGAGATTGCCCGGAACGGAAATGGCCTCGCTGACGCGCACAATCGAGTCCGGCGCGTCAATGTCGCGGTTGCAGTCGATCACCAGCCGCGATACGCCGGGATAGATCAGCGGCGCATCAAGGCGCGCCGACAGCCGCCGCGCCAGATCGAGCGCGCCGGGATCCCACACGACATGACTGTCCCGCAGGCCGGCGGCGAGGCCGAGCGCACCGAACACGGGCGGGATATGGTTCGTGGCATGGTCGCAGACCAGCACGGCCGGCCCGATGCCTGCCTCCCGCTCGATTGTCGGGGCAGGGTTGTCAGAGTCGGACACATGCTCCACGACAGACAATATAAACCCTAACATTTGTTACATTAGCCAAAATTCATGGCGATATGTTATGATAAATACAAATCCGCCGCAAACGCTGATTTGGCGGTTGCCGGAGATCGGCCCGGCCCGGCCTTCCGGTGCGCCTCCGGGCGGCGCAATGAGGCACGAACACCATGCCCCTGGCCCAGGACACCATCGCCGAGCAGATTCGCGCGCGCATATCGCAATTTACCTCAGGCGAGCGCAAGGCGGGCCATGTGCTGCTGGCCAATTATCCGATGGCCGGGCTTGAAACCGTCGCCGATTTCGCCGCGCGGGCCGGTGTCAGCGGGCCGACCATCCTGCGGTTCGTGGCGCGGCTGGGCTTTGACGGCTACGCGGCATTTCAGCGCGCGCTGAAGGATGAACTGAACGCGCAACTGCAATCGCCGCTGGCGAAATCCGCCCCCTCCCGGCGGCGCGCGGGCAATGGCGATGAGCGGGTCGAAACCTTTGCCGATGCGATCGTTGACAACATCACCGAGACATTCCGCCATCTGCCGCCCGGTGAATTCGGCGCGGTTGTCGATCTGCTGGCCGATACCAGGCGCGCGCTGCATCTGCTCGGCGGGCGCTTCACCGATCCGCTGGCCCGCTACATGAGCGCCCATCTGCGGGTGTTGCGTTCCGGTGTCACCCATGTCGCCGGACAGGCCGACAACTGGCGCGACCAGTTGATCGACATGGGCCGGCGCGATGTGTTGATCTTGTTCGACGTGCGCCGTTACCAGGACGATCTGCACGTGCTGGCCAAGGAGGCGGTGGCGCGCAATGTCACGATCATCCTGATGACCGATCAGTGGCTGTCGCCGATCGCCAGCCATGCCAATCACATCCTGTCGGCCCGCATCCCGGTGCCCTCCAACTGGGACTCCAACGCTGCCCTGATGGCCCTCGTGGAGGCCTTGCTGGCGCAGGTGACCGAACGGGTATGGCCGGCCGCGAAACGCCGGATCGAGGCGCTCGAACACTTGCGCCCCCCGGGCCGGAACTAGCGCTCCTGAAGCACCGTCCCGCTCCGCCGCTCCCTCACAATCCGAGAATCCGTGATTCCAATCGCGGGTGCCGCATGGTGCGGATTTTGGTTGTGGCGCGCGCGATCCCGGCTACAACACCCGCTTTACCAACCAATTCAATCAGCAAGGAAAACGGTTATGAAACAGTGGAAGAGGACATGGGTGTCGGCTGTTCTTTGCGCCTCGCTGGGGGCGGCTGCGGCCCATGCGGCCGAACCGGGCAAGGACAACGGGGTCCAACGCGAAAACAAGGTCGATCTGAAGATCTCCGCGCAGGTGAACCGCGCCGTGCTTTATGGTGAAAGCGGGGGAACCGACGAGACGTTCTTTGTTGACAACGACAATTCATCGACCCGCCTGAGGGTCGTGGGCACCGGCAAGGTCGACAAGTATCTCGATGTCGGCGCGCAGATCGAGGTGGAGATCGAATCCAACTCGAGCGGAAATATCCGCTTCAAGCAGAACGGGGCGGCGAACCGGACCTTCCAGGAACGCAAGATTGAAGTCTTTCTCAAGCATGAGGTTTTCGGAAACTTCTGGCTCGGTCAGGGCAGCATGGCGTCCGATGGCTCCTCGGAGGTCAATCTTTCGGGCACCACGGTCGTTTCGAGCGCGAATATCGCCAGTTTCGCCGGCGGGCTGGCCTTTCGCATGGAGCCGGGCGGTTTCGGGCCGCGGATCGGTCAGGCGTTCAACAATTTCGACGGGCTGGGCCGCGACGACCGGGTGCGCTATGACACGCCGACGTTCGCCGGTTTTCAGGCATCCACCTCGGTGGACGACGACGATGGCTATGACGCCGCCTTGCGTTTCGCACGCTCGTTTGACGGCATCAAGGTCGCGGCCGCCGCGTCCCATGTCCGCGCCCGGCAGAAAACCCAGAACTTTCGCGCCCAGAACAGCGGGTCGTTCTCCGTTCTGTTTCCCTCCGGGCTGAACGCAACGCTCGCCTATGGCAGGCGCCGCATCGCCAACCGGGTCGATCCGGAGTTCTGGTACGCCAGCCTCGGGTGGATTTTCGATGTAATCGATTATGGCCCGACGGCGGTCTCCATCGACTATGGCCGCACCGACGATCTCAACGCCGCCGGTGATGAGGCAACCGTCTATGGCGCCTATATCGTCCAGAACATCACCCGTGTCGGCACCGAACTCTATGCCGGCATCCGTCAGCACAAGCTGCGCCGCCCCATGGTCTCGCTGGACGATGTGTTCGCCGCCATGTCCGGCGTCAGAGTGAAGTTTTAGGAGAGGAAACGACGATGATCACGAAACCCGGAATCCGTATCAGGCGGGCCTCGGTTGTCTGTGCGGTCGCACTGTTCACAGGCCTTGCGGGATGCGCCGGCGTCGGCGAACCGCTGAGCTATGTCGCCGCCGACGACATTCAGCCCGGCCCCGGCATGCTGACCGGCAACAAGGGTCACTTCGCCGTCACGGTGTGGAAGGATGACGACAAGGCCGCAGGGCCGCCGCGTCAGGCTCACGGGGCGACGCGCGCCGTGGCTGTTCCGGCCGCGCCGGTGCAAGCGCCGGTTCGCGCGCAGCGGCGCACACTGGTGTCCGACAGGGCGACCACGGAATGAGCGCATTTTGATGTCCGGCTCATTTCGGTGTCACGGCGGGGTTCGCGCGTCTCAGGGCGTGCGGCTTTCCGCCAGGTCGTTCCAGACCTGCTGGTCAAGCAGTCTGCCGCCGCCAACGGTGAAGCGGTCGATGAAGCGGATGCCGGAAAACGCGCGCCCGTCCGGCCACTCGCCGTGCAGCGTGCCGAAGCAATAGACCACCGTGCGTCCGCCGGCCTGAGGGGGGAGTTCCTCAAACCCCGCATAGGTCTTGCCGATCGACCGGTAGCGCTCCGCGGCCCAGGCGATCAACTCTTCGAGGGTGCGCAATTGCACGCCGCCGGGAAACGTCATGACAAAACCCTCCCCCAGAAATGTTTTCGCCCGCGCCAGATCGCGGGCCTCCATGGCCGACAGAAACCCGCGCACGAGACCGGCGGCCTTTGAAGTCTGTTGCCGGCTTGTCCTCAAAATCCCCTGCCTTCGCTGATCCGAGATGTTCATTGACGGGCGGACTCATAATGATATATCTTTATATCAATAAGCAAGACCCGGCCCGCAAAAACAGGAATGGCGGTGCGGCGTCATGGGGCGGTGCGGCGTCATGGGGCGGTGCGGCGTCATGGGGCGGTGCGGCGTCATGGGGGGGTGTTGTGCAATTGTTGGAGCCTACGCGCATAGAGGGGAC
>JALURZ010000075.1 GCA_027058735.1 Hyphomicrobiales bacterium | reverse complement strand
CTGCTCGGGCTCGTATCGGGGGTCGTGCTGCTGCGCTACCACGGGCTTACCTTGCTGATGCTGACCCTGGCGACCGCCATCCTGCTGCAGGAACTGGCCAACGCCACCGAAGTGTGGACCGGCGGCTTTGACGGGCTGACGGGCATCTCCATCGAGCCGTTGTTCGGGGTCTTCGAAAACGACCTGTTTGGACGCAACTACTATCTGTATGTGCTGGGGGTTTTGTTCGTTGCGTTCCTGCTGTGCCGGCGGCTGGTGCACTCGCCGTTCGGGCGCACCCTGGTGGGCATCCGCGAGAATGTGGCCCGGATGCACGCGATCGGAACGCCGGTCTATGCCCGGTTGCTGCTGGCCTATGTGATATCCGCCGGGCTTGCCGGGGTCGCCGGCGCCCTGTTCGCCCAATCCAACGCCTATGTCACCCTCGATGTGCTCAGCTTCGCGCGCTCCGGCGCGGTGCTGATCTTTTTGATCCTCGGCGGCACGGGCAAGCTCTATGGCGCCTTTATCGGCACGTCCGTCTATCTCATCCTTGAAGATGAACTGGCCAAGCTCAGTCCCGAATTCTGGGAATTCGGCCTTGGCCTGGTTCTGGTTCTGGTGGTGCTGTTCTTCCGGCGCGGCGTGCTTGGCGCATTTGAGGACCTGGCCGCGAAACTGCGGACCGGCCGGTCATGAGCGCCGCTCTTGAAATCCGCGGCCTCAACAAGAGTTTCGGCGCCCTTCCTGTGGCCAGCGATGTGTCCCTGGCGCTCGAACCCGGCGCGCGCCACGCCCTGATCGGTCCAAACGGCTCCGGCAAGACGACACTGGTCAACCTGATTACCGGCGCGCTCGCTCCAGACAGCGGCAAGGTCATGCTGAACGGGCGCGACATCACCTCCCTTTCCCAGGCCCGGCGCGTACGGCGCGGCCTTGCGCGCACCTTTCAGATCAACCAGCTTTTCGCCGGCCTGACGGTTCTGGAGAATGTGCTGCTCGCCATTGCGGAACGCTCCGGCACCGCCCACAAATTGTGGCGGCGCGCCAGCCGCGACAGCGCGGTCACCGGCGAGGCTTACGCCCTGCTGGAACAGTTGCGCATTCACGACGACGCCCTGAAGGTGACCGGCGAACTGCCCTATGGCCATCAGCGTCTTGTCGAAATCGCGATCACGCTTGGCCTGGATCCCAAAGTGCTGCTGCTCGATGAACCGGCCGCCGGCATTCCCTCGGCGGAAAGCCATCTCATTCTCGATGCCATCGCCGCCCTGCCCGACTCCATCGCCGTGCTCATCATCGAACACGACATGGATGTTGTGTTCCGCTTCGCCCATCGGATATCCGTGCTTGTCAGCGGCACGATCATGCGCGAGGGCAGCCCCGGCGAAATCGCCGCGGACGAGGAGGTGCGCGCGGTTTATTTGGGGGAAGAGCGCAATGGCTGAACGGGCGCTGTCACTGAAGAACCTGCGCGCTGGATATGGCAAGACGATGGTGCTGGAGGGTCTCACGGTGTCCATCGATACCGGCGCCAGCGCCTCGATCATCGGACGCAACGGGGTTGGCAAGACCACCCTGCTCGCCACCGTCATGGGCCATACCACGCACCATGAAGGCGCCATTGAACTGAACGGCCACGACATTGTCCCCATCCAGCCGTTCAAACGCGCGCGCGCGGGCCTGGCGCTGGTGCCCCAGGAACGCGAGATTTTTTCATCCCTCACCGTGGAAGAAAACCTGAAAGTCGCCGCCCGGCCCGGTGACTGGTCGCTGGAGCGGGTCTATGACCTGTTTGCCCAACTGGCGAACCGGCGCGCCAACCGCGGCAACCAGTTGTCGGGCGGCGAACAGCAGATGCTGGCCATCGGGCGCGCGCTGATGGGCAATCCGCGGATCCTGCTGCTCGATGAGCCCAGCGAGGGGCTGGCGCCGGTCATTGTCGAACAGCTCCAGAACGTGCTGGCGCGGCTGCGCGACGAAGGCGGCATGACGATCGTTCTGGTGGAACAGAACAGCCGCTTCGCGCTGGCCTTCGCACCGCGCTGCCTGGTCATGAACCGGGGCTGCATCACCTATGACGGACCCAGCAAGACGCTGCGCGACGATCCGGCCAAGCTGGAAAGCCTCGTGGGCATCGGTTAGAGCGGTTGCGGACCGGCGGCGCGCTCAACGCACACGGACGACGTCCTCCAGCCCGCGCGCAATCGACAGAAGATGACGGTCATGGCCGCTGTCGCCCATGAGCATGAGGCCGACAGGCGGCGAGCCGGGCGCATGGCAGGGAATGGATATGGCCGCGCGGTCCAGAAAATTGCCGAGCGCCGTATTGCGCAGGCACAACAGGTTGGTTGCGTTGGAAAAGTCCGCATCGCCAAGCGCTTCGATGGCCGGCGGTATGATCTGCACCGTCGGCAGCACCAGCGCGTCGAACATGCCGGTCTGGCCCCGCACTGCGTCAATGATCCGCGTGCGGTGGTCCAGCAGGTCAATATAGTCGGCAGCACTTTGCGCCTCGCCCGCCTCGCAGCGGGCCCGCACCCAGGGGTCGTAGTGATCGCGGCGGGAATTGAGAAAATGCCGGTGCCACGCATAGGCCTCGGCGCCGACGATCCCGCCTTTCGCGTTGATCTCCGGCAATTCGGCCAGTTCGCCGATGGCCACGTCGGTGAGCGATGCGCCCGCCTTCGACAGCCGGGTCAGCGCGGCCTGATAAGACGCGGCCACATCGGCATCGACATGCTCCATCACATATCCCTCAAGGACGCCCAGCCGCAGCCCGGCTGCGGGAAAAGGTTCTTCATCCTGACCGCCGCCGCCCGTCAGAATGGAATCGAGAACGGCGCAACATGACACGCTGTTGGCCAGCGGGCCGATCGCATCCAGGCTTTTCGACAAGGGCACCGCGCCTGCGCGCGAGACCCGCTCAGAGGTCGGCTTGAAACCGGTAATGCCGCAAAAGGCCGCCGGAATACGGCACGATCCGCCGGTATCGGTGCCGATGGTCGCAGCCGCCATGCCGTCGGCCACGGACACCGCGCCCCCGGATGTCGAGCCGCCCGCAATACGCCCGACATTGCGTTCATAAGGGCTTCGCGGCGTGCCGAAATGCGCATTCATGCCGAGCCCCGAATAGGCGAATTCCGTCATGTTGGTCTTGCCGAGAATAATGAACCCCGCGCGCCGGAGATTTTCGACCGCCGGCGCGTCGCTGGCCGCCGGCGGCTGTTCGTCCAGCACATGGGAACCGGCGCGGGTCACCTCGCCGGCGACATCGAACAGATCCTTGATGGAAATCGGAATGCCGGAAAACCGGGGGATGGCCCAGCCTTTGGCCCGGGCCTCATCGACCCGCCCGGCCTCATCGCGCGCGCGCTCGTCATAAACGCTCAGAAAAGCACGCGCCCCTTCCCCGTCCGGGTTCGAAATCCGGTCCAGGCTCTGTTCCACGAGCGCCCGGCTGGTGAGCGCGCCATCGGCAAGCTTGCGGGAAAGATCAAGCAGTACGTGCATGGCGCGGGTCTGCGGAGGGTGCGCTATTGCGGGTCGTAATAATGCTGCTCCAGCAGGATGCAGCCGCCCTCGGAGCGGAACGGCCCATGGGGAACATGGGGCGGGCGGCAGCAATAGGTGGGTGAGGAAAACCGCTCGCCACCTTCGCCGTTCTCGTCATTGCCGACCCACAGATCGCCCGACAGCACAAACACTTCCTCCCAGTAGTCATGTTCGAACGGCGCGGTGGTGTATGTGCCGGGCTCAAACTTCAGCATCCGGGTATGGCCGCCACGCTTGTTGACTTCATCCAGCCTGCCGGCGAGAATTTTCTGGGTGATGCCGTCGGGATATCCCTTGAGTTTTTCCCAGCCGTTCTCCATGTCGATTTGAAGAAACTCAAGATGCTCTTTGGTAACCGCCATTGTCCCCATTCCTGTTGCGATACCGGCCCTTCCGGCCAGCATTTCCGATCCCCCGGGCCGGCCGGCGAGCGCCCCGGCCCGATCGCGCGAATATGGCCTCAGGGTACTGTCCCGCGAAACCATTGACAATGATTTGTTCATCATGGAGACCGGCATGAGCACAAATGCGGACGCCCGGACGAAGTGAGGCGGAAACAGCCATGGGAGCGCCAGTGACACCACCGCCCTTTCGTCCCCGCGCGCCGTGGTGGGGCGGCGATCTGCAAACACTCCGCAACACGATCATGTGGCGCGACACGCCGTTGCCCTCAAAGTCCGAACGGCTGTTTTTCCCGCTCCGCGACGACAGCGGCGACCGCCTGACGGGCATGCTGGAGCGACCCGCCAAACCCGTGAAAAGCCCGCTAGTCGTTCTGATTCACGGGCTGACGGGCAGCGAGGACAGCGCCTATCTGCGGGCAAGCGCCGCCTTCCATCTGGCCCGGGGACGCCGGGTGCTGAGGCTCAATCTTCGCGGTTCGGGCCCCTCGCGCGCGATCTGCGGCGGCCACTACCATGCGGGGTGCGCACGCGATGTGCGCGATGCGCTGGCGGGATTGCACGAGTCCCTGACATCCGAGGGCCTGTTCGTGACCGGGTTCTCCCTGGGCGGCAATGTACTGATCAATCTGCTGGCGCGATATGGCGAGGAACTGCCCATCCGCGGCGCGGTTTCGGTTTCCGCCCCGATCGAACCGGAACAGACCGCACGCCGCCTGATGGCCGGGCGAAACTTTTTCTATCACCGCTGGCTGCTGAAAAAAATGAAATCCGAAGCGAGCGCCCCGGGAGCCCATCTCAGCGATCGCGAACGCCGTGCGATCGCCGCGGCGCGAACCATCCTGGAATTCGACGACCAGTTCGTCGCCCGCCGTTTCGGCTTCAATAACGCGCCCAATTATTATTACCGCACCGCCGGCGCCCGCGTCATTCGCGACATTCGCGTGCCGGCCTGGCTGCTCCATGCGCGCGACGATCCCTGGATCCCCACCGCGCCCTATGAGGCGCTGCGCGAGCGGACCCCGCCCGGCGTCAGGATCATCGTCGCGCCGGGCGGCGGCCATGTCGGGTTCCACGGCGCCGGGCACGCCGAACCCTGGCACGACCACTGCGCGGATGTCCTGTTACGATCGCTCTAGACTTTCAATCCGCGCAGCGGCGAAGCGGTGCCCTGCCGGCAGTTATCCAGTGCCGCCCTGATCGCTTTTGGCGGCGCGGAAAAGATGCTAGCAGT
>JALURZ010000074.1 GCA_027058735.1 Hyphomicrobiales bacterium | reverse complement strand
GATCGTGCCGATCGCGATGGAAGAGAAGCTGCGCTTCGCCATCCGCGAAGGCGGCCGCACAGTCGGCGCCGGCGTCGTCGCCGGCATTATCGAATAGGGACAGGACCGATCGGGCGGCATGATGGCCGCCGGCCTGGGTGAAACGATATGATGCAGGGTCAAAATATCCGGATACGTCTCAAGGCGTTTGACCACCGGATTCTCGACAGCTCGACCAAGGAGATCGTGAGTACGGCGAAGCGAACCGGGGCGAATGTGCGCGGTCCGATTCCGCTGCCGACGCGCATCGAGAAATTCACGGTCAACCGGTCGCCGCATATCGACAAGAAAAGCCGCGAGCAGTTCGAAATCAGAACCCACAAGCGTCTGCTCGATATCATCGATCCGACGCCGCAGACCGTGGACGCGCTGATGAAGCTCGACCTTGCGGCCGGTGTCGATGTGGAAATCAAGCTGTAGGAAGGCGTCGGGCCAATGCGTTCAGGTGTCATTGCACAAAAGCTTGGGATGAGCCGCGTCTTCACCGAAGCGGGCGAGCATATCCCTGTGACCGTGCTCAAGGTCGACAATTGCCAGGTTGTGGCTCATCGTACACAGGAGAAAAACGGCTATGTCGCGCTGCAACTGGGTGTGGGGCGGGCCAGGGTGAAGAATGTCACGCGCGCCCAGCGCGGCCATTTCGCCGCCGCCAGGGTGGAGCCGAAACGCCGGCTGGCCGAATTCCGCATCGATGCGGATAACATGATCGATGTCGGCGCCGAGATCACGGTTGATCATTTCGTGCAGGGCCAGTTCGTCGATGCCTCGGGCATGAGCATCGGCAAGGGTTTCGCCGGTGCGATGAAGCGGCATCATTTCGGCGGGCTTCGCGCCAGTCATGGCGTTTCCATCAACCATCGCAGCCTGGGCTCGACCGGCCAGTGCCAGGATCCGGGCAAGGTGTTCAAGGGCAAGAAGATGGCGGGCCAGATGGGCGCCGTCCGGGTCACGACGCAAAATCTCGTCGTGGTCAGGACCGATACCGAGCGCGGCCTTATTCTGGTCAAGGGCGCTGTGCCGGGCGCAAAAGGCGGCTGGATCATTTTGCGCGACGCGGTGAAGCGCGCGCTGCCCCGTGAGGCGCCGGTGCCCGGCGCATTCAGAATGCCGGGCGGAGAAAAGCCGGCTGCGGAGCCGGAAAAAGAAGACGCAAAGCCCAGCGAAGATGCCGGTGAAGGCGAGGGCGTTGAAGCCGGCGCCGAAGCCGAAGACAAGAAGGGCGACGCGTGATGAAAGCCGATGTGACCACTCTGGCCGCCAAGAAGGCGGGAAGCGTCGATCTGGCGGACTCCATTTTCGGGCAGGTGCCGCGCCGTGACATTCTGCACCGCATGGTCATTTATCAGCTTGCCAGGCGCCGCGCGGGCACGGCGCGTGTGCGGGGGCGCTCGGAGGTTACCGGCACGAATGCCAAGACCTTCAATCAGAAAGGCACCGGACGCGCCCGGCGCGGCAACAACAAGACATCCCAGTTGCGCGGCGGCGGCCAGGCCTTTGGCCCCAGGCCGCGGGATCATTCGATCAATCTGCCGAAAAAGGTCAGAGCCCTGGCGCTCAGGCACGCTTTGTCGGCGAAAGCCAAAGCGAAAGAACTGATCGTCCTCGACAAGGCCACATTGAAATCGCCCAAGACCGGGGCGCTGAAGGCATCGCTCGACAAGCTGGGGATTGTTTCGGCATTGATCGTCGATGGCGACAATGTGGAGGAAAATTTCGGCCGCGCGGCCCGCAATATCGCCAATATCGATGTGCTGCCGGTGCGCGGAATCAACGTGTATGACATCCTGCGCCGCGAAAAACTGGTGCTCACCACCGCCGCGCTCGAGGCTCTGGAGGCGCGCTTCAAATGAAGGAAAAAGAGCTTTATGACGTGATCCTCCGCCCGGTCATTACCGAGAAATCGACCCTGCTGTCGGAAAGCAACCAGGTCGTGTTCCGGGTTGCCAGGCGCGCGACGAAGCCGCAGATCAAGGAAGCCGTCGAGCGCTTGTTCGATGTCAAGGTGAAGGCGGTCAATACGCTGGTGCGCAAAGGAAAAACGCGGCGCTTCCGCGGGTTCAAGGGAAAACTGAGTGACGTGAAACAGGCGGTCGTGACCCTCGAAGAGGGCAAATCGATCGACGTCACGACAGGGTTGTAGGCGGAGGGCTTTCAGGAGATGGCGCTAAAGAAATACAAGGCGATGACGCCCGGCCAGCGCGGTCTCGTGCTGGTTGACAGGTCCGGCCTGTGGAAGGGCGGGCCGGTCAAGGCGCTGAGCGTGGGCAAAACCGGTTCGGGCGGACGCAACAATCTTGGCCGCATCACCGCGCGGCGCCGCGGCGGCGGACACAAGCGCAGCTACAGGATCGTTGATTTCAAGCGCCGCAAATTCGACATGGCCGCGACGGTGGAGCGGATCGAATATGATCCCAACCGGACCGCGTTCATTGCGCTGATAAAATACGAAGATGGCGAACAGGCCTATATTCTTGCCCCCCAAAGGGTGGCGGAAGGCGATACGGTCATTTCCGGCCTGACGGGCATCGACATCAAGCCCGGCAACGCGATGCCGCTGCGCGCCATGCCCATCGGCACGATCATTCACAATGTGGAGCTCAAGGCGGGCAAGGGCGGGCAGATCGCTCGCTCCGCCGGGGCCTATGTGCAACTGGTGGGCCGCGACGCCGGCTATGCGCTGCTGCGGCTCAATTCAGGCGAACAGCGCATGGTGCGTGCGGAATGCATGGCGACCGTGGGGGCGGTGTCCAATCCCGATCACGGCAATATCAAACTGAGCAAGGCCGGGCGCAACCGCTGGCTGGGCCGCCGCCCGTGCGTGCGCGGTGTCGCCATGAACCCGGTCGATCATCCCCATGGCGGCGGCGAAGGGCGCACGTCTGGCGGCCGTCATCCGGTGACCCCGTGGGGCAAGCCCACCAAGGGCAAGCGCACGCGTTCGAACAAGGCGACCGACAAATTTATTCTGCGCAGCCGTCATTTGCGCAAAAAGCGGCGTTAGAGGAAAGGGAGACTGACGTGTCACGTTCGGTATGGAAAGGCCCGTTTCTGGACGGCTATCTGCTCAAGAAGGCCGATGCCGCGCGCGCTTCCCAGCGCAGCCAGGTCATCAAGATCTGGAGCCGCCGCTCGACAATTCTGCCGCAGTTCGTGGGCCTGACATTCGGGGTTCACAATGGCCGCAAGCATATTCCCGTTCTGGTCACGGAAGATATGGTGGGCCACAAGTTTGGGGAATTCGCGCCGACCCGCACGTTTCACGGGCACACGGCGGACAAGAAGGCCAAGAGGGTCTAGATCGTCATGGGCAAGAAAAGAAACCTCCGCCGGCTCGGCGAGCACGAGACGCAGGCCAAGACGCGGCTGCTGCGCATTTCGCCGCAGAAGCTCAATCTTCTGGCCGCGTCGATCCGCGGAAAAACGGTGGAGCAGGCGCTGGCCGATCTGTCCTTTTCGCGCAAGCGCATCGCCCGGGATGTGAAGAAAACCCTCGAATCGGCGATCGCGAATGCGGAAAACAATCACGATCTGGATGTGGACGCATTGATTGTCGCGGAAGCCTATGTGGGCAAGAACCTGGTGTTGAAACGCTGGCGCGCGCGCGCGCGCGGACGTGTCGCCAGCATTGTGAAGCCGTTCAGTCAGCTCACCATTGTCGTGCGCCAAGTTGAGGAGCCCAGTTAGAAGATGGGACAAAAGGTCAATCCAATCAGCCTGCGGCTCGGCATCAACCGGACCTGGGATTCGCGCTGGTACTCCGATGGAACGGAATACGGCAAGCTGTTGCACGACGATCTGGCGATCCGCGACCACATCATGACGTCGCGCCCGCAATCGGGGATTTCGAAAATCGTCATCGAGCGCCCGCACAAGCGCTGCCGCGTGACCATTCATACCGCGCGCCCCGGCATCCTGATCGGCAAGAAGGGTGCGGATATCGAGATCATGCGCAAGGAGGTCAGCAGGATCACCGACAGCGATGTTCATCTCAATATCGTGGAGATCAGAAAGCCGGAGATCGATGCGCAGCTGGTGGCCGAGGCCATTGCCCAGCAGCTTGAACGCCGGGTTGCCTTCCGCCGCGCCATGAAACGCTCGGTTCAGTCCGCCATGCGTCTTGGCGCCCTTGGCATCCGGATCAACTGCGGGGGGCGTCTGGCGGGCGCCGAAATCGCGCGCACGGAATGGTATCGCGAAGGGCGCGTGCCGCTTCACACCCTGCGCGCCAATGTCGATTACGGCACCTATACCTCGCACACCGCCTATGGAACGATTGGCGTCAAGGTGTGGATATTCAAGGGCGAGATTCTCGAACACGATCCCATGGCGCAGGAACGCGCCGGCATGTCCACGCTGGAAGGCGCCCGGCCACGCGGCTGACCCCGCAGCGGTGCGCAAAAGCGGACCGGAATATTGAACTGAAGGGCATTGAGCCATGTTGCAACCGAAACGGACAAAATTCCGCAAGCAGCACAAGGGCCGCATCAAGGGTGTGGCCAAGGGCGGAACGCAACTGAATTTCGGCGCCTATGGCCTGAAGGCCCAGGAACCGGCGCGCATCACCGCGCGCCAGATCGAAGCCGCGCGCCGCACGATCACCCGGCACATGAAGCGCGCCGGGCGGGTGTGGATCCGCATTTTTCCCGATGTGCCGGTGTCCAAGAAGCCGACCGAAGTGCGGATGGGCAAGGGCAAGGGCACGCCGGAATTCTGGGCGGCCAAGGTCAAGCCGGGGCGGATCATTTTCGAGATCGACGGGGTGACGAAACCCGTTGCGATGGAAGCGTTCCGGCTGGCGGCGGCAAAATTGCCGATCAAGGCGCGCTTCGTGGAGCGGTTGGGAGAATAGCGCTGGCGCGCGTGCCCTGGCGGGCGTGCGGGCAAGACCGGGGAATGGAACGATGAAGGCAAGCGAAATCAGGGATATGTCGCTGGATGAAATGGCGGATGAATTGCTCCGGCTCAAGAAGGAGGGGTTCAATCTGCGCTTCCAGCAGGCCACCGGCCAGATCGAGAACACCGCGCGCATTCGTGACGTGCGCCGCGATATCGCGCGCATGGAAACGATCGGGCGCGAAAAACGCGCCGGCAAAGCGGACGGCTGAATACGAGAATACGGTAAGAGGAAACCAGGATCATGCCCAAGCGGGTTCTCAAAGGGGTGGTTGTCAGTGACGCCAACGACAAGACCATTGTGGTCAAGGTCGAGCGGCGCTTTACCCACCCCGCTATGAAAAAGACCGTGCGCCGGTCGAAGCGGTATCACGCCCATGACGAGGCCAACACGGCCCGGGTCGGCGACGTCGTGCGCATCGAGGAATGCCGTCCGGTGTCCAAGCACAAATGCTGGACGCTGGTGGTTTCGTGATCACCCGGGATGTTGAAATGACGGGTTGCCGGATTGAATGTGAACGGACTGGCCGGTGCCGGGAGCCTGACCAGGAGGACGGTAAGTCATGATCCAGATGCAGACCAATTTGGATATCGCGGATAATTCCGGCGCCAAGCGGGTGCAGTGCATCAAGGTGCTGGGCGGTTCCAAGCGCAAATATGCCTCCGTTGGCGATATTATTGTCGTCAGCATCAAGGAGGCCATTCCGCGCGGCAAGGTCAAGAAAGGTGAGGTCATGCGCGCGGTCGTGGTGCGCACCGCCAAGGACATTCACCGTCCCGACGGCAGCGCCATCCGGTTCGACCGCAATGCGGCGGTTCTGGTCAATGCCCAGGGCGAGCCGATCGGGACGCGTATTTTCGGCCCCGTCACCCGGGAGTTGCGCAGCCGCAAACAGATGAAGATCGTGTCACTCGCGCCGGAGGTTCTGTGATGGCGTTGAAATTCAAAATCCGGCGCGGCGACAATGTCGTCGTCACCGCGGGCCGCGACAAGGGCAAGCGGGGCGAAGTGCTCATGGTTCTGCGCAAGGAAAACCGCGCCATCGTGCAGGGAGCCAATCAGGTCAAGAAACATCAAAAGCAGTCGGCGTCGCAAGACGGTGGCATCATCACCAAGGAAGCGCCGATCCATATCTCCAATCTGGCGCTGGAGGATCCGAAGGACCGCAAGCCGACCCGCGTCGGGTTCAGGATTCTTGAAGATGGCACCAAGGTCCGGTTCGCCAAGCGCTCTGGTGAGGTGATCGATGAACACTAAGACACCCCAGCCCCGGCTGAAGAGGGACTATGAAACCTCGATCAGGAAAAAGCTGGTTGAGGAATTCGGATATACCAACCCGATGGCCATACCCAGGCTTGAGAAAGTGGTCCTGAACATGGGCGTCGGGGAGGCCGTGGCGGATTCCAAGAAGATCACCGCGGCGGCCGGTGACCTGGCGCTGATCGCGGGGCAGAAGCCGGTCGTCACGCGGGCCCGCAAGTCCATCGCCTCATTCAAGATTCGCGATGATATGCCGGTCGGGGTCATGGTCACCCTGCGCGCGGCGCGCATGTATGAATTTGTTGACCGGCTGATCACCATTGCCCTGCCGCGCGTACGGGATTTTCGCGGTCTTAACCCCAAGAGTTTCGACGGTAACGGCAATTTCGCCCTCGGCATCAAGGAACACATCGTGTTTCCGGAAATCGACTACGACAAGGTATCCGAGATCTGGGGAATGGATGTGGTGGTCTGCACCACGGCGAAGAGCGATGAGGAAGGCCGGGCGTTGCTTCGGGAATTCAATTTCCCGTTTCGCCAGCGCGCGGCCGCCGCGTGATCGCGGCAAACGAAAATGCTGGACGGGGCTCAAGCCCAAGGAGAAAGACGCAATGGCGAAGCGAAGCGCAATTGAACGGGATCGGCACCGCAGGCGCATGGTAAAGAAATTCGCCGCCAGGCGAAACGCGCTCAAGGCGATTGCCAAAGACGGCTCGCTGTCGAACGAAGAGCGGTTTCAGGCCCGCCTCAAGCTTGCCGCGCTGCCGCGAAATTCATCGCCGACGCGGGTCTGCAACCGGTGCCTGGTGACAGGGCGTCCGCGCGGCTACTACCGCAAGCTGAGAATGTCGCGCATCGCGCTGCGCGATCTGGCCTCGCGGGGCCAGATTCCCGGTATGGTCAAGTCGAGCTGGTGAGGAGACTACATTCATGTCAATGACAGACCCTATTGGCGACATGCTGACACGGATTCGCAATGCGCAGATGCGCGGCAAGTCGAAGGTGACGACGCCGGCGTCGAAAATCCGCGGTCGAGTCCTCGATGTGCTGCAATCGGAAGGCTATATCCGCGGCTACTCCCAATCGGAGCTGGACGGCTGCAAGCGGGAATATGACATTGAGCTGAAATATTTCGACGGAACCCCCGTGATCCGCGAAATACAGCGTGTGTCGAAACCGGGGCGCCGGGTCTATGCGTCCGTCAAGGGGTTGCCGGTCGTCTATAACGGTCTCGGGATTTCGATTCTCTCGACCCCGAAGGGGGTCATGTCGGACAGCCGCGCGCGCGATGAAAATGTCGGCGGCGAGGTTCTCTGCCGGGTCTATTGAGACCGCGCGCGACCACGCGCATTCGTGAGACACATGTGAAGTTTTGGAACCGGAAAGATGTCTAGAATTGGAATCAAGCCGATCGGGATACCCGACGGGGTGAGCGCGACGATCGATGGCCAGCACGTTTCGGTCAAGGGGCCGAAGGGCGAACTGGATGCGATGCTTGCCGCGGAGGTGCTGGCCAAGCTCGAAGACGGCGTGGTCACGGTGACGCCGCGCGACCAGTCCCAGCGCGCGCGCGCCATGTGGGGCCTTTCGCGCACCATCGTCGCCAATCTGGTGGAGGGTGTGAAGAACGGTTTCTCCAAGACGCTGGAGATCAACGGCGTCGGCTACCGCGCCCAGATCGAGGGCGCGGCGCTGCGGCTCAATGTCGGGCTCAGCCATGAAGTCAGCTATCCGATTCCTGAGGGAATAACGATCGAATGCCCGAAGGCGAACGAAATCGTGGTCAGCGGCATTGACAAACAAAGGGTTGGCCAGGTGGCCGCCGAGATCCGCCGCTACCGCCCGCCGGAGCCCTACAAAGGCAAGGGCATCAGATATGCCGGCGAATATATCTTCCGCAAGGAAGGCAAGAAGAGGTGACGGGACAGGCCATGGCAAGGAAAAATACAGCGATACAGCGCCGCGACCGTGTTCGCCGGGCGCTCAGAAGGCGGTCGGGGGGGCGGCCGCGGCTCACCGTATTCCGCTCTTCACGGCATATTTATGCGCAGGTGATCGATGACGGGCAGGGGATCACGGTTGCCGCGGCCTCTTCCCTGGAAGCGGATATGCGCAAGACCCTAAAGACCGGCGGCAACAAGGATGCGGCCGCCGCGGTCGGCAAATCGATCGCGGAACGTGCACTGAAGGCGGGTGTGACAAAAGTGGTTTTCGACCGCGGCGGCTCCCTGTTTCATGGCCGGGTCAAGGCGCTGGCGGATGCGGCCCGCGAATCCGGTCTCAGCTTCTAGATATCAGATAAACCCACAGTGAAAGTTGCGATATGAACGACAGAAACCAGAGAGGGCAACGCGGCCAGAGAGGCCGGCGCGCGCGCAGCGAGCAGGACAGCGAGTTTGTCGACAAGCTGGTCCATATCAACCGCGTCGCCAAGGTGGTCAAGGGCGGGCGGCGCTTCGGTTTTGCCGCCATGGTTGTTGTCGGCGACCAGAAGGGGCGCGTGGGGTTCGGCCATGGCAAGGCGCGCGAGGTGCCCGAGGCCATTCGCAAGGCGACCGAAGCGGCCAAGGGCACGATGATCCGCGTGCCGCTGCGCGAAGGGCGCACGCTGCACCATGACGTCAGGGGACGCCACGGCGCGGGCAAGGTCATTCTTCGCTCCGCGCCAGCGGGCACCGGCATCATCGCCGGCGGGCCGATGCGCGCGGTGTTCGAAACGCTGGGCGTTCATGACGTGGTGGCCAAATCGATGGGTTCATCGAACCCCTATAACATGGTGCGCGCCACGTTCGATGCGCTGAAGCGCGAGGCGAGCCCGCGCATGGTCGCGGCGCGCAGGGGCAAGAAGGTCAGCGATATTGTCGCGCGCCGCCGCGACGGTTCGGCGGATGCCGCCGCCGCGCTCGAAGCGTAGCGGCAAATCCACGCAGGGATTGAAGCAGATGGCAGACGCGAACAGGAAAAAGCCGGGCAGGGCCGTGACGGTTGAGCAGACCGGAAGTCCGCTGCGCCGCCCGGCCGATCAGCGCGCGACGCTGATCGGCCTTGGTCTCAACAAGATCGGTCGGCGGCGCACGCTTGAAGATACTCCGGCCGTGCGCGGCATGATCGCCAAGGTGGCGCATCTCGTGCGCGTCGTTGACGGTGGCTGAATATTGAATATATCGGGATTTGGATGGATTTGAGAGTGACTGCGATGAGGCTGAACGAACTCAGGGACAATCCCGGCGCCCGCACCGCGCGCAAGCGTGTCGGGCGCGGCATTGGCTCTGGAACCGGCAAGACGGCGGGCCGGGGCCACAAGGGCCAGAAATCACGGTCCGGCGTTTCCCTCAAAGGTTTCGAGGGCGGGCAGATGCCGCTTCACCGCCGTTTGCCGAAGCGCGGGTTCAACAACAGTTTCGCGCTTCGCTTCAACGAGGTGAACCTGGAGCGGGTGCAAAAGGCGATCGATGCCAAAAAGCTGGACGCCAGCAAACCGGTCACCGTCGAGGCGCTGCTGGCGGCAGGGGTTATCCGCCGTGCGCGCGATGGCGTGCGGCTACTTGCCAAGGGCGCGATAAAGGGCAAGATTGCGTTTGAAGTGACGGGCGCGTCGAAACCCGCCATCGCCGCGGTCGAAAAGGCCGGCGGCAGCGTGACACTGGTCGCCATGCCGAAGAGGGCGGCCGGCGCGGGAAAGACCAGGGACCCGAGGGCGGCGAAGAGGCTCGCAAGAGCGCGTGGGGACAAAACGTCACCCGGGGCGCATTCGAAGCCGGCGAACGAGAAAAAGAATGCGTCCGATGCCGGCAAGAAGGCGGACAGTTAGGCCGCCGGAACAAGATGGTGTTGCGTGTTCGCTTGTATCTGGAGAAATTGACCCATGGCTTCAGCGGCTGAACAACTTGCTGCAAATCTGAATTTCAAGGCCTTTGCGCGAGCAGATGACCTCAAGAAGCGCATCTGGTTCACGCTTGCCGCGTTGCTGGTCTACCGGTTCGGCACCTATATTCCCCTGCCCGGCATCGATCCCGCGGCCCTGGCCACCTTGATCAACCAGAATCAGGGCGGCCTGCTTGGCATGATCGACATGTTCGCCGGCGGCGCCGTCGGGCGCATGGCGATTTTCGCGCTCAACATCATGCCCTATATTTCGGCATCGATCATCATTCAACTGATGACGACTGTTTCCCCGCATCTTGAACAGCTCAAGAAGGAAGGCGAGCAGGGGCGCAAGCAGATCAACCAGTACACCCGCTATGGCACCGTCATTCTGGCGGCCCTGCAAGGGTATGGCATTGCGGTCGGGCTTGAAGGGGCGGGCAATGTGGTTTCGGACCCGGGCCTCTATTTCCGCTTCACCGCTGTCGTGACTCTGGTTGGGGGAACCGTTTTCCTGATGTGGCTTGGCGAGCAGATCACCGCACGGGGCATCGGCAACGGGATTTCGCTGATCATTTTCGCTGGAATTGTCGCGGAACTGCCCTCCGCGATCGTGGGCACGCTGGAACTGGGGCGTCAGGGCGCCCTGTCCACGATCTTGATCGTGGCGATCATGATCATGGCTGTCGCGGTGGTGGCGTTTATCGTGTATGTCGAGCGTGCGCAGCGCCGTTTGCTGGTCCAGTATCCCAAACGCCAGATGGGCAACAAGGTCTACCAGGGCGACTCTTCCCACCTGCCGCTGAAGCTGAACACGGCCGGTGTGATACCGCCGATTTTTGCGTCTTCGCTGTTATTGCTGCCGATTACGGTCGCCAATTTTTCCGCCGGGCAGGGGCCCGAATGGCTCAATTCCATCACGGCGCTTCTGGGACGCGGACAACCGCTGTTCTTGACGCTTTACATGGTCGGCATCGTCTTTTTCGCCTTTTTCTACACCGCCATCGTTTTCAATCCCAAGGACACCGCGGACAATCTGAAGCGCTACGGGGGCTTTATTCCGGGCATTCGTCCCGGCGAAAAGACGGCGTCATACATCGATTATGTTCTGACACGCGTCACAGTCGTGGGCGCCGGCTATCTGGCGCTGGTCTGCCTGTTGCCGGAACTGCTCATTTCCTATGCCGCCGTGCCGTTTTATTTTGGCGGCACATCGCTGTTGATTGTGGTCAGCGTGACCATGGATACGGTCAGCCAGGTTCAAAGCCACCTTCTTGCCCATCAATATGAGGGGCTGGTCAAGAAGGCGAAGCTGCGGGGGCGCCGGAAATGAAGCTGATCCTGTTGGGTCCGCCTGGAGCCGGCAAGGGGGTTCAGGCCGCCCGGCTGGAAGACGAGCGCGGCATGATCCAGTTGTCCACCGGCGAAATGTTGCGTGCGGCGGTCGCGGAGGGCAGCGAAATCGGCAAATTGGCCGAAGGCATCATGGCCCATGGCGAACTGGTGCCCGACGGGATCGTGGTCGGCGTGATATCTGCCCGCATCAGCCAACCCGATTGCGCCAACGGGTTCACGCTGGACGGCTTCCCGCGCACGCTCGCCCAGGCCGAGGCGCTCGACCGGGTGCTGGAGGATACGGGCGTTTCGCTTGATGCGGTGATCGAACTGAAGGTGGACGACGCGGCGCTGCTTGACCGGATACTGACCCGCGCGGCTGAATCGCCCTGCGGCCCGCGCGCTGATGACAATGAAGAGGCGCTGAAAAAACGGTTGCAGGTTTACCATGCCCAGACCGCCCCCGTGGCCGCCTATTACAACGCCCAGGGCATATTGAGGTCGGTCGATGGCATGGCGGATATCGAGGGGGTGGCAAAGCAGATTGCCGATATAATTGACGAAAAACGCACATGAAAGGGCCGCGGCGTTGTGCTTGACGATTCCCACGATACCACGTACAAACCGCAGTTCAGAATTCCACCAATTTTCCGGCAGGAAACGGGCGCGATCCAGCCATTGGAAGTTCCGTTTTTGACCCTGCGGTCCGCCGAGTGAGTGAACTGCACCCGTCCTGCGGGCGGGGCTGATCGAGGAGAGTTAGGACAGTGGCTCGAATTGCTGGGGTAAATATTCCCACCGGCAAGCGCGTGGAAGTCGCGCTGACCTATATTCACGGCATTGGCGCGACCAAGGCGCGGGAAATCTGCGCGAAGGTCAACATACCCGCCGAACGGCGGGTCAATGAGCTGGCCGACGCGGATGTCATACGCATTCGCGAGGTTATCGACCGTGACTACGTCGTGGAGGGCGATCTGCGCCGGGACGTGGCCATGAACATCAAGCGGCTGATGGATCTTGGCTGCTATCGCGGTCTGCGCCATCGCCGCGGATTGCCGGTGCGCGGCCAGCGCACCCATACGAACGCACGCACGCGAAAAGGTCCGGCGCGGCCGATCGCCGGCAAAAAGGGCTGATGGAAAGCCTCTGGGTATCTGGGAAGTAAAACGACATGGCTGCTGAAAAAGGACGGGTCCGCCGGCGGGAACGCAAGAACATTTCTTCCGGCGTCGCGCATGTGCGCGCGACCTACAACAATACGATGATCATGATAACCGATGCCCAGGGCAATGCGATCGCGTGGGCGTCGGCGGGCATGATGGGTTTTCGCGGATCGCGCAAATCGACACCCTATGCCGCGCAGATGGCGGCTGAGGAGGCGGGAAGGCGCGCGGCCGAACACGGCATGAAGACCCTGGAGGTTGAAGTTCGCGGTCCCGGGTCCGGGCGCGAGTCGGCGCTGCGCGCGCTTCAGGCCGCGGGGTTTCAGATCACGTCGATCCGCGATGTGACCCCGATTCCGCACAACGGTTGTCGCCCGCCGAAGCGCCGGCGGGTTTGACGGAGCATAGTGCATAATTTTTCGCTGCCTGATGGCGCTCCGGGCAAACTGGCCGCGAGCGGAATGTTTCACACAGGCAACGGGTGCCCGGCATCCCCAGGATCGCCCGGCCGGGAATCTCAAGGACGAGGTTGAGACATGATGCAGAAAAACTGGCAGGAACTGATCAAGCCGACCAAGCTTGACATCAAAGCCGGCACCGACGCCCTGCGTTTCGCAACGATTGTGGCCGAGCCGCTGGAGCGCGGTTTCGGCATGACCCTTGGCAACGCGCTGCGGCGTGTCTTGCTGTCGTCGTTGCAGGGCGCCGCGGTGACCTCTGTGCAGATCGACGGCGTGCTGCACGAATTCTCCTCCGTGTCGGGCATCCGCGAAGATGTGACCGATATCATTCTCAATATCAAGGAGCTTTCGTTCCGTTTGCATTCCGATGGGCCCAAACGCCTGGTCCTGCGCAAGGATGGCCCGGGGATCGTGACCGCCGCCGACATCGAGGAGGTGGCGGATGTGGATATCCTGAACAAGGATCACACCCTGTGCACTCTGGATGAGGGCACGGAACTTCGCATGGAGTTCACCGTCAACAGCGGCAAGGGATATGTGGTCGCCGACAAGAACCGCCCCGAGGACGCGCCCATCGGATTGATCCCGGTGGACAGTCTTTTCAGCCCCGTGAAAAAGGTCTCCTTCAAGGTTGAGAACACCCGCGAAGGCCAGGTGCTCGATTATGACAAGCTGACCATGACGGTGGAAACGGACGGCTCCGTCCTGCCCGAAGACGCGGTGGCCTTCGCTGCGCGCATTCTGACCGATCAACTCGGCATATTCGTGAATTTCGAAGAGCCTGTCGCTCCGGTTGTCGAGGAAAAGACGCCGGAACTGGAGTTCAATGCCGCTTTGCTCAAGAAAGTGGACGAACTGGAATTGTCGGTCCGTTCGGCGAACTGCCTGAAGAACGACAATATCGTCTATATCGGTGATCTGATCCAGAAATCGGAAGCCGAAATGCTGCGCACGCCGAATTTCGGGCGCAAATCACTCAATGAAATCAAGGAAGTGCTGGTTCAGATGGGTTTGCATCTGGGCATGGAAGTGCCAAACTGGCCGCCTGAGAATATCGAAGAACTGGCGAAAAGGCTGACCGAACAATATTGACCGCGCTCTGGCGGCCGGCCGCGCCGGCGCGATGCCAGGGGCCAGAAACCGGGGAGAGAGCTCATGCGACACCGCCTGAAGGGCCGCAAACTCAATCGCACCGCCAGCCATCGCAAGGCGCTGTTCGTGAACATGGCCGCGGCGCTGATCAAGCACGAGCAGATCATCACGACGCTGCCCAAGGCGAAGGAACTGCGCCGGGTCGCCGACAAGCTGGTTACGCTTGGCAAGCGCGGCGACCTGCATGCGCGGCGTCAGGCGATTTCGCGCATTCGCGACAAGGCGATGGTCGCAAAACTGTTCGACACCCTTGGCCCGCGCTATAAGG
>JALURZ010000073.1 GCA_027058735.1 Hyphomicrobiales bacterium | reverse complement strand
GAGCAGGGTTGGCGGCGCAGCCTATGTGCTGCCGCCGCCAACCCTGCTCAGCGCGCCCAAGGCAAGAGCTGCGTCCAGCGGCATGACACCGGCAGATCTCGAACGCAACGCCCGCCTGCTGGAGAGCGTTCTGGAGGATTTCGGCGTGCGCGGTGAAATCATCAATGTGCGCCCCGGCCCGGTGGTCACGCTTTATGAGCTTGAACCGGCCGCCGGGATCAAGTCGTCCCGGGTTATCGGTTTGGCCGACGACATTGCGCGCTCCATGAGCGCCATCTCCGCGCGCGTCGCCGTGGTGCCGGGACGCAACGCCATCGGCATCGAGCTGCCGAACGAGAAACGCGATGTCGTCTATCTGCGCGAGTTGCTGCAAAGCGCAGCGTTTCAGGACCCCGACATGGGGCTGACCCTGGCGCTTGGCAAGGATATCGGCGGCGCGCCGGTAATGGGCGATCTTGCCCGCATGCCGCATCTCCTGATTGCCGGAACCACGGGGGCCGGCAAGTCGGTCGGCATCAATACGATGATCCTGTCCCTGCTGTACCGGCACGCGCCGGAAACCTGCCGCTTCATCATGATCGACCCGAAAATGCTGGAACTGTCGATCTATGACGGCATCCCGCACCTCCTTGCCCCGGTCGTGACAGACCCGAAAAAGGCCGTCGTCGCCCTCAAATGGACGGTGCGCGAGATGGAGGACCGCTACCAGAAAATGTCCAAGCTGGGGGTGCGCAACATCGACGGCTTCAACGAAAAGGCCGTTCTGGCGCAACGCAGCGGGGAGGTGATTACCCGGAAAGTGCAGACCGGCTTCGATCACGCGACCGGAAACCCGGTTTTCGAGGAGCAGGAGCTGGATCTCGATCCGCTGCCCTATCTCGTTGTGGTAGTCGATGAGATGGCCGATCTGATGATGGTCGCGGGCAAGGATATCGAAGGCACGGTGCAGCGTCTCGCCCAGATGGCGCGGGCCGCCGGCATCCACATCATCACCGCGACCCAGCGCCCCAGCGTCGATGTCATAACCGGCACCATCAAGGCCAACTTCCCGACCCGCATCAGCTTTCAGGTCACCTCCAAGGTGGACAGCCGCACCATCCTGTCGGAACAGGGCGCAGAACAGCTGCTTGGCCGCGGCGACATGCTCTATATGGCCGGCGGCGGGCGGATTTCGCGCGTCCATGGCCCGTTTGTTTCCGACGCGGAAGTGGAAAAAGTCGTCCGCCACCTGAAAAAACAGGGCACGCCCGACTATCTGGACGATATCACCGAAGAGCCCGAGGAGGCCGGCTGGAGCGCGGATGGCGCCAGCGGCGGCGGCGACGACCTTTTTCAACAGGCCGTGGGCATCGTGATGCGTGACAGGAAGGCGTCCACAAGCTACATCCAGCGGCGTCTGTCGATCGGCTACAACCGCGCTGCGACCATAATCGAGCGCATGGAGCAGGAAGGGATCGTCAGCACGGCGAACCATGCGGGAAAACGCGAAATCCTGCTGACCGGAGAAAATTCCTGAACGGCCGGCCCGGCGCCATCGCTGCGGCCCCGCATTAACCATGATTTCGACATAATGGAACGATAGACGGCACCCCATGCTCAATGCCAGATATACCACCCCTGTATTCGCGGCCCTCGTGGCGTTTTCAATCCAGTTGGCGATTGCCCCGGCGGCCCTTTCCCCCGCACGGGCCTCCGCCAACCCGCAGGTCGCGGAGAGCACGAAACTGAACTCCGATGAAATCGCCGCCGTCAACAGGGTCAGCGCCTATTTCAACAAGCTGAAAACGATTGTCGGCAATTTTGTTCAGGTTGGCCCCGGCAGTCATTTTTCCGAAGGCCGGTTTTATCTCAGCAAGCCGGGACGGTTGCGTTTTGAATACGACCCCCCGACGCCGCTGCTGGTGGTCGCGGACGGCACCTGGCTCATCGTCAACAACAAGAAACTCAAGACCGCCGATCACTATCCGCTTTCCGCCACACCGCTGCGGCTGCTTCTGTCGGACAAGATCGACCTGCTGGAGGAGGCGAAAATTATCCAAGTCTATCAGGACCGCACCCTTTTGACCATCACGCTCGAAGACAAGAACGCGCTTGTCTCAGGCCAGTTGACACTGGTGTTCGGGCGCGAGGAAATGGAACTGAAACAGTGGATCATCGTCGATGGCCAGGGCAATCAGATCACCGTTTCGCTGCGCGATGTCGATTTCGAGACAAAACCCGATCCAGCATTGTTCGTGGTCAAGCTGCCGCAGAAAATCGAGCAGTCCGAACGGTAGGATTTGGCGCGTCTGCACTCCGAATCCACGGATTTAGCGGGCTGTGGCGCCGCCGCGGATCACCACATCCTCCCGGCATTGTGATCGGCAGGTATTGATTCTCGAACAGGTCAACCCCATCTCTGTTTCATATGCGGCTGATACCTTTCAGGCCGATTTGCACCCCCCGCAAGACGGCCTCCTTTCAACCGCATGCGTCGGCATCCCCTCCCGACGCAAAGCGCTGACTAGCGCGGCGGGCGCCCGGCATGCCCAATCCGGGCGCCCGTTGTTTTGTCCAAACGGTTGACACAGCGGCCATAAGCACCGTAGCCAGCCGGTTCACGATCACCCGCCGGGCTACGGATATTGCGCCCGGCGAATTTACAGCAGGCCCCGCCCATGCCCCTGACAATCGCCACCTGGAACGTCAATTCGGTGCGCCTCAGGATCAACCAGGTGACACGGCTGCTGCGCCAGCAGTCGCCCGACATCCTGTGTTTGCAGGAAATCAAGTGCCGTGACGACATGTTTCCCGCAAAGGCGATCCGCGCGGCGGGATACGAGCACATCGCGGTTCACGGCCAGGCCGGCTATCATGGGGTCGCGATCGTGTCGCGGGTGGCATTTCTCGATATCACCCGCCGCCGCTTCTGCGCCAGCGACGAGGCCCGCCATATCGCGGTCGAGATTGGCGGCGAACAGGCCGGACGTTCCTTGTGGCTGCACAACTTTTATGTGCCCGCCGGCGGCGATGTTCCCGATGCGGCGGTGAATGCGAAATTCGCCCACAAACTGCAATTCCTGCGGGAAATGGAAGCGTGGCTGGCCGACGAGAACACGATGGGCGGCAAGCCGGGCGTTCTGGTCGGCGATCTCAATATCGCGCCGCTGGAGCACGATGTGTGGTCACACAAGCAACTGGCGCGGGTCGTCAGCCATACACCCATCGAGGTGGAGCATCTCGACAGCGTACAGCGGTCGCGCCGGTGGGTGGACATCATGCGCCGGTTCACGCCCGCGGACCAGAAACTCTTCACCTGGTGGAGCTACCGCGCCCGCGACTGGCGCGCCGCCAACAAGGGGCGGCGGCTGGATCACATATGGGCGACGCCGGACATTTCAGGCGACTTCAGCGCCATACGGGTTCTCGACAGGGTCCGGGGCTGGGAAAAGCCGTCCGATCACTGTCCGGTTATCGGGGCTCTTGCGTTCTGAACGGTGTCAGGTCGGCGCCGGTATCGAACGTGGCGCGCAGCGCGCCGAAATCCGTCAGGGTCTCATCGAGACGCAAGGACAGGGCGCGCATCATCTGCACGCCCATTTCTGGAAATTCCGAAACACTGCGGAAGAAAATATGCCGCGAAATTTGCAGCACCTTGAGCTTTTTCGCCGCCTTGGCGGTAACAGCATAGGGTTTTTCGCACAACAGCGCCTGCTCTCCCAGAAACGAGCCCTTGGCCGCGGTCCCGACTTCTTTCTGTGCGCGGCCCTTGCCGCCCAGCAGCGAAACCTTGCCCTTGAGGACAAGATAGGCCGCAGTCGCCTCATCGCCCTGTTTGAACAGCACCTTGCCACTGGCAAGGGTTTCCTCCTCAGAGGCAAAGACAAGCACGTTGAGATGTTCAGCCGAGACATGGGAGAACAGCGCAATGCGTTTCAACAGCGCGACTTCATCACGAATGGCCATGGTGCCTCACAGATCCCGTTTGCGGCTTTGAGCCACCCTCTCGATGTTAGCCCGGAGCCCTTAAAAAAACCCTGCCCGCAAATCCTGACCGGCTGCGGTTGGCGCGCGGCACTCGCGCATTTCCGTGCCGGGCGGCGCGATTCGCGCGCTCAGGGCACCAGTTTATAGCCGCCGGTCTCGGTCACCAGAAGCTCCGCGTTCGACGGATCGGTCTCGATCTTCTGGCGCAGCCGGTAGATGTGTGTTTCCAGCGTGTGGGTGGTCACCCCTGAATTATATCCCCAGACTTCGTGCAGCAGCACGTTGCGCCCGACCACCTGTTCGCGGGCGCGAAACAGAAACTTCAAAATGGAGGTTTCCTTCTCGGTCAGTCGAATGCGCGTTTCATCCTGGCGCAGCAGTATCTTCGCGCTCGGGCGGAACGTATAGGGGCCGATCGTAAAGACCGCATCCTCGCTTTGTTCGTGCTGACGCAGATGGGCGCGGATGCGGGCCAGAAGGACCCGGAAGCGGAACGGTTTCGTGACATAGTCATTGGCGCCCGATTCCAGTCCCAAAATGGTGTCGGATTCGGTATCCTGCCCCGTCAGCATCACGATCGGGCACTTGACACCGTTCTTGCGCATCAGTTTACAGGCCTCGCGCCCATCCATATCGGGCAGGCCCACATCAAGGATAATCAGATCGACATGCTCACTGCGGACCGCCTTGATGCCTTCGGCGGCGCTGCCGGCGGATTTGGCCAGAAATTCCTCATGCAGCGCGAACTGCTCGACGAGGGAATCGCGCAAGGCTTCATCATCGTCGATAATGAAAATCTTTTTTGCCGTTGTCATATTTACAAAACCCCTCGGGACGGTCGGGTCCGCGGCCGCCAAGTCCGGCTGTTTCAACTCTATCACACCTTAGCCGTAAATGTGCGCCGACGATGGCATCGGCGCCACCGCGGCCCGCGGCCGGCCCGGATTTGCCTTCAGCTATTCGGCATGCGGCCCTTTTTCAATTGGGGCGTCATCACGATGCTTTCAACATTTCGCGATTGCACCGGGGCCTGAGCGCGATGACCCCGTCAGGACTTGGCCGCATCCATGTCGTCTCCCTGCGCCCATCGGCGCAAAAGGGCCGGCTGATCGCGGGCCTGCGGTCCGTGGACTGCGCCCTTGGCCGCGGCGGCATATGCGCATCCAAGATCGAGGGTGACGGCGCGACCCCCGCCGGCACGTTCGCGCTGCGCGGCCTGCTT
>JALURZ010000072.1 GCA_027058735.1 Hyphomicrobiales bacterium | reverse complement strand
TGCAGGATGAGGGCCGGCGGCGCGCCCCGTGGCCTTGGTGAAAAAAGGCGCGCCGCCGGCCCTCATCCTGCACGGCCGCGACGACAGGACCGTGCGCCCGTGGAATTCCCGCGCGCTCGCCGAGGCCCTGCAGCAGGCGGGCAGCGAGGTGCGCAAGGTGGAATATGAGGATATCGGCCACACCGGGCTCGTTCTGGCGATCGCGGGCCCGTTGCGCTGGCGCGCGCCGGTGCTGCAGGATATTCTGGATTTTCTGGCCCGGTTTCGGGGATGATCGCGCGCGTATTTCATTGCGCCATGACACTGTGGCGAACAAACCGCATTCGGATCATCAAAAAATGGCTGTGAAATTTAACACAGTTCGACTACCTTCCCCATATTCTGCCAGACAAAATCCACCCGCTTGACAGGATCCGCAACATGACTCCCGGGGAGAAGACGACAGATTCACGTCTCAGCGGCGAGAACAGCCGGCGGATTCTCAAACGCGATCCGGAGCCGACCCTGTTCAAGCCGATCACGTTTCGCGGTGTGAGCGCGCGCAACCGCATCATGTTGTCGTCCATGTGCCAGTACTCGGCCAGCGACGGTCTGGCCAATGACTGGCACCTTGTTCATCTTGGCGCGCGCGCGACCGGTGGCGCCGGTTTCATTTTCACCGAGGCGGTCCATATCGAGCCGCGCGGGCGCATCACGCCTCATTGCCTGGGCCTGTGGAACGATGCGCAGCGCGATCAATTGAAGCGCATTGCGGGGTTTGTCGGGGAGCAGGGCGCAGTTCCCGGAATTCAACTGGGGCATGCGGGCCGCAAGGCCTCGGTCGGGCGACCCTGGGAAGGAACCCGTCCGCTTTCACGCGATGAAGGCGGGTGGGACGTCGTCGGGGCGTGCGAAAAGCCCTATGCGGACGGATGGGGCAGACCTGAAAAACTGGACCGGGACGGGATCGCTCGGCAACTGGATCTGCTGGGCGCGGCCACCGCGCGCGCGCGCGAGGCGGGCTTTCAGGTGCTGGAGCTGCATGGGGCGCATGGCTATCTGATACACCAGTTCCTGTCGCCCCTCAGCAATGACCGCGACGATGATTATGGCGGATCATTCGAAAACCGCATCCGCTTCCTGCTGTCCTCCATCGCGGTGGTGCGCAGCGAGTGGCCCTCAGACCGGCCATTGTTTCTGCGCATATCGGCGACGGACTGGGTTGAGGGCGGCTGGAGCATCGAGGACAGCGTGCGCCTGGCCAAGATCCTCAAACAGGCGGGCGACGTCGATCTGATCGACTGCTCTTCAGGCGGCAATGACCCGCGCCAGCAAATTCCGATCCACCCTGGCTATCAGGTGCCGCTGTCGTCGGCGGTCAGAAACGCGGCGGGCATCGCAACCGGTGCGGTGGGGTTGCTGCATGGACCGGATCTCGCCGAGGCCGTGCTGGCGAACGGGGAGGCCGATCTGATCATTCTGGGGCGCGCCCTGCTGGCCGATCCGGTCTGGCCCCTGCGCGCGGCGAAAGCCTTGAAGACAAAATCGGTTCACTGGCCGGTGCAGTACGAGCGTTCCGATATATTTTAGGGCAGCCTGGCGCGTCAATCCAGATCCAGATCGAACAGTTCGATGGCGTTCGTCCGCCCGACCCGGACCCGCTCCTCGTCCGACATCACGGCGGAACTGTCGAACCAGTCGGCCGCGTCCTGCATCTGCTCGAAAGGATAATCGGCCGAGAACAACACCTTGTCGGCGCCCATGACCTCCAGCGTGTTGCGCATGGCCGGGTCGTGGAAGAATCCGCTGGTGGTGACTACGAAGTTCTTCAGGAAATATTCGCCAAGCGGGCGTTTGCCGCGATAGCCGCGGCGCGAAAACCGCATGCGCGCATCCAGACGCCACAGGGCATGGGGAATGAATTCGCCAAGATGGCCGATAACGATTTTCAGATCCGGATAGTCCTCAAACAGCCCCGATCCGCACAGGCGCAGCGAATGGGTCGCGGTTTCCACCGCAAACCCCCAGGGCGCGCTCATCAGCCAGGGGTGGGCGTCATAGTTCTGGGCGCGTGACGGTATCTGCATTCTGGGATGCAGGTAAAACGGCACATTCAGGTCCCGGACCGTCGCCCAGAAGTCCCTGTATTCGGGGATATCGTAGTAGATCGCCGAATCGGGCACGTCTTTTTGCGTAAATCCGTTGACCATCGCCCCCTTGAATCCCATCTCCTTCACACATCGGGTCAATTCGCCGGCAGCAGCATCCGGGTCCTGCATGGGCAGGGTTGCGAAGGCGCCGAACCGGTCCGGGTGGCGCGCAGCGGCCTCGGCGAGTTTGTCATTGCCCTTTTTCGCCGCCGCAATGGCCTCGCCCGTGTCAAGAATGGCCTGAACGCCCGGCGCATTGATCGACTGGATGGCATATTCAATGCCCGCCCTGTCCATGTGCTCCAGCCGCTCCGCGCCGAGGTCGAGGATCTGGCGGGCAAATTCATCCCACTTTCCAGAATCGGAGGCGAACGCCCTGGTATTGCCCAGCGTTTCCTCGATGGCGACATGTTCTTCAAACGCAATCTTGCCTTTCACTTTCAACTCCTCCCTGCCGTTTGATTGAATTGAACAGACGATGGCGGCGCTGCGCGTTTTCCTGGCCGCGTTGTGGATATCCGCCGGAACAGGCGCTGCGGGCCGTTTTTGCCCCGGGGTGCCTCCGCGCCGTTTTCACGCCATGACCCGGTCGTGTTCGGGCAGTGTTTTGTGCCGGTTGAGTTTGCCGCTCAGTTCGCCTGCCGCGGCGCGGACATCACCGGCGATCTGCCCCAGTCGGCCGCGTGTTGCCGGCGTTTCGGCCAGTGTCAGGCAGAGACTGGCGATCGGTGCGCGCCCGGCGTCGAACAGCGGGGCGGAAATGCCGATGACGCCGGGGGTCACTTCGCCAAAGGCGACGGCGACGCCGGCCTTGCGAATGCCGCGCATGCCCTGACGGACTTCCTCGATCGTGCGGCCGAAGCCGACCGCGCGAAACTCCTTCATGCGCATCATGATGATGGGGTCGGCCTGGCGGGCGGGAAGGAAGGCGAGGATTGCCCGCGATGCGGCTCCGCGCCCCACGGGCATCGGCCGGCCCCGGGGATAGCTGCTTTTCGGGTCGGGCGCGGAACACGCGCTTTCGACGCACAGAATCTTGGTCCTGTACCACCGCGACACGAAGGCGGTGCCGGGATATCGCGCCGTCAGACGGCCGAGAAACGGTTTGCTTTCGCGTATCAGCGGATCGGAGCGGCGCAGCAGAAAATCCATCTCCACCACTTTGGGCCCCAGCGTGAAGGTTGCATTGTTCATGCTGGCGAGCATCCCGTTTTTCCGCAACGTCTTGAGATAGCGGTACAGGGTGGGCCGGGAATATCCCAGCCGCGCCATCATCTCGTCGCACGTCCACTCCAGCCGCTGCTCGCTGAACAGATCCAGTATCGCCAGCATCCGGTCCAGGGAACTTCCTTCCTTCATTTTCCGGCTCCTGCGGTCTTTCCGGCGCGAAGGCGCACAAGTTCGAAGATCATCAGCATCATTCCGGCCACCAGGCCGAACATGTCGGTATAGGCGGCTCCTGCAAACGTTGCCGAAGGAACCAGCGCTGCAAGGCCGGCAAGCGCAAACAGGATGCGCGAACCGGCGGACAGGCGCTCCACGAAATAGCCCGCCAGGGACGCCGATACGAGCCACACGCCAAATGCCGCGGTGACAACGGCCATCGCAATTTCGCCAGGCCCGCCGATGAGGATCAGCGTTGGCGAGAATACGAACAGGAACGGCACGATGAACGCAAGCCAGCCGAACCGCACAGACGCCACGCCGGTGCGCATCGCTCCTGCCTGCGCAATGCTCGCCGCGGCGAAGGCGGCCAGCGCAATTGGCGGGGTGATCATCGACATCATGCCGAAATACAGAACAAACAGATGGGCGGCCAGGGGGTGAATGCCCATTTCGACAAGCGCCGGGGCGACGAGGGTGGCGAGCAGAACATAGACGCCAAGCGTCGGCAGGCCCATCCCCAGCACGATACACACGAGGGCGGACAGGACCAGCAGCAGAATCGCACTCTGAGCGCCGATCTGGACCAGGGTATAGGTGAGATTGAAGCTCAGCCCCGTCACATTGAGCACGCCGATCACAACGCCCGCGGCCGCGCAGATAACAATAATTTCAATGACGGATTCCCCGGTCTTCACGAATGCCAGCAACAGCGTGCGGATTTTGACCCGGGTGCCGTCATAGCCGAACACAAGAGCGCCGGCCGCCACCGAAACACAGGCGAGGAGGGCGGCGCGCTCCGGCTGCCAGGCCATGCCGAACAGCGCGTAGATCAGAAGCGCAAAAGCGCCGGTAAAGTGCAGCCCCCCAAGAATCACGTTTCTTGAGGGTATTTCAGATTCCGGTGTGCGCGAAATGCCAAGGCGGGCCGCCTCCAGATCCGCCTGCACGAACAAGGCGCCATAATAGAGCAGCGCTGGAACCAGTGCGGCCAGAACGACATCGGCATAGGGAACCTGCAGAAACTCCGCCATCAGAAAGGCGGACGCCCCCATGACCGGCGGCATGAGCTGGCCGCCGGTCGAGGACACCGCCTCGATCGCTCCGGCGCGATGGGCGGGATAGCCGTCGCGCTTGATCATCGCGATGGTCACGACGCCGGTTGCCGCCACATTGGCGACCGCCGAGCCGGAAATGGAGCCGAACAGGGCGGATGCGAGAACCGCGATCTTCATCGATCCGCCGCGAAACCGGCCCATCAGAATGAGCGCGGCATCGGTGAAGAATTTAGCGCCGCCGGTGACATTGAGAAGCGTGCCGAAAAAAATAAAGGCAACGACGATGGTGGAGGCGATCGCGATCGGGATGCCCAAGAGCCCGTTTGAGTCATAGGCCATATATCCGGCCAGTTTCGGCCAATCCTGCGCGCGCGCGGCGAGCCGGCCGGAAAAAACGTCTCCGAAAACCGCATATAGCAGAAAAACCGACACGATGACGGCGAGCGCCGGACCGGTTACCCGCCGCAGGGCCTCCAGCAGCAGCAGCACGATGATCGTGCCCGGTATGGTGGCTTCGCCCGGGCGCAGAAAAACCCTGGGCACGACATCGGGATAGACGAGCGCCACAAAGCCGCAGGCGCCGAACGCGAGGCTTGCCGCCGCCCAGTCGTACCACGGCACGCCCCGGCCGGGCGGGGCGTGCCGTGG
>JALURZ010000071.1 GCA_027058735.1 Hyphomicrobiales bacterium | reverse complement strand
TTCTGGCGATCCCGGCAGGATTCGAACCTGCGACCCCCAGATTAGGAATCTGGTGCTCTATCCAACTGAGCTACGGGACCGGTGCACACCCGCTCTTATACAGCCCCCGCCGCGCCCGGCTCAATCTCTAATACACTCATGATATAGTCATGATTCCGGGGCATTTGGGATGGCGGCGGGGGCAGGTGAAAAGCGGTGATGGGCAGGCGCGTCAACATACTGGCTGGATGCGGGTTTGCGGGTCTGGTGCTGGCCGCACCGGCGCTGGCGGGTGAATGCGATCCGGTGCGCGGCGGCGAGGGCCTCGTTGCGGGCGTGGTGGACGGGGAAACCCTCGTGCTGGGCGATGGCCGCACCGTGCGCCTGATCGGCCTCAAGGCGCCACGCGGCGCGGACGCGTTGACATCTGCCCGGGCGGCTCTCGAGGCGCTGGCGCTCAACAGGAAAATTGAACTGCGGTTTGCCGGCCGCCGGCTTGATCGCCACGGGCGCGTTCTGGCTCATGGGTTTATCGCCAAAGGGAGCGAAACTATCTGGCTGCAAAAGCGCATGCTGGCGATGGGCCACGGGCGGGCTTATTCGTTCAAGGACAATCGCGGCTGCATGGCCGGGCTGCTGAAGGCTGAAACGCAGGCCCGGCTGGCCCGGCGCGGGGTCTGGGCGCGCGACCGGTTCGCCATTCGCGATGCCGGCCGGCCGCGCGCCATGAAGGGGCTGGCAAACACGTTTCAGATCGTCGAGGGACGGGTGTTCGGCGTCACCGAGCGGCGCAACCGGACCTATATCAATTTTGGGCGAAACTGGCGGCGGGACTTTACCGTCTCCGTGCCGCGCAAGAGTCTGGCCGGGTTTTCGCGCGCGCGGTTCGATCTGGCGGCGCTGAAAGACAGGCGCGTGCGGGTGCGCGGATGGATCCGGGAAATCAATGGCCCGGCCATCGAAGCGACCCACCCAGAACAGATCGAGGTTCTCGAACCATGACGCCCGCCGCCGCCTTGCGCCGTCTGTTGGCTTGGCGCCGCATATTGGCCATTGCGGCCTGTGTGGCGGTGCCGCTTGCTGCGGGCGGGTGCAGCGGCGGCGGGGGGATCGCCGCGCTGTTCGGCGGCACCATCATGAGCGAGGCGGACGAAACGGCGGCCGGCGCGCGGGCCCATCCTTCAATCATGCGGCAATATGGTGGCTCGTATGAGGAACTTGGCATCGATGTCCAGGTGGCCCGGCTCACGGCACAACTCGTCAGAGCCTCGTCGCAGCCCCGGCGCAACTATATCCTGAGCGTTCTCGACACCCCGATCGTCAATGCCTTCGCGACGCCCGGCGGCTATCTCTATGTGACCCGCGGCCTGCTGGCGCTCGTCAATGACGAGGACGAACTGGCCAGCGTCATGGCCCATGAAATGGGCCATGTGACGGCGCGCCACAGCGCCAAGCGCCATACCGAGGCGGTGAAGGCCGGCATCGTCAGCGGGGTTCTGGGCGCGCTCGCGGGCGATGATCTGGACCGAAACGCCATGCGGGCCGAAACGGCAGGCTATCTGGAGAGCTATTCGCGTGCCCAGGAACTGGAAGCGGACCGCATCGGCATCCAGACCGCGGCGCGCGCGGGCTATGATCCGGGTGCCGCCGCGTCGTTCCTGCGCACCATGCAGCGCAATTTCGATCTGCGCGCCGCGATCGCGCGCCGGCGCGGCGAACCGGGCGCGAGCCGGCCGGCCGGGTCCCACCCCGCGAGTGCGGCGCGTATTGGCAATGCGGCAGCGATCGCGCGCTCCATCGCCGGCGGCGCGGCGGGCAGGGCGCGGCGCAGAAATGCCTATCTCGATGCGATCGACGGCCTCCTGTTCGGCGCCAATCCGGAAAGCGGCGTCGTCAGGGGCCGGGAATTCGTGCATCCGCGCCGGCGTTTCGCGTTCACCGCTCCGCCGGGCTTCGACATCAAGATCAGGGCCAACGGGGCGCTCGCCAGGGGGCCGCTTGGGTCGGCCATGGTGTTTGACTATTCAAGCCTGCCGCCCTCCACCAGTTTGCGCGACTATATGATCGAAACCTGGGCGGACGGACTGGAGCTGGAGCGCTATGAAACCCTTGATCTGAATGGCATGAAGGCGGTCACGGCCGTTGCCGTCTATCGCGGATTTCACCACCGGCTGTTTCTCGTGCGCGGCCCCGGCGAGACACTCTATCGCTTCGTCTTTGTCGCGCAGCCCGATGCGGCGCGGTCTCAGGACCGCCAGTTTCGGGCCGCCGGCATGAGCCTGCGGCGTCTCGGCGCGTCCCAGGCGCGCGCGTTCAGGCCACTGCGCATCCGGGTTGTGACGGTCAAAGACGGTGAAACCGTGCAGACACTGGCCGGGCGCATGAAAGTGGCGGATTTTCGCGAGCAGCACTTCCGGGTGCTGAACCGGCTGAATGCGGACGATACGCTCCGTCCCGGCCAGCGCGTCAAGATCATCGCACATTAAGCGGCGCGCCGGTCGATGGACAAAAAACCCGGCCCTCGCAGGAGCCGGGTTCTTCAGGTGCTGTCAAAACAAGATCCAATGCCCCGTCAGGCATCAAATGGTTCCGTATAACAAAGATACGCTCTAGGCGGCCGCTTCGGCCTCGGCTTCGGCCGCGGCTGCTTTTTCCGCCGCTTTTTCAGCCTTGAGTGCGGTCTTTTCCAGGACCGCCTCCACCTCGCTTGTCGTCGTGGCTTCGTCGGTCTTGTTCGCGGCCGCGATCTCGCGGCACAAACGGTCAAGAGCCGCCTCATAGAGCTGGCGCTCGGAATAGGACTGTTCGGGCTGGCGCTCGGAGCGGTACAGGTCGCGCACGACCTCGGCGATCTGCACCAGGCTGCCGGAATTGATCTTGGCCTCATATTCCTGGGCGCGCCGGCTCCACATGGTGCGCCGCACGCGGGCGCGGCCGCGCAGGGTCTTCATCGATTGCTCCACAATGGCCGTGTCCGACAATTTGCGCATGCCCACGGCCTCGGACTTGGCGGTGGGAACCCGCAACGTCATTTTTTCCTTCTCGAAATCGATGACGTAGAGTTCCAGTTTCGCCCCGGCGATCTCCTGTTCTTCGACTTCCAGGATCCGCCCCACCCCATGGGCCGGATAAACGACGAAATCGCCGACCTTGAAGGCCAGACGCCTGGAGGTTTTCTTCTGTTTCTTGGTTGCTGCCATAATGTGCTCTCAATCCTGTCTTTTGTCGTGTCGCATCAGCCTCCCGGGGGCCGGCGGCGAAGGGCTCGCCTGCCCAAGGCAGCGGACAAACTCTGCGCTGATCTTTTCTGCAATCCCGATGCCGGCCCGGTGAAGCGGGCGAGCAAGGCGGGGCAGAAAAAAGCAACCCGCCTCTTGCGGATTCAAATGGAATCCGGCGCCGATTGCACAATATCGAATAAGCCTATCGAACAAGCCTCTGGCGACGTGTTAACAAGGTCTTAATACCACAGAATGCCGAAAAAGAAAAGCAGGTCAGAGCCTTGGCGTCCCGCCCTGAAACAGATCGCCGCTGGGGATTGAGTTTAACGTTAACGCCGCGGGCGCGCGATCAGTCGCCCTGACCGGGCTTGTCGGAGAAGTATTTTTCGAACTTGCCCTCTTCGCCGTCGTATTTTTCGGCGTCTTCGGCCTGTTCGCGATTTACGGTGATGTTGGGCCACTTCTCGGCAAATTCCGTGTTCAGCGCCAGCCATTTGTCGAGGCCGCTTTCCGTATCCGGCTTGATCGCCTCGGCGGGGCATTCGGGCTCGCACACCCCGCAGTCGATGCACTCGTCGGGATGAATGACAAGCATGTTCTCACCTTCGTAAAAACAGTCCACCGGGCACACTTCGACACAATCCATATATTTGCACATGATGCAGTTTTCGGTGACGATGTATGTCATCTTGTACCTCGTGTTCATTCCCGAAAAAAAGGGGAGGGGCGGGCGCGCCGGAAAGCCGGCTGGGAGCCTGCTATATCACACGACATTTCCATAGCGCCAGCATCAGATCAAGATGCGAATGCGCGTCATGAATTATGCTGCATCCACAGATCGAGCGCGCGGCGCTGCTTTTTGGTCGGCCGCCCGCTGCCCGGCTCGCGCGCGCCGTGCGCGCCCGGTTTGTCGCGGCGCCGCGCGCTGAGGGGCTCCAGGGATGCAGAGTGGTCGCGATACAGCATCCGGGCCTCGCGGAACGGCCCGCGCCGGGTTCCCGTCCCGGCCACTTCCAGGGTCATCAGCCGGTCATGCAGCACGAAAGTCAGCATGTCGCCGGGGCGTACCAGATGGCTGGGTTTGCGCACCCGCGTGCCGTTGACGCGCACTCTGCCGGCGCCGACCAGTTGGCCGGCGAGGCTTCGGGTCCGGGTCATGCGCGCATACCAGAGCCATTTGTCAATGCGCTGCGATGGCGCGCGCGTGTCAGGATTTGCCGGCATTCTGCTTCATGGTGTCCTGCAACTGGCTGAGAACGGCGAACGGCGAGTTGCGGTCGGGTTCGGGCGCGGTTGCCTTTGGCCGCTTGGCGCCGGACGGTTTCTTGCGGGGCGGCTTTCCGGTCCGCTCCGCGCCTCGCTTGTGCGGCCTGTCGCGATCTGCCCGTGCCTTTTTTCCTGCCCGTTTCGAGCGTTCACCAGGCGCTCCTGCCGGCGCGCGCTGCTTGCGCCTGGGCCACCACACCTCCAGCAGGGCGGTGTCTTCACCGCCGGCTTCATCTGCGCGCACAGCAGCGTGCGGGGCAGGCGGCGGACTTTGCGGCGCGTCCGCGGATTCCGCCTCCCCGCGCTGTGTTGCCGCAGCGGCCTTGCGCCGCTCGCAGCGAAATCCGAGGGTGGTGAGAATGGCGGAAAAGTCATCGCCCGAACAGCCCACCAGCGACATCATGTCCGCCGTGACCGTGAACCCGCCGCCCTCCACAGAGCCTTCCGGGCGGGGCTCGCCGGGGGTCTTTGCTTTCCAGTAGACGAGGGGGCGGATCATGTCGCCAAGGCGCTCCAGCATGTCGATGCGCACGACGCGCCCGCCACAGGCGCGATAACCGGCAATGGCATAGAATCCGTCCGGCACGCTGCGTTCATGGGGCGCGGATGTCAGGCCCTGTCCCGGCGGCTCGGGCAGGGTGCCGCCGGCGCCGGCGAGCCGGCGCTGCAGGCCCCACAGCAGCAGCCGCAGATTTACCGCCGCCGGTTTCAGCATGGCGGGAATGAACACGTGAAAGGCGCCAAAGCGGACACCGTATTTGCGCAACTGGCCG
>JALURZ010000070.1 GCA_027058735.1 Hyphomicrobiales bacterium | reverse complement strand
CTTGCCGGAACGCGGCCGTGTTGACCGATTCTTCTCTTTGTCGCCATGCGCGCCTGGGGTAGAGTGAGGCTCCGGCCTTGCAAACATTCGCAATCCGGCAATACATATGATCCGGGCCGGCGCCTGGACATACAGGGCGCCTGGACATACAGGGAGAATATCATGAAAACTCTGGTGCGAATTTCGGCGGCCGCGGTTGTGGCGCTCGGGCTGTCGGGGGCGCATGCCGGCGCGGGCGAACCCTTGGAAATCGGCGCGGTGACGCCGCTTTCCGGCAAACTGTCGATTTACGGCGAGGGTTTTCAGAAGGCCATGCTGGTCGCCGTTAACAAGATCAACGCCGCCGGCGGCGTCGCGGGCAAGAAAATCCGCATATTGTTCGAAGACAACCAGTCGACGTCCCAGGGTTCTGTCTCGGCCATTCAGAAACTGATCAATGTGTCGAAGGTGCCGGTGATTTTCGGCCCCGCCGCGAGCACGAATTTTCTCGCCGTATGCCCGATCGCGCAAACTGCCGGCGTGGTCCTGGTGGCTGCGGAAAGCGCGGCCGCCAAGATCTCCGATTGCGGCAGCTACGTGTACCGGGTGTTTCCTTCCGATGCGCTTCAGGGCAAGGGGGTCTCGAAACTGGTGAACGACCTGGGCGTCAGGAAGGTGGCGCTGACCTATGTCAATAATGACTGGGGTGTCGGCCTGGCCGATACGTTCAAGCGGGAGTTCATCGCTGCCGGCGGCGAAATCGCCGGTGAGTTCGCGCATGACGAAGGCAAGGCGGACTATCGCGCCGAAGTTCTCAGGCTGAAGAACTACGCCACGACCCACGTCGTCAACCTCACCTATGTGAAGGAGGGCGCAACCATGCTCAAACAGGCCAAGCAGGCGGGCTTTGCGCCCAAATGGGTGATGGGATCGGCCACCCGCTCGCCAAAGTTCGTGGAACTTGCCGGCGGCGCGGCGGAGGGGGTGGTGGGCACCTTCCCCAAGGTCGCCAAGGACGCTGCCGCCTTCAAGGCCTATGCGAAAGCCTGGGCGCAAGCGCATGGCGATGCGAAACTGCCGATTTTCGGCGGCTACAACTACGACATGGTCATGGTCGTTGCAAAAGCCATCGGCAATGCGTCCGCCTACACCGCGGATGCGGTGCGCGCGGCACTTGCGGATGCCGGCAAGGCCTATGACGGGGCAACCGGCAACAAGGCCTTTGACGCGAATGGCGACATTGTCAACGCGACGTATGGCGCCTGGATCGTCAAGGACGGCAAAATAGCCGATTTCAAGCCCTAGAACTGCCGAATGCCGGCCTCTGTGCCCGGGGCGGGCCGGCCTTCATGTCCTGGTGCTTGGTTGAAGACGGCCGGCGACTCGCCATGGCCGGGGGCCGGTCGATGTATTATGTCGAACTTCTGATCAGCGGGCTGGCCAGCGGCGCCACCTATGCGCTGTTCGCGGTCGGTCTGACCATGGTCTACGGCACGTTTCGTTTCATCAATTTCGCCCATGGCGAGCTGATCGCCTGGGGTGCTTATGGCCTGTTGCTGTTCATGCTGCCGCCGCTGTCGCTGAGCTTCGCGGCGGCGCTGGCGCCGGCGCTGGCGCTGAGCGCCATAATCGCGCTTGGCACCGAACGGATCGCGTTCCGGCCGCTGCGGAAAAAAGCCGCGGTCACGATTCTGATCGCCTCGATCGGCGCGTCATACGTTTTGCGCAGCGCCCTGCAGCTTGCCTTTGGCGGCGATCTGAAATCCTATCCCGTCGCATTCGAGGGAACGGTCGATCTCATGGGGGTGCGCGTCACCCATGTGCAGATTGCCATGGTGGCGGCGGCCGCCGCGTCGTTTGCCGCTCTCCACTGGCTGCTCAGAAAAACGCGCATCGGCAAATACATGCGCGCCTTCGCCAACAATCCGGATCTGGCCGCCATCTACGGCCTGCCGCTGGCAGCCGTGCGCATCGCGGTCTGGGTCCTGGGAGCGGGCCTCGCCGCCCTTGGTGGGGTGCTCGTCGGCCTTGATTCAAATCTCGATCCGTTTATGGGGCTTTCCGGCCTCATCAAGGCGTTCGCCGCCGTGCTCATCGGCGGCCCCGGCAATGTGTTTGGGGCGCTCATTGGCGGGCTCCTGATCGGGACGGCGGAAAACCTGTCAACGGCGGTGATATCGCCCGGCTACAAGGATTTCATCGCCTTCGCGATTATCTTTCTGCTGCTGCTGTTCCGGCCGCAGGGGCTGTTCGCGGGCAGGACGGGTGTGCGCTGATGGATTATCTGCTGCATATCGCCATCATGGCGGTCATTTTCATGGTGTTTGCGGCCTCGCTCAATCTGCAGCTTGGGGTGAGCGGTCTTTACAATTTCGGGCAGGTGGCGTTTTTCGCCATCGGCGCCTATGCGAGCGCCATCTTGTCCACCGGCGGGGCGCCCATCGGGCTGTCCATGCTCGCGGCGATCGTGGTGGCGGCACTCGCCGGGCTGCTGATCTCGGTGCCCCTGCTGCGCATGAGGGGCGACTATTTCGGCATTGCCAGCCTTGCATTCGCCGAAATGATCCGCCTGCTGGCGCTCAACGAGCGCTGGGCGACCGGGGGCCCCATGGGCATACCCGCGATACCGCGGCCCGAATGGCTGGGCATGGCGCCGACCTCGCTGGTGCAGTTTCTGGTGATCGCCGCTGCCCTCGCGGCGCTTGCGCTGGCCGGCCTCGGCGTGTTGCAGCGCGCACCGTTCGGGCGCACGCTGAAACTCATTCGCGAAGACGAAAACGTCGCCATGGCATTCGCCAGGGATGTGAAGGCCTTCAAGCGCCGCGCCATGTGCGTCAGCGCCGCTGCGGCCGGGCTTGCCGGGGCGTTGTGGGCGCACTACCTGACCTATATCAGCCCCAATGATTTCACCGTGCAGACGACCATCCTTCTGTTGCTGTGCCTGGTGCTGGGGGGCAAGGGAACCATCGCCGGGCCGATCCTCGGCGCCGGCCTTGTGATGGTCATTCAGGAGGCCTTGCGTTTCCTGCCGCTCGCGCCCGAACTGGGCCGTCTGGTGGCCCCAATACAGGGCATCGTGTTCGGCGCCGTGCTGGTGTTGTTGATGATCAGACGCCCGCAGGGGCTCATTGGCGAGATGCGCGAGTGATGCTGGAAGCCCGCAACATCACCAAGACATTCGGCGGCCTCACCGCCGTTGACGACGTCAGTTTCGCGCTCGCCGACACCCCGATTACCGGTCTGATCGGCCCCAACGGGTCGGGCAAGAGCACGTTGTTTCACTGTCTGTCCGGGTTTTATGGCGCGGACCGGGGCGAATTGTCGCTCGCCGGGACGCCGCTCACCGGGCTGGCGCCGCACAAGATAAGCGCCCTTGGAATCGCGCGCACCTTTCAGTTCGCCCGCGTGCTGCCCTTCATGAGCGTGCGCGACAATCTGCTGGCGGTTGCGCCGGGGCAATCGGGGGAGCGTCTGCGCTCGGTCTTTTTCGCGCCGCGCGCCGTGCGCAGGCAGGAACGCGCGCTGCAAGGCCAGGCCGATGCCATTCTTGAATTTCTTCGCCTTGATCCGCTGTCCGGTACCCCGGCCGGACATCTCAGCTACGGCCAGCAGAAACTGCTTGAGATCGGACGCCTCCTGATCGCCAGACCGAAGGTCGTCTTGCTCGACGAACCCAGCGCCGGCGTCAATCCGGCCCTCATCAAGCAGATCCTGAAATCCATCAAGGAGTTGAGCCGGCAGGGCCTTCAGTTTTTCATCATCGAGCACAACATGAGCGTCATTTCGCAACTGTGCAGCCGCGTGCTGGTGATGGATGCGGGCCGGCTCATCTTCGAGGGCAGCCTCGCCCAGGCGCAAAAGTCACAGCGCGTCATCGAAGCCTATCTGGGGACCGGGACCCATGCTGCTTACAGTTGAAAACCTGACCGCCGGCTACGGCGCGCGGCCGGTCATCCGCGATATCTCGCTTGACGTCGGCGTTGGTGAAATCGTTGCCGTGATCGGCCCCAACGGCGCCGGCAAATCGACGGTTCTGCGCGCCATCGCGGGCGAAATCGCGCCAACCAAGGGCAGGATCGTTTTCGACGGGCGCGAAATATCCGGGCGATCTTGTGCTGAAAACACCGCCGATGGGCTGATATTCGTACCTCAGGGGCGCAATGTGTTCGATCAGATGAGCCTGCGCGAGAACCTGGAGCTTGGCGGCCACCAGATTGCCGACAACCGGCAGCTAAAGGAGCGCATCGAGCGTGTTCTGGATATCCACCCCTGGATGCGCGCGCGCCAGCACGGGGCGGTGCACGCTCTTTCCGGCGGCCAGCGTCAGCGCCTCGCGCTGGCGCGCATAGATCTCCTCGATCCGGCGCTGGTGTTGCTCGATGAACCCTCGCTCGGCCTGGCGCCAGATGCGGTGGGGGAAATATTTTCCGGCATCAGGGCAATGGGCGATCGCGGCGTCTCGGTGTTGCTGGTCGAACAGAACGCCGCCATGGCGCTGGCGATCTCGGTGCGCGGCTATGTTCTTGAGCAGGGCGAGAACCGCCTCACCGGCAAAGGCGGCGAGCTTGCCGCCGACCCGCGTGTCCAAAGGCTCTATCTCGGCGGATAGGCCGTTTCAGAACCGCTTGCGCACCCCGATCGTGAGAATGTTCGATCCCGTCGACACGCCGTTGAAAAGGCCGAAAACACCGGAGCGGTGGTGCAGCCGGAACACCGCTTCAAGATCCTTGTTGTCGGGATCCGCAATCGTGATTTCCGGCGCGAAGTAGTGCAGCAGATTGGAGTTGTTGCCCCCGGAATTGCGCCGCCGCTCATAGGGCGATGATCTGGTCAGCTGATTGAGGCCGAGGCTGCCTGCGATGGTGGTATAGACAATGTCGTTCCAGGGAAAAGCGTCGAACCGCAAATAGGCCGCGCCCCAGAATTCCCCAAGGGATTCGGAGCCGAACCGGAGGCCGGCGCCCGCTTCGGCCTCGATGGCGAAACTCTCGCCCCAGCTTCCGAACACATCACGCAAAGTGCCGATGCGCCGCGAATAGCTCGCACCGATGAACCGGACCTTGACCCAGTCAACGCGCCAGGGCTGGGTGATGATGGTGGTGAAATCGGTAACGGCGGCGACGCCGCCATAGACCGTGACGGCATTGGCCTTGCCGCGTTCAGGCGCCATTGGCGGCAACAGCGGCTGATTCGCCGAGGCGCGCTCCGCGCCGCCGGCCGGCGACAGGCCAAGCAGCAATGCAAGGCCCAGCGCGGAGCAGAGGCGCAAAAGCCCTGTTCCCGGACGGTACCGGCCCCCTTGCGCCAAACGCGATACCCTCACCTTCGCACCCCGCATCGCCCTATCCGAACGCCACCATGGCCCGCACTCTCTGCCCGGCGCTCGATCGGCGCTCAAGCCTTTCATAGTCGTAATCGGCAAATACATCAACATTCAGGCAAGCCGGGCGGAAATTTTTTCGAATACCGCCTCGAACATCTCCACCGTGAGCCGGCGGGTGTTGGTGTTGTAGCGCGAGCAGTGATAGCTGTCGAAAAGAACGAGCGACCCGAACTCATGACACGCGCCATGGCCGAATGCACAGGCGCTGCGTTTCCTGCCAAGCGATGACAAGGTGGCGTCGTGGGCAATGCGCCCCAGCGCCAGCAGCACCCGCAGATTCGGCATCGCTTCGATCGTTGCCCTGAGATAGGCGCCGCACTGGCGGATTTCGGCGCCAACCGGCTTGTTGCGGGGCGGCAGGCAGCGCACCGCGTTGGTGATGAGGCAGTCGTTCAGGGCCAGCCCGTCATCGCATGCGGCGCGATATTTGCCGTTGGCGAAGCCGAATCTGGCGAGGGTTTCATACAGCAGGTCGCCGGCAAAATCCCCGGTGAAGGGCCGCCCGGTCCGGTTCGCCCCCCTCATGCCGGGCGCGAGCCCGACGATCAGCAGGCGCCCGGCGGCATCGCCGAACGAGGGCACGGGCGCGTTGAACCAGGCGGGTTCGCGCGCGCGCAGATCATCGCGAAAAGCGGCAAGCCTGCCGCATTTGCGGCAATCGGAAGGCGGACCGCCGGGCGCCGCCGCCCCGTCTTCCGGCAGCCTCGCCATTACAGGTCCGCGCCGGTCTCGCCGGGGTGGATCGCGCGCTCGGGCATATCGTCATCGCGCGGCGCACGCTCGCTCATGGGCCGGCCGATCTCGTCTTTCAGGTCGGCAAGGTCGATGAAGTGGTCGGCCTGCCGCCGCAATTCGTCGGCCGCCATCGGCGGGCGGCTGGCCATGGTCGATATGATGCTGACCCGTTTTCCCTTGCGCTGCACCGCCTCGACCAGGGCGCGGAAATCCCCGTCGCCGGAAAAGATCACCACATGATCGAGGGCCGCGGACATTTCCATGACATCGACGGCCAGTTCGATGTCCATGTTGCCCTTGATCTTGCGCCGGCCTGCCGCGTCGGTAAATTCTTTGGTCGGCTTGGTCACCATGGTATAGCCGTTGTAGTCGAGCCAGTCGATGAGCGGGCGGATCGGCGAATAGTCCTGATCTTCAATGATGGCGGTATAGTAGACCATGCGCACGAGCTGGCTTTTGGTGCGGAACATGTCGAGCAGGCGCCTGTAGTCGATGTCAAAATCAAGCGCCTTGGCGGAGGCATAGAGATTGGCGCCGTCTATGAACACGGCGAGGCGTTCTTCGGGATAAAAGTACATTTGTGTAAACCTTTGAAAAGCATATATAAATCAAGTTTCTTTCCGAAAATTCAGCGGCCGCGGCCGGGCCGGGGCGCCTGTGGCGGCGCGCGTCCCGGCGCCTCCGTTGCGATTGTCCCGCCATCCTATGCACCATCGCGGCGGGGGGAGGCAAGGATGCGGGCCGCCGCGGTGGCGCGGCGGCTGCCGTGATTCTGCTTGGCCTGGGCGCCAATCTGCCGGGACGCGCCGGCGCGCCGGCCGATACGCTCGATTTTGCCGTGGCCTGCATGCGCGCCGCCGGCATCACCGTGGCCCGCCGCTCCAGTTGGGTCGCGAGCACGCCATGGGGCGTTCTCGGGCAGCCGGCCTTTGTGAACGGTGTCGTGGCGATCGAGGCGCATGTGCCGCCGGAGGCCCTGTTGACCCGCTGTCAGCGGATCGAGCGTCTGGCCGGGCGCAGGAGGGGGCGGCGCTGGGGCGCGCGCGTGCTCGATATCGACATTCTCGACTGGCACGGGGTGATCAGGCGGGGGTGTTCGCGGCTGATCCTGCCGCACCCTGAGATCGCGGCACGCGCATTTGTTCTTGAGCCGCTGCGCGAAATTGCGCCGCGCTGGCATCATCCGCTCAACGGTCTGACGCCGGTGCAGATGCTCAATCGTGTGCGCGCGCGCGAGGGGCGGGTGAGCGGACCGGCCGGGAGCGCCGTGGGGTGAGGCCGCCGCGCCCGCGAGCGTCCGCGTTGCGGCTTTTTCGCAGCGCAATAAAGCTTGCTTTAGCAAACGCGAATGCATACATAGGGACCAACTTATGGCGATATTTTTCAATCAGTTTGATCAGGAGTCCTGCCGATGGCACGGGTAACCGTTGAGGATTGCATTGACAAGGTCGCGAACCGGTTCGATCTGGTGTTGCTGGCCAGCCACCGTGCGCGCACCATCTCGCAGGGCGCACCGCTGACCGTTGAGCGCGACAATGATAAGAACCCGGTCGTCGCGTTGCGCGAGATCGCGGAAATGACCATCAACACCGATGATTTGAGCGAGGACTTGATCCACTCCATGCAAAAACATGTCGAGGTGGACGAGCCAGAACCTGATGAAGTTCCAGTCCTGAGCGCACCTGGCGAAGAGGCCGCCGAAGAGGCGGCTGGCGATATGCCGGATGCCGAAAAGCCCATGGATCGCATGACGGAAGAAGATCTGCTGCGTGGTCTGGAAGGGCTGCCGCCGCTTGAGTCTTCTGGAAGCGGGCGCACCGGGTACTAGAGCGTGTCTTTGTTATATGGAATCATTTGACCGGATTTTCGCGTTTGCTGGCAAGGCAGGCTTCCGGCCTTGGTCTGGCCGACCGAAAGGAAAGCCTGACGATGTCCAGAAAGCGCGAAAACCCTTCCCCCCGGTGGGCCGGATCAGCCCATCGGCGGCGTTGCGAACCTTGCCCGGTCAACCAGACCGCGCGGCGGTTCGCGCCTGGCCGAGTGACCTGATCTGGTCCATCAAATGGTTCCGTATAACAAGGACACGCTCTAGGGAAACGCTATCCCCTGAGTATCTGCAACCACCCTCTGCGCCCCGCACAGATGGGAGTGGCGTGTCATGATGCGCCAGTATGAACTGGTGGAACGGGTCACCGCCTATGATCCGTCCGCCGATGAAGCGCTGTTGAACAGAGCCTATGTCTACGCCATGAAGGCGCATGGTTCGCAGGTTCGTGCGTCCGGCGATCCCTATTTCTCCCATCCTCTCGAAGTGGCGGCGATCCTGACGGATCTGAAGCTGGACGACGCGACGATCGCCGCCGCGCTGCTGCACGACACGATCGAGGATACATCCGCGACCCAATCTGAAATCAATGAACTGTTCGGCGATGAAATCGGGTCGCTGGTCGATGGCCTGACCAAGATCTGGCGTCTCGATCTGATGTCGAAGGAAGCAGCCCAGGCGGAAAATCTGCGCAAGCTGCTGCTTGCCGTGGCCGATGATATCCGCGTCCTGCTGGTCAAGCTTGCCGACCGGCTGCACAACATGCGGACGCTGGAATTCGTCAGTCCGCAAAAGCGCGAGCGCATCGCGCATGAAACCATGGATATCTACGCCCCGCTGGCCGGGCGCATGGGCATCCAGCAGATGCGCGAGGAACTGGAAGACCTGGCCTTCGGGGTCATCGACCCGGAGGCGCGCGCCACCATCGTCAGCCGGCTTGAGGCGCTGCGCGCGGAAAACGGCGACCTGCTCATCGAAATCGAGAACGAACTCAAGGAGCGGCTCGCCGCCGGCGGCATCAAGGCGCTGGTTCAGGGGCGCGAAAAACGTCCCTGTTCCATCTGGCGCAAAATGCAGCGCCAGACCATATCGCTGGGGCAGCTTTCCGATATTTTCGGGTTCCGGGTGATCGTGGACAGCGAGGATGACTGTTACCGGGCGCTGGGCATCGTTCACCAGGCCTGGCGCATGGTGCCGGGGCGGTTCAAGGACTATGTGTCGAACCCGAAGCAGAATGACTATCGCTCGATCCACACCACGGTGATCGGGACGGGGCGCCAGCGCGTGGAACTGCAAATCCGCACCCACCGGATGCACGATGTCGCCGAGCGCGGGATTGCGGCCCATGCCTTTTACAAGGATGCCGTCAACGGGGCGGGCAACGGGGCCAAGGGTGCGGTTCCCCTGGCCAAGGCCAACGGCAAGGATACCAACGCGTATCGCTGGTTGCGCCAGCTTATTGACATGCTTTCGGAAGGCGCGGGGCCGGTCGAGTTTCTTGAACACACGAAACTCGAACTGTTTCAGGACCAGGTTTTCTGCTTCACCCCCAAGGGGCATCTGATCGCCCTGCCGCGCGGGGCGACCCCCATTGATTTCGCCTATGCGGTGCATACCGATGTCGGCGACAGTTGCGTCGGCTGCCGGATCAACGGGCGCAGCGCGCCGCTGATTACGCAACTGGACAATGGCGATGAAGTCGACATCGTGCGCTCCAATGCGCAGACGCCGCCGGCGGCGTGGGAATCCTATGCGGCGACGGGAAAGGCCAGGGCCGCCATCCGCCGCGCGACCCGGGCGGCGGTGCGCCGGCAATATGCGGGACTGGGCCGCGAGATCCTGGGCCGCGTCCTGAGCCGCAAGGAGCGGTTGCTTCACGACGCCGACCTTGTAAAGGCGGTCAGGCAACTGGGCTGGAGCGATGTGGAGGACGCGCTTGCGGCCATCGGCCGCGGTGAACTGGCGGCACGTGAAATCGCCAACCTGATACCGAACCCCGCCGGCAGGGCCAACGCCGCGGGCGCTGTAAAGGATGCTGCAAAAACAACCCCCGCCCCGCCGCCGTCCGCCGGCACCCGCGAGCGGTGGTACAAGCTGGGCAACGCCATCAAACTTGCGCCGCGGTTTGGCGCCAGGTCGCGAAAAGCGAAAAACAGGGACAAAACGAAATCCGATGACGGCCGGGTGCTGAAAATCCGCGGGCACGGGCGCGATCTGCCGTTGAAATTCTCCCCGGACGGGGGGGCGGTGCCCGGCGACCGGATCGTCGGGATCGTGACGCCTGGCGAGGGCATCACGGTCTATCCGATACAGGCCGAAGCGCTGGCCGGGTTTGAAGACGAGCCCGAACGCTGGGTCGATCTTGCCTGGGACGTGGATGAAGACGACAAGGTGAGGTTTCCTGCGCGCATCAGCGTTGTGTTGATGAATGAGCCGGGCGCGCTCGCTGGCCTGGCGAGCGTGATCGGCGAGCAGGACGGCAATATCTCAAATCTCTCGATCCCGATGCGGGCGGCCGACTTTTTCGAGATGCATTTGGAGATAGAGATATGGAGTCTTAAACATTTGAATCGTATTCTTTCAGAGATACGCAGACAGCCCGCGGTCAATTCCGCAACGCGGCTCGTCGGCTGATCGGCCCGGAACACCGGTTTTCCGGCCGATCAGAAGTGCAAGAAGCAGACGTGTTATGTTGTTCAAGAGACGAGAAAAGCCCAGCTTTTCCGAGAAATTGCGGACCTTGTTGTGGCCGCGCTCCGGCTGGAGGCGGACGATCGGCTATGCCTGGCAGCGGGTCAAGCGCATGTCGGGAACGCCCCATGAGGTGGCGATGGGATTCGCCTGCGGGGCGTTTGCCTCGTTCACACCGCTGATGGGGTTTCATTTCGTAATCGGCTTTCTGGGCGCGATGTTGACCCGGGGGCATCTGCTTGCCTCCGCGTTTGGAACATTTGTCGGCAATCCGGTTTCCTTTCCGTTCATCTGGTATGGAGCCTATTCGCTCGGCAAGTTCATACTTGGCGGCGAAGGGCCGGCGCCGGGCGAAATCGACATGCCAACGCTTTCCCTGTTCGCGATGATGACGAACCCGGTCGCGGTGTGGACGGAATTTTCAGATCGCGTTCTGCCGGTCTTCATGCCCATGCTGGTGGGCGGAATTCCCCTCGGTATCCTGGGCGCGACAATCTGCTATTTTCCGGTCCGGTGGGCCGTTCAAGCCTATCAGGCCAAGCGGCGCAGGACCCTTGCCCGCTGCCAGGAGCGCGGCAGGCGAAGGGCGGGACCCGTTGCGCCCGCGCCGAATCCGCCGGTCGCCAAGGGCGCGGACCGGCGCCCGGTCGCAGGCAAGGAAACATGACCGGGAAAGCAAGGCCGGGTACCCTGAGGCTTGGCGTCAACATCGATCACGTTGCAACGATCCGCAACGCGCGGGGGGGGACGCATCCAGAGCCGCTGCGCGCCGCCAAACACGCCGAAGAAGCCGGCGCGGACGGCATTACGGCGCATCTGCGCGAGGACCGCCGTCACATTGGCGATGACGATATTTCGGCCCTGCGCCGCGAGATCGCCCTGCCGCTCAATCTGGAAATGGCCGCGACCCCCGAAATGCTCGATATCGCGCTGCGCCACCGGCCCAACGCGTGCTGCCTGGTGCCCGAGCGGCGCGAGGAACTGACCACCGAAGGCGGCCTCGATGTGGCCGGCGGCATGGACCTGCTGGCCCCGTTTGTTGCGGCGCTGCGCGAGGCCGGCATCCGGATTTCGCTGTTTATCGATCCCGACGAGAACCAGATCGCGGCCGCGCGGGGCGTTGGCGCCGACATCGTTGAATTTCACACCGGCACCTATTGCGATGCGTTTGGCGAGGGCGGCGCGGCGGGTGCCGCGCGCGAACTCGAACGCATTCGCCAATCGGCCGCAGGCGCGGCGGGACTTGGCCTGGAAGTGCACGCCGGCCATGGTCTGAGTTTTGCGACCGTCGGCCCGGTGGCCGCGATCGGCGATATCGTCGAACTCAATATTGGACATTTCCTGATTGGCGAGGCCATATTCTGCGGTCTGGCGGAAAGTATCGGACGGATGCGCGCGTTGATGGCGGAGGCACGGGCATAATTATCGGGATTGGCAGCGATCTGATCGATATCCGCCGTGTCGAGCATACGCTGGAGCGGTTTGGGGAGCGTTTTACCCATCGGGTTTTTACCGAAACCGAACGGGCCAGGTCCGACCGCCGCGCCGCCCGGGCGGCCTCATACGCAAAGCGCTTCGCGGCGAAGGAGGCCTGCTCCAAGGCGCTGGGGACCGGTCTGCGCCAGGGCGTTTACTGGCGTGACATGGGGGTGGTCAATCTGCCTTCGGGCAGGCCGACGCTGAAACTGACCGGTGGCGCGCTGAAGCGCCTGGAGCAGCTTGCGGGCCCGCACGCGCGCGCCGACATACACCTTACCATCACGGACGACTATCCCCTCGCGCAGGCCTTTGTCATTATCGCGCGCGTGAACTGAACAAGCGATCGCGCCAAAGGCCGCGGGCCCGGCACCGTTTGCAACGGCGTCATGCAGACGCTATATGTCCGCCTGTGAGATCGCGTCGCCCATATCCCCGCCCCACAAAGAGGCTCGATTCAGTGCCATGACCGAAGCCAGTGAAGATTCGAAACAGAAAAGCAAATCTGGCGAGGGCGGTTTCGGTGAGTTTGTCCGCGTCATCATTCATGCCTTGATCCTGGCGATGATCGTGCGAACATTCCTGTATCAGCCGTTCAACATACCCTCCGGCTCGATGAAATCGACGCTGCTGGTTGGCGACTATCTGTTCGTTTCAAAATTCAGCTACGGATACTCGAAATATTCCCTGCCTTTCGGCCTGTCGCTGTTTTCGGGACGGATTTGGGCGAGCAAGCCCGAGCGAGGCGATGTCGCGGTTTTCAAACTTCCCCGTGACAACGCGACCGACTACATCAAGCGCGTCATCGGCCTGCCGGGCGATGTCATTCAAATGAGGGACGGGGTGCTGTATATCAATTCGCAGCCCGTGCCGCGCAAACGGGTGGACGATTTTGTCGAACGGATCGGCCCTGTCAACACGCGCCGCGTCGCCCGTTTCCGGGAGCGTCTGCCCGAAGGCGTCGAATATACCACACTCGACCTGACCCGGCAGGGCTATGCCGACAACACGCGCGAATACCGGGTGCCCGCCGGACATTATTTCATGATGGGTGACAATCGCGACAATTCGACCGACAGCCGGTTCCTGAGCGAGGTGGGGTTTGTTCCTTTTGAGAACTTCGTGGGACGCGCGGAAATAATCTTCTTTTCCGTCGGCGGCGGTGCGCGGTTCTGGGAATTCTGGCGCTGGCCCTCCGAAATCCGCTGGAGCCGTTTCTTCACCACCGTCAAGTGAGGGCCTGTGGGCGCGCCGGGCAATCGCGAGGAGCTGATGGCGCTCATCGGCCATGACTTTTCCGATGATACTCTTCTGCGCACCGCCCTTGTCCATGCGAGCTTCGATGCGCGCGCCGGCACAGGCCCCATGGCCAACAATGAGCGTCTCGAGTTTCTGGGCGACCGGGTTCTGGGGCTGGTGATATCGGAACTGCTGTTTGCCGCCTATCCGCAAAGCGATGAGGGTGATCTTGCTCGCCGCTTCAACGCCCTTGTGCGCAAGGAGACCTGCGCCAGGGTCGCGCGCGAAATCAATCTTGGCAAATACCTGTTTCTCGGCGAGGGCGAGGACAGGGCGGGGGGGCGCGGGAAAATGGCGGTTCTGGGCAATGCCTGCGAAGCCCTGATCGCGGCCATCTATCTCGATGGCGGGCTGGCGGCGGCGCGGCGCTTCATCGAGCGCTTCTGGCGGCCGCATCTGCGGTCGGTGAAATCGGTGCCCCGGGACGCCAAGACCGCGTTGCAGGAATGGGCGCAGTCGCGCCGGCTGGCGCGCCCTTCCTACCGTGTCACGGCGCGCTCGGGCCCGGAACATGCGCCGGTGTTCACCATCTCTGTCGAAATCGAGGGATATGACGCGGTGCGCGGGGAGGGGACTTCCAAACAGGCGGCCGAACAGGTTGCGGCGAAAAGGTTCTTGAAGCGCAACGACCCTGCGCGGGAACGCAAATGAGCACGAGGGACCAGGCCGGCCCCGGCGAACGGCGCTGCGGCTTTGTCGCGCTGATCGGCGCGCCCAATGCCGGCAAGTCCACGCTGCTCAACACGCTGGTGGGCGCCAAGGTGGCGGCCGTGACACACAAGGTGCAGACGACGCGCTTTCGCATCCGTGCGGTGGCCCTTGAGGGGCAAAGCCAGATCATCTTTGTCGATACGCCGGGAATTTTTGTGCCCAGACGCCGGCTCGACGAAGCCATGGTGGAGGCGGCCTGGAGCGGTGCGGCGGATGCCGACGCGGTCGCGGTGCTGGTGGATGCGCGCCAGTGGGAGAAGCCGGAAAGCCTGGCCCTGCTTTCCCGGATTGAGGGCCTTGCGCGCAAGCCTGTACTGGTGATCAACAAGATCGATCTGGTGTCGCGCACCGCGCTGCTGGAGATATCGGCGGCGTTGAACGAACGGGCCGGTTTCACGCGGACCTTCATGGTGTCGGCCCTGAGCGGGGACGGGGTCGCGGACCTGAAACAGACCTTCGCCAGGGCCGTGCCACGGGGTCCGTGGCTCTATCCCGAAGATCAGATCGCCGATATTCCGATGCGCCAGATGGCGTCTGAAATCACGCGCGAAAAGCTCTATCTGCGCCTGCACGAGGAACTGCCCTATGCCTCGACGGTGGAAACCGAAAGCTGGACGCGCAGAAAGGACGGGTCGGTGCGCATCGAGCAGGTTATTTTCGTTGAGCGCGACAGCCAGAAAAAAATCGTCATCGGCAGGAACGGGCAGACCATCAAGGCGATAGGGGCGCAGGCGCGCGCGGAAATTTCCACCGCCATCGGCGCTGCGGTGCATCTGTTCTTGTTTGTCAAGGTAAGGCGCGGGTGGGGGGATGATCCCGAACGCTTTCGCGCCATGGGGCTGGACTATCCGAAAGCCTGAGCATGGAAAATCCTTCAAGAGGCTGGCCGGGCTTGCCGCCATTTCCGCGATTGTGCCTGAACGGCGCGGCAATATCGTTTCGCCGGGCGCGAAGACCTTCATCTCGGGACCGCCGGCGACGCCGATGAGCGGTACGCCGGTGGGGGCATAACTTGACCTTGCGGCATTCGGCATTATCTGTGAGGCTTGCGCGCGACGATTGACGGATACGCGCCAGCGGCACAATCAGGACAATCCCCGGCATGGCTGACACAGCGCTTGTATCGGAAATAGCGGAATGGCTGGTCGATCAGGCCCTGAGTGAGCCGGATATCGCTGAAATGTTCGAAGGGGTCTGCCACCGGCTTCACGCGGTCGGCGTGCCGATTGCCCGGGCCAGATTGATCTGGCCGACGCTGCATCCCCTGTTTCAGGCCGAAACCGTTCTCTGGAAGCGGGGCGAGAAAACGACCCTGTCGCAATTCGCGCACCAGGATATCGAGTCCGATGAATGGCTGCGCAGTCCTGTGAAATATCTGGCCGATCACAAAGTAACCGTTCTCAGACGCCGCCTCGATGGGCCGGACAAGGTTGTCGATTTCACTCTTCTGGAAGAACTGGCCGAGCAGGGCCTGACCGACTATCTCATGATCAAGACGGTTTTTCCCGGTGTGGTGGGCGGCGATGCAAAGTCGGCGCCGGGCGTCGTCGTGACATGGTCGCCCGACCGCGCGGGCGGGTTCAGCGACAACGATATCGCGACGCTGAAGCGCATCCAGCGCCGGTTCGCGGTGGCGTGCAAGACGGCGATCCAGGCGCGTATCGCCCGCAACATCACCGAGACCTATCTGGGCAGGCAGGCCGGCGACCGGGTCCTGCGCGGGGAGATCCGCCGTGGCGACGGCCATGCGACAAAGGCGATCGTGTGGTACAGCGATCTGCGCCGGTCTACCGCGCTGGCCGATACCATGAGCAGCGAGGAGTTCATCGGCCTGCTCAATTGCTATTTCGAATGTTCCGCGACGCCCATAATCGAGGCCGGCGGCGATGTGCTCGATTTTGTCGGCGACGCCGTGCTCGCCATTTTTCCCTATCAGGGGAAGGATGATCTTCCAGCTGCCGCGCGTGCGGCCGCGCTGGCCATGCGAAATTCCCAGAAGGCCGTGGAAGCCACCAACGCGCGGCGGAAAAAAGCCGGACTTCCCGATATCCGGTTTGGCATCGGGCTGAATACCGGGACCGTCATGTTCGGGAATATCGGCGTGCCGCACCGGCTGTCCTTCTCGGTAATCGGGCCGACGGTCAATGAAGTCGCGCGCATCGAGAAACTGACCAAATCCGTCGAGCCCAACGCGCTGGCGACCAAGGAAATTGCCGATCTGGAGCCGGAACTGTGGGTATCGGCCGGGCTGCACCGTCTGGAGGGGGTCAGCCAGAAAATGGAATTGTTTGCGTTGCGCGACGATCCATCCGCGCTGCCGCTCAAGAGACGGGCCGGCGCGGCGCGCACCGCCGCGGCGCCGGCCGGCAGGCAGCATCACTGACCGGCATTCCCGCCGTTACGGGCCATTTGACGAATTGGGATCGATGGGGCATTGCTGTTGATCTTATGGAATGGCGGGAAAACGGAACCGTCCTCAGCGTGCGGCGGCATGGCGAGACCAGTGCGATCGTCGATATTTTCACGCGCCGGCACGGCCGCCATCTGGGTCTTGTGCGCGGCGGGCGCTCGCGGCGGCTGCGCGCGGTGCTCCAGCCCGGCAATGGCGTCCAGGCGCTCTGGCGCGCCCGGCTTTCGGAGCATCTGGGCCATTTCACCATAGAGCCCGAACATCTGCGCGCCGCCTCCTTGATGTCGCAGCGCGCGAAGCTGGCCGCTCTTAATTCACTGTGCCAACTGGCCGCATTGCTGCCCGAACGGGAGGCTCATCCCCGGCTTTACGATGTGTTCGTGATGGTGCTTGAAGCGCTGGAGGCCGGCGACCTGTGGCCGGCCATGATGGCGCGCTGGGAACTGGGCCTGCTGGACGATCTCGGGTTCGGTCTCGATCTTGGCGAATGCGCGGCCACCGGGCGCAAGGATGAACTGATCTATGTGTCGCCGAAATCAGCCAGGGCGGTGAGCGCCAGCGCCGGCGAACCCTACAAGGACAGGCTGCTGGCGCTTCCCGCCTTTCTGCTGGCGGCGAACGGGCAGGACGCCGCCGCGCCCGATGGCGAGCAGATCGTTGCGGGCTTCGCGCTGACCGGGTTTTTTCTGCAGCGCCATGTGTGGGGGCCGCGCGGACTGGACAGACCGCTGTCGCGCGAAACCATGATATCGGGCCTCGCCGCGTCGCCCTGACGGAGCGCTAGCGCAATACAAACGGATTGGCGGTGGTGCCGGTGGTGTCCATCCAAACGGTCTTGGTCTGGAGGTAGTCCATAATCATCGCCTGGCCGTTTTCGCGCCCGATGCCGCTGCGTTTGTAGCCGCCGAAAGGCGCCATGTAACTGACCACCCGATAGGCGTTGATCCACACGGTCCCGGCCTGCAACCGCTCCGACATGCGCATGGCGCGGCCCATATCGCGGGTCCACACGGCGGAAGCCAGCCCGTAGACCGTATCGTTGGCGATGGCGACGGCGTCATCTTCGTTCTCGAACGGAATGATGGAGAGAACGGGGCCGAATATCTCCTCGCGCGCGATACGCATCCGGTTGTTGACGCCGGTGAAGATGGTCGGCTCCACGAACCAGCCATCCTTCAGATGCCGCGCCGCGGGCCTGCCGCCGCCGAGCGCGATTTTCGCACCGTCCTTCCTGCCTGCGTCGATCATCTCCAGCACCCGCTCGTGCTGGGGCAGGGTGGTGATCGGCCCTACCTGGGTGTCCATATCAGCCGGGTCGCCCATGCGCGCCGAACCGGCAATGGCGGTGATCCGCTCGATCACCTCATCATGGATGGACCTGTCCACCAGCAGCCGCGAGCCGGCCATGCAGGTCTGGCCGGAGGCTGCGAAGATGCCCGAGATCGCGCCGTTCACCGCATTGTCCAGATCCGCATCCGCGAAAATGATATTGGGCGACTTGCCGCCCAGTTCCAGACTGACCCGTTTGAGACCGGCGGCAGCGGATTCATAAACCCTCTGGCCGGTGCCGTCGCCGCCGGTAAACGCCACCTTGGCGACCAGCGGGTGGGCCGTCAGCGCGGGCCCGATTTCGGCGCCGAACCCGGTGAGCGTGTTGACCACGCCGGGCGGAAATCCGGCTTCCTCGAACAGCGCCACGAAGGCGAGGGTCGAGGCGGACGCGAATTCCGACGGTTTCACGACCACCGTATTGCCCGCCGCAAGGGCCGGCGCCAGTTTCCAGCTCATCAGCAGCAACGGCGAATTCCACGCGGTGATGGCGGCGATGACGCCGAGCGGCTCATGGCGGGTGAAGGCGAACATGCCCGGCTTGTCCATGGGCAGGACCGCGCCTTCGATCTTGTCGGCCAGCCCGCCGAAATAGCGGTACCATTCCGGCAGATAGTTGAGCTGCCCCAACATTTCGGCGATCAGCTTGCCGTTGTCGCGGGTTTCAAGGGCGGCGAGACGATCCGCGTTCTGCGCCACCAGATCGGCGAAGCGCACCAGCAGCCGGCCGCGGGCGGAGGCGCTCAGGGCTGGCCAGTCGCTGTTTGTGAAGGCGCGATGGGCGGCGGTGACGGCCACATCCACATCGCGCGGCGTGGAACGCGGGATCAGCGCCCAGGGCCTGCCCGTGAAGGGATCGAAGCTCTCGAACGTTCCCCCGTCCTCGGCCTTGACCCGCTTGCCGTCAACCAGATTTTCGAAGGTTTGCAGCTTGGCCATCAGTTCGTGCCCTCCCGATTGAAACAGCAAATGCTACCCGGGTGCCACCGTGCGTGTCCATTGCGCATCGCCCGCCGCACTCACACGCCGGTGCGCGCCGTGTCGCGTTTCAGATTGGCCAGATTTCCGCTCAGGATCAACGCGGTCCCGGCGACCAGGAAGAGGTCCACTTTCTCCGCATAGAGCAGATAGCCGGCAAGCGCCGTCAAGGGCACGCGCAGAAAATCCATGGGCACGACGAGGGTGGCGTCGGCATGGGCCATGGCGCGCGCCAGGGCATAGTGGGAAACCGTGCCGGCTAACCCCGCCACCGCCACCCAGGGCCAGGCCGCAAGCGGCGGCCAGGTCCACACATGAAGTGCCGGCAAGAGCCCGATCAGCGTCTGAATCCCCAGCATGAAAAAGATAATGGTGAGGGCGCTGTCGTCTTTCGTCAGTGATTTTGTCATGGTCAGGGACACGGCAAATCCGACAGCCGCATAGAGCGCGGCCATCTGGCCGAGTTCAATCGCCGAAATGCCGGGTCTGACAATGATCAGCACTCCGGCGAACCCGAGTGCGACCGCCGCGATGCGGTAGCCGCCCAGCCGTTCGCCGAGAAACAGCGCGGCCAGAATGGCGGTCCAGATCGGCAGGGTGAATTCAATGGCGACAACCTGCGCAAGCGGGATCAGGGTGATGGCGAAGAACCAGGCATATTGCGCGGTGTAATGCACCAGATTGCGCCACAGGTGCAGCCACGGCCGGCGCGTGCGCGCGGCCCGGTTTTTCAGCACGAACGGCGCGATGACCGCCAGCCCGATCACCGAGCGCAGCAGCATGAGCACAAACACCGGCAGGTCTTTGGTCAGCTCTCGCCCGGCGATGGCCATCGCCACCATGCAGGCAAGCCATGCCGCCATCCACAGGGTGGCTTTTTTCGTCGATTGCATGAGGCCGGACGGTAAAGCAAAGCGGCTGAATCACAAGCCATGCCTTACCCTCCGGCATCGCGCGTTCTTCTAGTGCAGAACGTGGCGCAGCGCCTGACGGATCGGCCCCTTGGGCTTGATGGTCTTCAACAGCCCCTCGCGGCACGGATTTTCTCCGCAATGATAGCAGTGTTCCGGCTCCATCTTGCGCTCATAGGCATGGCCGCAGTCGCAAATGGTGCCGTTCTCGAAAAGGGCTGTATCGAAATAGCCGTCGAGTTGCTTGAGCAGATCCGCCCTGGAAATGCTTTCGTCCTCATCGCCGCCGACCTTGCGTTCAAGGATCTTCCGGCCGTCATGACTGACGATCAAAACGCCCCATCGGTAGGTGGCGTATACGAAACCGCGCTTGTCATCGAACCCGTCCCAGGCCCATTTCACGGGCGCTTCACTTTTGGCGAGATAAACGAGACGGGGTTTGGCAGCTTTCCTTCTGGTTCGCATGGGACCTCTTTTTCTTTGTCAGCCGGGGTCCACTGTCGCCGGTATTTAGCGCGTGCTATAAGGCCGAATCATGACCGAGCACGAAAATATTCCCGATTCCGGCGGCGTCGAAACCGTCAATCTGCGCGATGCGCTGGAAGAGCGGTATCTGGCCTATGCGCTCTCCACCATCATGCACCGCGCGCTGCCCGATGTGCGCGACGGGCTCAAGCCCGTGCACCGGCGGCTGCTCTACGCCATGCGGCAACTGAAGCTCGATCCGGGCTCCGGCTTCAAGAAATGCGCGCGCGTCGTGGGCGATGTCATCGGCAAATATCACCCCCATGGCGATCAGGCGGTCTATGACGCGCTGGTGCGCCTGGCGCAGGATTTCGCCGTGCGTTATCCGCTGATCGAGGGGCAGGGCAATTTCGGCAATGTCGATGGCGATAACGCGGCCGCCATGCGCTATACCGAATCCCGGCTGAGCGATGTCGCCAAGGCGCTGCTGGAGGGCATCGACGAGGACACCGTCGATTTTCGCGAAACCTATGACGGCGAGGAAAAAGAGCCGGTGGTGCTGCCGGGCGGATTTCCCAACCTTCTCGCCAATGGCTCGACCGGCATCGCGGTCGGCATGGCCACGTCCGTTCCGCCCCACAACGCTGCCGAACTGTGCGCCGCAGCCCTGCATCTCATCAAGTTTCCCAACGCAACGCCCGCCAAGCTGGTTGAACTGGTGCCCGGCCCCGACCTGCCGACCGGCGGCATTATTGTCGATGAGCGCGACGCCATCGTTGAGGCCTATCGGACCGGGCGCGGCAGTTTTCGCGTGCGCGCGCGCTGGGAAACCGAAAAGACCGGGCGCGGGGGCTACCGGATCGTCGTTACCGAAATTCCCTATCAGGTGCCCAAATCCCGGCTGATCGAAAAGATCGCCGAACTGATGCTGGCCAGGAAACTGCCGCTGCTGGGGGACATCCGCGACGAGTCGGCCGAAGACATCCGCCTCGTGCTGGAGCCGAAAAGCCGTACCGTCGATCCCCTGGTGCTGATGGAAAGCCTGTTCCGGGTAAGCGATCTCGAGGCGCGCATTTCGCTCAACATGAATGTTTTGAGCGGCGGGCGCGTGCCCGGGGTCTTGAGCCTGCGCGATGTGCTGCGCCAATGGCTCGATCACCGCAAGGTGGTGCTGGTGCGGCGCACGCAACATCGCCTGGAAAAAATCGCACACCGGCTGGAAGTGCTCGGCGGCTATCTGGTCGCTTTTATCAATCTGGATGAAGTCATTCGCATAATCCGCCATGAAGACGAACCGAAAGCCGAATTGAAAAAGGCGTTCGAACTGAGCGATATACAGGCCGAAGCGATTTTGAACATGCGCTTGCGCTCCTTGCGCAAGCTGGAGGAAATGGCGCTGCGCACCGAGCACGAGACGCTCGAGGGCGAACAGGGCGAGCTTCGCACGCTGCTGGCATCCGACAAGGCGCAGTGGGCCGAAATCGCCGCGGAAATCCGCGAAACCCGCAAGACTTTCGGCCCGGACAGCGAACTGGGCCGGCGGCGCACCAGTTTCGCGGACACACCGAAGGTTGACGTGGATATCGCGCAGGCGATGATCGAAAAAGAGCCGATCACCGTCGTGTGCTCGGAAAAGGGATGGATTCGCGCCATGCGCGGCCATCTGGAGGATGCCGCCGGGCTGTCCTACAAGAGCGGCGATGCCGCGCGTTTCGTGTTTCCGGCGCAAACCACCGACACCCTGCTGGCGTTCACGACGGATGGCAGGTTTTTCACCATCCCCGCCGAGCGCCTGCCCGGCGGGCGCGGTCACGGCGAGCCGGTGCGCCTGATGGCCGATATCGGCGAAGCGGAAGATATCGTTGCGCTGTTTGTCCATGTGCCGGGCGCCAGGCGGCTGGTGGCGGCCAGCGACGGGCGCGGCTTTGTGGTGGCCGAGGACGAGGTGCTCGCTAATACGCGAAAAGGCAAGCAGGTGCTCAATGTGAAACTCCCGGCGGAAGCCAGGGTCTGCGCGCGCGTGGCGGGCGATCAGGTCGCGGTGATCGGGGAAAACCGCAAACTGCTGGCATTCGCGCTTGCGGACCTGCCGGAAATGACCCGGGGGCGCGGCGTCAAGCTGCAATCCTACAAGGACGGCGGCCTGTCGGACGCCAAGACCTTCGACAAGGAGACCGGCCTCACCTGGACTGATTCCTCAGGCCGCACCTGGACCGTCACCGACCTCAAGGACTGGCATGGCACACGGGCGCAAGCCGGGCGACTGCCGCCGAAGGGGTTTCCAAGGAACAACCGGTTCGGGTGAGAATTTTCCCCCCTGTCACTGCCGCTCGCCCCTTCGTCATTGCCCGGCCCGACCGGGCAATCCGGCAACCGCCATCGCCATAGCGCCCGCACCTCCCGTGCTTGCCGGGCTCCCCGGTCAAGGCGGAGGACGAGCGTATTGTTTCTCCTCACCGCGCCAGTCTCACGCGTCCCGGCCTTTGCCTGCCCGCACACAGCCGCCAGACGCTGTGCAGCGTGAGCGCGGTGATGACGATGGCACCGCCGGCGAGGCTGGCCCGGCTGGGGCTTTCGGAAAACAACAGCCAGATCCAGACCGGGGTGAGCACGGTTTCCAGAAGGAAGAACATGGCGACTTCGGGCGCGGAGATGTAGCGCGTGCCGAGCGCCATCAGCGCCATCGCCAGGGGCATGACGAGGATGCCGTTGAGGCTCATCCAGCCCCATTGCACCGCATTCAGTGTCCATGGCTGGGCCATGAACAGGGCGAGGCACGCCGATAACAGGCTGGCGGATGCCGGCATCAAGGACATGTCCTTGCCGCTGCGGCGCATGATGGTGAGCGACACGGCGAGCAGGCAGGCGGTCACGAACGCCATGAGATCGCCGAACAGGCTGCCGGCGCTCAAGCCGTCATGAACGATGATCAAAACGCCGGTGAAGGCCGCCGCGATGGTGGGCCAGGTGGCCAGGCCGATGCGTTCGCCAAGAAAAATCCGCGACACAATGGCCGAGACCATCGGATTGAAGGCCAGAATGAACACCAGATTGGCGGCCGTCGTATTGTAGAGCGCCGTCATGAAACTGACCGTCGCCAGCGCGTTGAGCACCCCGGCGGCAAGCCCGTCCATGCCGTTGACAAAGGCCATGACGCGGTTGCGCGCGCGGGTCTGCCACAGCCAGTACAGCCACAGGGTGGCGAACACCATCATCCCGCGCACGAACATGAACGTCCACACATCGGTGCCGGCCAGTCGGATCAGCGGAATGTCGATGGTCAGCAGCAGGCCGCCGACAAACGTGATGGTGAGCCCGCGGCGGTGGTCTGTCAGCACCGGCAGGCCTGGCGCCGCCGTGCCCGCGCGCCCGCGCGCGGAAGGCCCGCGCCCGCTCATCCCGCGTCGCTGCTGGCGCCATGATGCGCACCGGCAACCCGCCAGCCGTCAACGCTCAGGTGTTCCTGCGGCCGGAAGCGGTTCTTGTATTCCATCTTGCGCGATCCGTTGACCCAATAGCCCAGATACACATAAGCCAGGCCCATCTTGCGGGCGCGCTCGATGTGATCGAGGATCATGAAGGTGCCGGGGCTGCGGGCGAACATGTCGGGCTCGAAGAAGCTGTAGATCATCGACAACCCGTCTTCGAGAATATCGGTCAGGGTCACGGCCATGAGATTGCCGGCGCGGGTGCGGTATTCGACCAGCCGTGTGTCGACGGAACTGTCCTCCACCATGGCGGCGAAATCGAGAACGGTCATGTCGGCCATGCCGCCGCCGGCGTGGCGGCTGTCGATATAGCCGCGAAAAACGGAATAGTGCTCGGGGCCGGGAATCGGGTCGCACTCCACGCCGGTGATGTCGCGGTTGGTCTTCCAGACCCGGCGCTGGGAGCGCGAGGGCCGGAAATCGTGCGCGCGCACGCGCACGGAGACGCAGGCGGAACATTTTTCGCAGGCCGGCCGGTAGGCGATGTTCTGGCTGCGGCGAAACCCCCCATGGGTAAGCGTATTGTTGAGCCACACCGCCTGATCGCCGACGAGATGCGTGAAAACCTTGCGCTCCAGCCGCCCCGCCAGATAGGGGCATGATTGGGGTGGCGTGATGTAGAATTGCGGAAGATTGCGCTCGTGCTCACTCATCGGGCTGTTTCGGCATCCACTCAGTTCAGGCCATAGTACCACGGCACCAGCAAAGTATAGGCAATCCAGATCAGGACGATCAAGGGCACGCCGGCGCGGGTGAAGTCGCTGAACCGGTAGTGGCCCGGCCCCATGACCAGCAGATTGGTCTGGTAGCCCATGGGCGTGGCGAAAGAACAGTTGGCGGCGAAGATCACCAGATGAACGAAAACCATCGGCGGCACGCCCAAGGTGATGGCGGTGTCGATCGCGATCGGGGTAAACAGCGCCGCGGCGGCATGGTTGCTGAGGAAATTGGTTGCCACCGCAATCAGCAGAAACAGCGCGGAAGCCACCACCGCGGGCGAGGCATCCGACAGTCCGTTGACCAGGCCATTGGCGATCGCCGCCGCCCCGCCGGTGTCCTCCAGCGCGCTGGCCATGGCGATGGACGCGCCGATCAACAGATAGATGCGCCGGTCGAAGGCGCGCGCCGCCTGGCGCACATTAAGGCATTGCGCGGGAACCATTGCGGCGGCCCCCGCCAGGGCGGCCACCACGATTGGCACCAGCCCGGTCGCGGCCGCTGTGATCGTGGCCAGAAAGATAAACCGGGCGCGGGCCGCATAGGCGTATTTCGGCAATGCCCTGGCGGACCATTCCAGCAGCAGGAAATCGCGGCTGGCGCGCAGTTCCAGAACATCGGCGCGGTTCCCCAGCACCAGAATGACATCCCCCGCCGCCAGCCGGATTTCGCCAAGCCGGGTGCGGATCATGCGGCTGCGCCGCTGGATGCCGACGACGATACAGCCGGTTTCATGGCGCAGCCCCACCTGTTCGATGGAGCGCCCGATCAACGATGATCCCGGCGCCAGCACCGCTTCGGCCAGCATCAGTTCGCCGGTGGGTTTCGCCGCATGCCCTGCGGTGGAGATGTCTTCGTGGGGTTCGACCGACAGAATGCCGGCGCGGGTATGCAGCGCTTCGGTCAGCGCCTTGCGGGTGGCGGCCACGATAACCAGATCGCCGGGCTGGAGTGTTACGCCTTCAAAGGGCGGCAGAAACGGGTGCTCGTCGCGCTGGATCAGGCGCACGGTCATGTCCTTGAGCGCGGGAAACATGCCGGCGAGCGGGGTCGCCCCTTCGAGGGGGTGGCCCGGGGTCACCTCGATCTGGGCGATGAACTGGCGTCCGCCGGGGCCGCTCACGCTGTCGGCGAGGGTCTTTCGCGGCGTCAGCAGGCGGGGCATCACGAACAGCACATAGAGCGCGCCGGCCCCGGCCAGAATTGCACCCGGCACCACGAAATCGAAAAATCCGACCGGATCATACCCCTGGCGCTCCGCAACGCCGGTGACCAGCAGGTTCGTGGACGAGCCGATGAGTGTGGTCATGCCGCCGAGAATGGCGATGAAGCTCAGCGGCATGACCGTCTTGGAGGGGTTGATGCCGATGCGCGTCGACAGGCTGGTGATCATGGGGATGAACATGACCACGACCGGCGTGTTGTTGAGAAACGCGCTGGTGACGCCGGCGGTCAGGAGCACCGCGAGCAGGGTGCGTTTCGGCGCTTTCGAGCCCATGACGCCGAGGCCGCGGGCCAGCCCGTCCAGGGCGCCGGTCTGGAACAGGCCCTGGCCGATCACCAGCAGGGCGAGAATGGTGACGAGCGCGGGATGGGCAAGGCCGGAAAGCAGGCGTTCGGCCGACAGCAGGTTGTTGCCCTCATCGTCCGGCACGGGAACGATCGTGAAGGCAAGGATCAGCGAAACGATCACCCAGATCGAGGTGATTTCCATGGACAGTTTTTCGCGCACAAAGGAATAGATCGCGACGGCGATGACCGCGAAAGTGATCCACATCGGAAAATTGGCGCCCGGAATCATGGTTTCACGACTCTTAAGGCGATTCGCGTCCGCCGGGCGCGTCCAGCAGGCGCACCACGAAGCCGAGGCCCCGGATCGCCTCCAGCAGGGTTTCGGCGTGGTGCCCGTCGCGGGTCTCGACCATCAGTTCCAGCTCCGCCCCCTTGGCGGGCATATCGAGGAACATGCGCCGGTGGGAGACTTCCAGAATATTGGCCCCGTGAGAACCGATGAAGCTGGAAATCCTGCCCAGAACACCGGGCGTGTCGGGTATCTGAACCCTGAAATTGACGATCCGTTTGTCGCGCACCAGTTCGCGGTAGATGACGAAACTCAGGAGCCGCGGGTCCACATTGCCGCCGCTGACCACAAGCCCCACCTTGCGCCCGCGATAGCGTTCAGGCTCCAGCATGACCGCGCCCAGCGAGGCGGCGCCCGCGCCCTCAACCACCGATTTCTGCAGCAGCAGGCAGGCGTTGACGGCCCGCTCGATGATCGTTTCATCGAGACACACGATATCGCTGACCAGATCGCGCACTATGGCGATGGTCCGTTCAGCCACATTCTTGACCGCGATGCCCTCGGCAATCGTGTTGCCGCCGCAATTGGCCGGCTCGCCCTTAAGCGCCGCGCTCATGGAGGCGAACAGGGCGGCCTCGACCCCGATGATCTCGATATCGGGCTTGAGCGCCCTGGCCGCGATGGCGCAGCCCGAAATCAGTCCGCCGCCGCCAATCGGCGCGATCAGCACATCGAGATCGGGCTCGTCTTGAAGCATTTCCAGCGCCACCGTGCCCTGGCCCGCGATGATGGCGGGATCGTCATAGGGGTGGACCAGCACGAGGCCCTTGTTTTCGATAATCGCTTCGGCGGCCACCTGCGCATCGGCCAGGGTTTCGCCGGACAGGACGACGGTGGCGCCGAGTTTCTCCGTGCTTTCGACTTTCACGAACGGGGTCGTTTGCGGCATCACGATGGTGGCGGGGATCGCAAGCGCCGCGGCGTGATAGGCAACCGCCTGGGCGTGATTGCCGGCCGACATGGCGATGACGCCGCGCCTGCGCTCGTCCCTGGAAAGGCTGGCGAGCTTTATATAGGCGCCGCGATCCTTGAACGAATTGGTGTATTGCAGGTTTTCATGCTTGAGATGGATCTGCGCGCCGGTGAGTTCGGAAAGCTTGGGCGCGGCCAGCATGGGCGAGCGCACGACATGCCCCTCAAGCTTTTTCGCCGCCTTGCGGATATCGTCGATCGTAACGCTCATGGCGCGCGAGCCTTTCCATATTCTCGAAAACCGGTCTGCAAGGGTGTTGCGCCGACTATGATCCATCGCCCGGGCGCGATCATCCCATAAAACGCCGCCATGCACGATCAAAACGTCGGATTGGCGCGCCGCTGCACGCATTGGCGCTTGCGGTGGCCGGGCAAACCGGTCAAGAATCCGCCCAACCGGTACGGCTTCAGGGGAGGGGCGGGAAAAATGGGCGAACGTGTCGCATTCATCGGTCTGGGCGTCATGGGCTATCCGATGGCGGGACATCTGGCGGCGGGCGGCCATCAGGTGACGGTTTACAACCGCAGCCCCGCAAAGGCCGAACGGTGGACCAGGGAGCACAAGGGCGAGGCGGCGCCGAGCCCGGGTGAAGCGGCCAGGGACTGCGATGTCGTGTTTGTCTGCGTCGGCAATGACGATGACCTGCGCCAGGTGACGGCCGGCGAGGGGGGCGCTTTTGCGGCCATGAAGGCGGGTGCGATCCTCGCCGATCACACAACCGCATCCGCCGATGTGGCGCGCGAACTCCATGGGGTTGCGGCTGAAAAGGGGATCGCCTTTCTCGACTGCCCGGTATCCGGCGGGCAGGCGGGTGCGGAAAACGGCGTCCTGACGGTGATGTGCGGCGGCGACAGGCAGGCGTTTGAGCGCGCTGAGCCGCTGATCGGCTGTTTTGCCCGGGCCTGCCGGCTGATGGGGCCGTCCGGGGCCGGCCAGCTCACCAAGATGGTCAACCAGATCTGCATCGCCGGCCTCATGCAGGGGCTTGCCGAAGGCATTCATTTCGGCACGCTGGCCGGTCTCGACATGCGCGCCGTCATCGACGTGATCTCGAAAGGGGCCGCACAGTCCTGGCAGATGGAAAACCGCTACGAGACCATGATCGACGGCGAATTCGATTTCGGCTTCGCGGTCGACTGGATGCGCAAGGATCTGGGAATCTGCCTGGATGAGGCCCGGCGCCTCAACGCCCATGTGCCGGTGACCGCCCTGGTCGATCAGTTTTACGGCGAAGTGCAGGACATGGGCGGCAACCGCTGGGATACCTCAAGCCTGATCGCCCGGCTGGAGCGAAAATAGACTAATCGAAAAAATCACTTAATATGGCGAAAAATTATTGCTTTATAACTTTATGGCGCCTCCCCATATTCGTCTTGAACCCATTGGCACAAGACGAGAAAGGAGGGCGCCATGACCCGTCAGATCGATATCGGCATCCCGGAAGATGCCCGCAAGGCCATCGGCGAGGGGCTGTCGCGGCTGCTCGCGGACACCTATACGCTGTATCTCAAGACCCATAATTTTCACTGGAACGTCACCGGTGCGATGTTCAACACGCTGCACCTTATGTTCGAGCAGCAATATAACGAACTGGCGCTCGCGGTCGACGAGATCGCCGAACGCATCCGCGCGCTCGGCATCGCCGCGCCCGGCAGCTATCGCCAGTTCGCCGAACTGAGCACGATCAAGGAAGAAACCGGCGTGCCGGACGCCGAAACCATGATCGCCATGCTGGTCGATGACCAGGAAGCGGTCGTGCGCACCGCGCGCGAGATTTTCCCCACCGTCGAGGCGGCCGGCGACGAAGTCAGCGCCGATCTGCTGACCCAGCGCATGCAGGTGCACGAAAAAACCGCCTGGATGCTGCGCTCCATGCTGTCCCCGTGAGCACCCCGCCGGGCGGCATTTCCGCGAAAGGCCGCCATCGCGCCTGAATGTCATATTCCGGACCCCGGCCTTCGGGGTATTGTTATGGCGATCAAGGCTGGATTCCGGCTTTCGCCCGAATGACGCAAAGAGGGTCGTCTTACCCCGCCTTCAGCCGTTTTGCCGCATCCATCGCGAAATAGGTGAGCACGCCGTCGGCGCCGGCGCGTTTGAAGGCGAGCAGGCTTTCCAGCATCACTTTTTCGCCGTCCAGCCAGCCGTTCAGGGCGGCCGCCTGCAACATGGAATATTCGCCCGACACCTGATAGGCGAAGGTGGGCACGCAGAACGTGTCCTTGACCCGCCGGACGATGTCGAGATAGGGCATGCCCGGTTTGACCATCACCATGTCGGCGCCCTCGGCGATGTCGAGTTCCACTTCGCGCAGGGCTTCGTTCGTGTTGGCGGTGTTCATCTGATAGGTGCGCTTGTCGCCCTTGAGCGCGCCCGATGAGCCCACCGCGTCGCGGAACGGCCCGTAGAAGGCGGATGCGTATTTGGCCGCATAGGCCATGATCTGGGTATCGAGGTGGCCCTCGTCTTCCAGCGCTGAGCGGATCGCGCCGATGCGCCCGTCCATCATGTCGGAGGGCGCGATGATGTCGCAGCCCGCCTCGACCTGAACCAGGGCCTGATCCACCAGCACCACGACGGTCTCGTCATTGAGGATGCGCCAGCCGTCCATCAGCCCGTCATGCCCATGGCTGGTATAGGGATCGAGCGCCACGTCGCACAAAACGCCGATATTGTCGATATCGCTCTTTATGGCGCGGGTGGCGCGGCAGACGAGATTGTCGGGATTGGTCGCTTCGCCGCCGTCGGCGGTGCGCAGGGAGGGGTCGGTATGGGGAAACAGCGCGATCGCCGGAATGCCCAGATGCGCGGCCTCGCCCGCCGCCTCGACCGCCAGATCGATGGACAGCCGCTCCACGCCCGGCATGGAGGGCACCGGCTCGCGGATGTTGTCGCCCTCGATGATAAAGACCGGCCAGATCAGATCGTTCACGCTCAGGGCGCTTTCGGCCACCAGACGCCGCGACCAGTCGTGCTGGCGCGTGCGGCGCAGGCGGGTCGCGGGAAACCCGCATGCGGGGATTTCGGGCACTTCCGCGTCCGGTTCTGTCTTGCGCGCCGCGCGGCTGGCCGGTTTTTGCGGACGATCCGCCATGATGCACCTTGATTTTTCCCCGACCGGGATGAGGATCGGGCAATCCGGTCCCGTCGCATTTCGGATATGGTGTGAGGTATCATGCCGGCTGGACGATGCAAAGCGCAACAGTGCGGCATGGTTGAGATGTAGCTCCGCGCGATGATATAGTGGCGCGCCGGTGTATCTGCGCACGGATGAGAGGGGACCATGGCAGGCAAGGCGATCATGGCCAGGCGTGGCGCGGCGGGATCTTCCGCCGGCGGGGCCGCGCGGCGAAAATCCGCCGCCGGCGATGTGCCGGTCCGGTTCGTCACCGCGGCCAGCCTGTTCGACGGCCATGATGCGGCCATCAACGTCATGCGGCGCATATTGCAGTCGCTGGGCGCGGAGGTCGTGCATCTTGGCCACAACCGCTCGGTCGATGAAATCGTCACCGCGGCCATCCAGGAAGATGTGCACGGCATCGCCGTCAGTTCCTATCAGGGCGGCCATGTGGAATTCTTCAAATATATGATCGATCTTCTGGACCGGCGCGGCTGCGGCCACATCAAGGTGTTCGGCGGCGGCGGCGGTGTCATCGTGGCGGAGGAGGTCGATGAGCTTCATGCCTATGGAATAACCCGCATCTATACGCCCGAAGACGGCCAGACACTGGGCCTGAAGGGCATGATCGCCGACATGGTTGAACGCGCGCGCGGCGATCTGGGCGCATCGGTGCCAAAGGGCCTCAAATCGCTTGAGGGCGGCGATCAGCACAAGCTGGCGCGCATCGTGACGGCGATCGAAAGCGGGCGAATCGCGCCATCCCTGCTGAAGGCGATCCGCGCGGCGGCGCAGAAAGTCAGGGCGACCCCCGTGCTCGGCATCACCGGCACTGGCGGGGCGGGCAAGTCTTCGCTGAGCGATGAACTGATCCGCCGTTTCCGCCATCATTCCGGCGAACCGCGCATCGCGGTGCTGGCGATTGATCCGTCGAAACGCAAGACCGGCGGCGCACTGCTCGGCGACCGTATCCGCATGAACGCGATCGCCACGCCGAATATCTATTTCCGGTCGCTGGCGACCCGCGAAACCCGCGGCGATGTGCCCGGCGCGCTGGCAGACATTATCGCCACCTACAAGGTTGCGGGCTTCGATCTCATTATCGTCGAAACCCCGGGAATCGGGCAGGGGGATGCGGGCATCGTGCCGTTCAGCGATGTTTCGCTCTATGTGATGACCCCTGAATTCGGCGCCGCCAGCCAGCTTGAGAAAATCGACATGCTCGATTTCGCCGATGTGGTGGCGATCAACAAATTCGACCGCAAAGGCGCCGAGGACGCGCTGCGCGATGTCGCCAAGCAGTTTCAGCGCAACACGGAGGACTTCGCGACCCCGGTGGAGGAGATGCCTGTCTATGGCACCATTGCCGCGCGGTTCAATGACGAGGGCGTGACCGCGCTTTATCAGCATCTCGTGGCGCTGTTTTGCGAGCGCGGGCTGGGGAAATGGACAACCGATCTGCCGCGCTCCGGGATCCGCGCCAGCAGGCCGGGCGACGCCCTGATCCCGCCGGGCCGGCAGACCTATCTGGCGGAGGTGGCCAAATGCGTGCGCGACTATCGCCAGACCATCGAGACCCAGGTGCGGCTGGCCCGCGAGCGCCAGCAGTTGCGCGAAGCGGCCCGCATGATATCTGAACGCGGGGGTGACGCGAGCGCGTTGAAGGAAGAGTTCAGGAAACGCGACCAGGCCCTTGATCCCCGGGCCAAACGGCTGCTGGAAATATGGCCCAGCGTGAAAGAGTCCTACGCGGGGGACGAATATGTGGTGAAAATCCGCGACCGCGAGATCCGCACCGCGCTGACTCACACAACGCTTGCCGGGTCACGCATTCGCAAGATCGCGCTGCCGGCCTATGAGGACGAGGGCGAGATCCTCAGATGGCTGCTGAGCGAAAATGTGCCCGGCTCCTTTCCCTATACCGCCGGTGTCTTCGCGTTCAAGCGCGAGGGCGAGGACCCCACCCGGATGTTCGCCGGTGAGGGCGACCCCTTCCGCACCAATGCGCGGTTCAAGTATCTGTCCAGGTCAACGCCCGCCAAGCGATTGTCGGTGGCGTTTGATTCCGTCACCCTTTATGGCTGCGACCCGGACGAACGCCCCGATATCTACGGCAAAGTGGGCAATGCCGGCGTTTCCATCGCCACGCTGGACGATATGAAAGCGCTGCTTGACGGCTTTGATCTGTGCGATCCCTCAACGTCGGTCTCCATGACCATCAACGGCCCGGCGCCGAGCATCCTGGCGATGTTCCTCAACACCGCGATCGACCAGCGCCTCGACCGGTTCCGCGAGGAAAACGGCCGCGATCCGAGCGAGGAAGAAGCGGAGAAGACCAGGGCCTGGGTGCTGGAGAACGTCCGCGGCACGGTTCAGGCCGATATCCTCAAGGAGGACCAGGGCCAGAACACCTGTCTGTTCTCGGTCGAATTCGCGCTCAGGATGATGGCCGACATCCAGGAATATTTTGTCCGCCACAAGGTGCGCAACTTTTATTCGGTGTCGATTTCCGGCTATCATATCGCGGAGGCCGGCGCCAACCCGATCTCGCAACTGGCCTTCACGCTTGCCAACGGTTTCACCTATGTCGAGGCCTATCTGGCGCGCGGCATGCACATTGACGAATTCGCGCCCAATCTGAGTTTTTTCTTTTCCAACGGCATGGACCCGGAATATTGCGTCATGGGCCGCGTCGCGCGGCGCATCTGGGCGTCCGCCATGCGCTTCAAATACGGCGCCAACGAGCGCGCCCAGAAGCTCAAATACCACACCCAGACGTCAGGCCGCTCGCTGCATGCCCAGGAAATGTCGTTCAACGATATCCGCACCACATTGCAGGCGCTGATCGCCACCTACGACAACACCAATTCGCTGCATACCAACGCCTATGACGAGGCAATCACCACCCCGACCGGCGAAAGCGTGCGCCGGGCCATGGCGATCCAGATGATCATCAACAAGGAATGGGGCCTGGCCAAGAACGAGAACCCCAATCAGGGCTCGTTCATCATCGATGAACTGACCGATCTGGTGGAAGAGGCGGTGTTGAAGGAGTTCGAGCGCATTTCAGAGCGCGGCGGCGTGCTCGGCGCCATGGAAACCGGATATCAGCGCGGCAGAATTCAAGATGAGTCGCTGCACTACGAAACCATGAAACACGACGGCACCTTGCCCGTGATCGGCGTCAATACGTTCCTCGATCCCGAAGGCGGAGAAGAGGCGGCAACCCCGGAACTGGCCCGTTCGACGGATGAGGAAAAGCAGGGCCAGCTTGCCCGTCTGCGTGCGTTCCAGAAGGCCCACAAGGCGCAGGCGGGCCCCGCGCTCGCGCGCCTCAAAAAGCAGGCCGGGGCGGGCGGCAACGTGTTTGAAGCGCTGATGGAGGCGGTGCGCTGCTGCTCGCTCGGCCAGATATCGAACGCTCTGTTCGAGGCAGGCGGGCAATACCGCCGCAATGTCTGAGCCCCTGGCCCGCCCCTTGAGCCGCGGCACCGGCGCGCGGCGCAATGTGCAACCCTTGCCGGTATGATATTTGCCAAGCCTTGCGCCCCGTGGCCGGCATCGATCTCGCTGGCAGTCAAGGCCATTGCACGGGATCCTGCCCCATGAATGACGCATCGCAATTTTCGATCTGGGAATATTCCGCGATCATATTCGTGGTGGTGCTGGTTTCAAAACTGCTCAGCAAGAAGACGCACACCGTCGATGTGTTGTGGCTGATCGTGGCCGGCGCGGTGCTCACCAATACCGGGCTGCTGCCGACGGACAACGAATTCCTGGAAACCATCGGCGAATGGGGCATCGTCTTCATCATGTTCGCGCTCGGTCTTGAGGAGGATCTGGGGCGGTTTTCCCAGGGCCTGAAGCGCAGCATCGGCATTGCCCTGATCGGTGCGGCGTTCCCTTTTCTGTCCGGTTACTGGATTGCGGCCGCGTTCGGATATGACAACAATTCCGCCCTGTTGTGGGGTCTGACCATGACCGCGACCGCGGTCAGCCTCACCATGATGAGCCTACGCGGCGACCTGATGCACCGCTCCACCGCGGCCACCGGCATCATGACCGCCGCAATCGTGGACAGCGGCCTGTCGCTGGTCGGGGTCGCGATCCTCATTCCGGTCATCCTGGTAAGTCATGCCGGCGGCGGCGAGGCGGCCAGCTTCGCCAGCATCGCCTGGATCATCGCCAAGGCAATGATCTTTGTCGCCATAACGCTGTTCATGGGGCTGGTCGCGTTTCCGGAAAAAACGCCGCGCAAACTGCCCCCCGGCCCGACCGTCTACCAAAGAGCGAACTACCGGATCGGCCGGATGATCGGGACCGCCGGCGTGCGCCGCTTCCTCATGGTGCACAGGGGCGAGTTCACGCCGCTGATCATGCTGTTCATCGCCATGCTGCTGGGTGTGACCGCCTTCAAGCTCGGCTTTCATCCCGCCATCGGCGCCTATTTCGCCGGCCTGTTTCTGCATGCGGACTATTTTGTCCACACCAAGGTCAAAAGAGTGAGAAACGAAGAGGGAGACATTATCGAGGAATATGAGAAGGATGACCAGTTCGAGGCCGCGCGAGGAGTGATCGGGCATTTGTCGTTCACCATTTTCGGGCCGATTTTTTTCGTAAATCTCGGCGGCAAGCTGGTTTTCGATCCCGACATCTTGCTCAAGGCGCTGCC
>JALURZ010000069.1:4137-5260 GCA_027058735.1 Hyphomicrobiales bacterium | reverse complement strand
CGATTGCACCCACCCGCGCCACACTACCCCTTGGGCCTTTGATGCTGGCGCACCAGCGAAGAGACGATGCCGCGCAAGGTGCGCACATCCTGACCCGTCAGGCTCGTGCGCTGGAACATGTTGCGGATGCTGCGCACCATGGCGGGGCGTTTTTCGACGGGTTTGAGAAACCCGGAAGCATCGAGCGCGCCTTCCAGATGAGCGAAAAACCCGGCGAGTTCCGCCTTGGTCGCCGGCGCCGTGTCGCCAAGGGGAACCCGCAACGCAACCCCCGGCGTGCGATCCGTCTCGACCGCGCGCGCCCCCGGCGCGAACCATTCATAGCCGACCAGCAACACCGCCTGCGCCAGATTGAGGGACGAAAAATCCGGGTTGGCGGGCAGCGTCAGCACCGCATCGCACAACGCGACCTGGTCGTTGGTCAGGCCGCAGCGTTCCTGTCCGAAGACAAAGCCCACCCGCTCGCCCCGCGACATGCGCTGCGCGCAAATCGCCGCCGCCTGGCCGGGGCCGGCCAGGGGCTTGACCATGTCGCGGCTTCTGGCGGTCAGGGCGAAGACGTAGTTCAGGTCTCCCAGCGCCTCCTCCAGCGTCGTGAACACCCGCACAGCGGCGATCACCGCATGCGCGCCGGATGCCGCGCTTTGCGCCTTCGCATTGGGCCAGCCTTGGCGCGGATTGACGAGGCGCAGATCGCTCAGGCCGAAATTCGCCATGGCCCGGATGGCGGTCCCGACATTTTCGCCAAGCTGCGGCTCGGCAAGAATAATGCTGGGGCCGCGGCGCGCGGGCGCATCCTCCTCAAGTGTCGCGCTCATCGGTTTTTCCTTAGGCCATTCGCCGGGTTTTATCAAATCCGCCGAGGTGGTATAGCAACCCCGATCAGGCAGCCGGCAAATCGCCATCCGCTTGCACAGCAATGTCGTTTTCTTGCGAACACGTTCTTTTCAGACCTTCCCCAAGAGGCCAAACGCAATGTCCAAAATCAAAGTCGAAAACCCGCTGGTGGAACTCGATGGCGACGAAATGACCCGCATCATCTGGCATTTCATCAAGGAAAAGCTGATCCTGCCCTATCTCGATATCGATCTGAAATATTTCGATCTCAGCATCGAGAGCCGCG
>JALURZ010000069.1:0-4127 GCA_027058735.1 Hyphomicrobiales bacterium | reverse complement strand
TCCCCCAACGGCACCATCCGCAATATCTTAGGGGGCGTGGTCTTTCGCGAGCCCATCATCTGCCGCAACGTGCCCCGGCTGGTGCCCGGCTGGACACAGCCCATCGTGGTCGGCCGCCACGCCTTTGGCGATCAATATCGCGCCACCGATTTCGTGGTGCCCGGCAAGGGCAAAATGACCATCAGATGGGAAGCGGCCGATGGCTCCGAAACCCTTGAACACGAGGTGTTCGATTTCCCGGCAGGCGGTGTCGCGATGGCGATGTACAATCTCGACGAGTCGATCCGCGACTTCGCGCGCGCCTGCATGAACTACGCCCTGGCCCGCGAATGGCCGGTCTACCTGTCAACCAAGAACACCATTCTCAAGGCCTATGACGGCCGGTTCAAAGATCTTTTTCAGGAAGTTTTCGATAATGAATTCAAAGGCCTGTTCGAAAAGTCAAATATCACTTATGAGCACCGCCTGATCGACGACATGGTGGCCTGCGCGCTGAAATGGTCCGGCGGCTTTGTGTGGGCGTGCAAGAACTACGATGGCGATGTGCAGTCCGACGTTGTGGCGCAGGGTTTCGGGTCGCTTGGGCTGATGACCAGCGTGCTGCTGACGCCGGATGGAAAAACCGCCGAGGCCGAAGCCGCCCACGGCACCGTCACCCGGCACTACCGCCTGCACCAGAAGGGTGAGGAGACATCGACCAACTCCACCGCGTCCATCTTCGCCTGGACGCGCGGAATCGCCCATCGCGCGAAGCTCGATGACAATCAGGCGCTTGCGGATTTCGCGGCCACCCTGGAGCGCGTGGTCGTGGAAACCATCGAGGGGGGCGACATGACCAAGGACCTGGCGCTGCTGGTGGGGCCGGACCAGAAGTGGCTGTCCACCACCGGCTTCCTCGACAAGATCGACCAGAACCTGCAAAAGGCGATGAGCTGAGTCAGTCGCCCTCGGGCGGGCGGCGGCGGGGGGGCGGTGTGCCCCGCTTTCCGGCTCTCGCCGCCTGTTCCTGCTGCTGACGCTCCTGAACCGCGAGCGCGATCTGGGTGCGCAGCGTCTCGTCGTCCTGGAGCAGCTTGTCGAAGTCCTCGCGCTCCAGCACCAGCAAACTGCAATTGCTGACGGCGGTGGCGATAATCGCTTCTTCGGACTCCGTTTCATCGAGGGTGCTGTCACCGAAGAAGTCGCCCGGGCGAAGCAGGTGCTTGTGATCGTTGTGCACCACCGAAACCTCGCCCGAGGCGATGAAGTAGATCGCATTCACTTCATCGCTCTTGTCGAGTATCTGCGAACCGGTGGGGAAGGATTGCGCCTGCAGCCGTGTCATGAGATGGGTGATCGAGGCGGCGTTCAGGTGGGCGAACAGGGGCACCTTGGCGATCATGCTCCAGGTGACGACAAATTCGCGCCGGTTCACCTCCTGGCCGAAGCCGGTGGCGATGATGCCGATCGGCAGAGCGAACATGCCAACGCCGAATATCATCACGATGCCGCCGAACATGCGCCCGAGCGCGGTTATGGGCACCACATCGCCGTAGCCCACGGTGGTCAGTGTCGACAGCGCCCACCAGGCCGCATGGGGGATGCTGCCGAACGCCTCGGGCTGGGCCTCACGCTCGAGAAAATAGATGATGGTCGAAGACAAAAGAAGCAGCGAGATCATCACGATCAAGGCGCCAAACAGGGCCCGGCGTTCGTTGGCGATGACGCGGCCGAGTATCTGCAGCGCCGGCGAATAGCGCGCGATCTTGAAAAACCGCAACAGCCTGAACACGCGCAGCACCCGCAGATCGATGGTCACCAGAAACGACAGATAGAAGGGAAGGATCGCCAGCAGGTCGATGATGAGCAGGGGCCGGCGCGCGAACTTCAGCCGCGCGCGCCAGTTGGCCAGCGGGCGCAGCATCGGCAGTTCGACGCAGGCCCAGAGCCGAAGCACGTATTCGACCGAGAAAATCACCACCGAAACGGCGTCGAACGCGCTCAGGATCCCTCCGTAGTCGCGCTCGATCGACGCCACCGTTTCAAGGGCGAAGGCAATGACATTGGTGACGATGAGCACAATCAGAAAGGTGTCCACCAGGCGCGAGGCCTTGTCGTCCTTGCTTCCCGCCTCGAGGATATCGTGCAGCCGCAGCCGGATGCGCTGAATTTTGTGGGACCCGGTCGTGGTCAAGGCGCGTCTCTCCCGGCAACGAAAGCGGAGCGGTCGTCACCGACGCGCCGCGCTTACCCGATCATTCTTTCAATCGCGGCGAGCGCATCGCGCGCGCGCGTGGCATCGGGACCACCGGCCTGGGCCATGTCCGGCCTGCCGCCCCCGCCCTGGCCGCCCAGCGCCTCGGCGCCCGCGCGCACGAGATCGACGGCGCTGTTGGCGCCCGTCAGATCGTCGGTTACGCCGACCGCCAGGCTCGCCTTGCCGTCATCCCGGGTGAGGAATACGACAATGCCCGACCCGATCTTGCGCTTGCCCTCATCGACCAGGCCGCGCAGGTCCTTGGGCGACACGCCATCCAGTATGCGGGACATGAAACTGATGCCGCGAACCTCGCGGACCCCGGCATTGCCCTCGCCTCCCGGCGCCGGCTCCCTCATGGCCAGGTCGCGGCGCGCCCTGGCCAATTCGCGCTCCAGGCTCCGGCGTTCGTCCAGAAGGGCGGCGATGCGCGCGGTCATGTCCTGTGGCGTCGATTTCAGCAGCGCGGATGCCTCACGCACCCGGCGGTCCTGCTCGCCAAGAAGCGCGCGCGCCCGCGCCCCGGCCACGGCCTCCACCCGGCGCACGCCCGACGCCACCGCGCCTTCCGAAACGAGCTTCAGCAGGCCGATGTCGCCGGTGCGCGACACGTGGGTGCCGCCGCACAGTTCAATGGAAAAGGGCCTGGCGGCCGACTCCAGATCGCGCCCCATGGTGACGACGCGCACCTCTTCGGCATATTTCTCGCCAAACAGCGCCATGGCGCCCAGTTCGATGGCCTCGTCCACATTCATCAGACGTGTCGACACTTCCGCATTCTGGTCGATAACCGCATTGACGATTGTCTCGACGCGCTCAATTTGGTCGGCGCTCATCGCCTTGGCGTGGCTGAAATCGAAACGCAGACGCGCCGGATCGACCAGCGAGCCTTTCTGGACGACGTGTTCGCCCAGGGTCTCGCGCAAGGCTTCGTGCAGCAGATGGGTGGCGGAATGATGAACGCGCACAGCGTCGCGAAACGATTTGTTCACGCTCGCCCGGCAGTCATCGCCGACACGCAGCGTGCCCTTCGCAACCTTGCCGATATGAACGAACAGACCGCCCGCGCGCTTCACCGTGTCGGTGACCTCGAACACGCCGCCGCCTGTCTTTATGGTTCCGCGGTCTCCGACCTGTCCGCCCGCCTCGGCGTAGAACGGTGTCTGGTTCACGACCAGCGCCCCTTGCGCGCCCGTCTCGAGGGTATTTTTCTGGACGCCATCGGCGACGATCGCGCGCACGATGCCTTCGGCCTCCAGCGTCGTATAGCCCAGGAACTCCGACACCCCGGTCTCATCCTGGACGTCAAACCACACTTTTTCCGTCACCGCGTCGCCTGACCCCTTCCAGGCTTTTCGCGCCTCCTCGCGCTGACGCTCCATGGCGGCGTCGAAGCCCGTCTTGTCCACGGTGATTTCGCGCGCGCGCAGCGCATCCTCGGTCAGATCGAACGGAAAACCGTAGGTGTCATAGAGCATGAACGCCACCTCGCCCTTCAGCCGGGCGCCGGCTTTCAGGCCCGCGGTTTCCTCATCGAGTATTTTCAGGCCGCGCTCCAATGTCTTGCGAAACCGGACTTCTTCCAGCCGCAGGGTTTCCTCGACAAGCGGTTTGGCGCGCGCCAGTTCGGGAAACGCCTGACCCATCTGACGCACCAGCGCCGGCACCAGCCGCCACATCAGCGGTTCTTTCGTGCCCAGCAACTGGGCGTGGCGCATACCGCGGCGCATGATGCGGCGCAACACATAGCCGCGCCCCTCATTGGCCGGCAAAACCCCATCGGCAATCAGAAAGCTGGACGCGCGCAGATGATCCGCGATCACCCGGTGGGAGACATCGTGCTCGCCTTCGTCCGGCACCCCGCTGGCCTCGACGCTGGCCTCGATCAGCG
>JALURZ010000068.1 GCA_027058735.1 Hyphomicrobiales bacterium | reverse complement strand
ATACGCCCGTCAGACGGGCCGGTTCGGTGCGCCCGGCCCATGTCGACCGCTGCAACAAGATTTTCAGCGGTCTGTTTTACATGAAGCAGAAAGACGACCCGACCCCCGGCGGCGACCTGGCCCTTTACAGCTTCAAGACGGGCCGTGGCCGCTTTGGCGGTCACTACGCCAATCTCGATCACCTCAACGAAGAAGCCCGGATATCCTACCGTTCCAACAGGTTTATCGGTTTCGTAAATTCACAGCTCAGCATCCACGGCGTCACCCCGAGGCCAAAACCCGAACGGCCCCGCCGCTACATCAATTTCGTGGCCGAGCTTCCATTCGATGCCTTCACCGTGCCGAAGCTTCCCCTCCACCAGCGCTGGAAAAGCGCGCTGACGCGCCGGATGGCCCGCAAACTTCCCGGCGTGACCCTCAGTCTGGACCGGTAGGACGCCCTGCCCCCTCTATCCGCGGAGGCCAGGGCGCATTTGCGTTGCGCCGGCGGCCACGGGCTTGCGGGAAGCCCGGAGCGATGCGCGCGGGCGAGAAGGGGGGGGCGAAAAATTCCCTTTGCAATCTGGCTGAAAAAAAATAGAAATCGCCTGCACCCTGTCGTGCCCGCCTCAAGAATTCGTCTGCCCCGCCGTTGTCCCCGAAGCCATGCCCAGCACCGCCACGAAAGCAAAAACGCCAAACCTCTCCGACATCGCCTTCGCCTATGGCAAACATATCCTGAGCGTATTGATGATGTTGGCGCTTTCGCCCAAACGCATGGCCAAGCGGCTGGGCTATGTGCCCCACTTCACCGCCGGCAATGAAAAAGGGATCGTGCGCTCAGGCCCGTTCCGGCTGCGCCCCTTCACGCGCAGCGATCCCAAGGGGTTCAACAACGCCTTTGAATGGCGTAATTTTCCGGTCTACCGAAAGACAAGATTTCAGATGATCGCCGTGGAAAACGGTTTCGCCGATCATCGCGGGCATGTGTTTTCGGAACGGTTTCAGCCGGTGCGCGGAGCCATTCAGCCGCACCCGCAACGCCCGAAATATGTACTGAAACTCCGCCGCGAAGGCATTTCCACACCCTATCTCGCGAATGGCGAGGCTTATCGCGCGCCGGCCCCGGTTATCGTCCTTGCGGCGCGCAACCAGGACAACTACTACCACTGGCTGTTCGATGCGATGTGCAAATTGCGCATTGTCGGCGCGCTGCACATGGACGATCAGCTCTTGTATATGGATACGCGGCTGGCGTTTCAGCGACGCACGCTGGAGCTTCTGGAAATTCCGCAAAGCCGGATAGTCTCGCCCGGCGAACACCCGCTGGTCTGTTCGCAAAAGCTCTTTGTGCCCGCCTATCAGGCGGCCCTGCCACGCCACCACTATTCCATCACACATCTGAACTGGCTGCGCGAGCTGGTGCTGAAAGACCCGGCGGCGGACGAGCAGCAACCCAGGCGCATCTATGTTTCGCGCGCCCGCGCAAAGATCAGGCGTTTGCTCAACGAGGACGACGTCTTCGCCATCCTCAAGCCGCTCGGGTTCCAGAAATACCATCTGGAGGAATTGAGCATGGACGAACAGGCCGCCTTGTTCCATCAGGCGGACTATGTCGTCGCGCCCCACGGGGCGGGTCTGTCCAATCTGCTATATTGCCGGCGCGGCGGGGCCAGGGTTATCGAATTTTTTCCCGGCCCGACCGATGACTGCTTTTACCGGCTGGCCAGCGACATGGATCTGCCCTACCGCTACATCATTTCCAACGAAACCGATCAGCCCTTCCGCATGGGACGGCACTATACCATCGATATCGACGACCTGCGCAGAACGCTTGAGATCCTGGGCTAGACGGGGAAGCGGATTGTCCCTTGCCGCGGCGACAGCGGCCCGATATGTTCGCCTGCTCTTGGGGATGTTTTGTGATGGCCACGTGGCGGAGTGGTTACGCAGCGGATTGCAAATCCGTGTACCCCGGTTCGATTCCGGGCGTGGCCTCCAGAACCCCGCGTCGCCGCGGTGCTGGCCGCCGGCGCATGAAAACGTTCAATTTCCCGCAAGCCGCCGCCACACATGCGGCCAGCGTCGCTTGACGGCGCGCCCGAGCGCGAGCGAGGCAGCCCGGCGCCAGCGGCGCACGATCGCCAGATCGACCGACAAAACCACAAACCCCAGCGGCACCATCCAGAACCCCAGAACGGGCAGAAAGCCGAACACTCCGGCAATCACGAGCCCCGCGCCAATGGCCATGCGCACAAGCCGGTTTGCAGGCAGCACATAGGTTCGCCGTCCAAATCTTATCCGCGCCATGGGTCTGGGGTTTTTCCGGAAAAACACACAAAGGCCGATTACCGGAACAGGTGGCCAAGCAATGTGGCAATCACAAGATCGCATATCTTTGCACTGGCAAGGTCCCGGCGACTTTGCTATACGCACCCTCACGCGTTGGCGCAGGCATTTGAGTCGCTGTTTTGATCCCCGGTAGCTCAGTTGGTAGAGCAAGCGGCTGTTAACCGCTGGGTCGCTGGTTCGAGTCCGGCCCGGGGAGCCACACCGTTCAAGGCCTGGCGCGCTTATCGGGACTGTCACGTACCCCACGACCGCCCGCAAGAACGCCGCGGTCCGATTTTGCCGCGGCAATCAGGAATTCAAACGACACTGCTGCACGGGCGTTTGCGCATGAGTTCTGTGTGGCGGACAATCCAACGACCGGCGGGAATTTCGGATCTCTGCCCGTGCACCAACGCCCCCTGCCTGCGATCAACCTGCGCCCGCATGATTCCGCGCCGAAGGGCAGGAGCTGTTCCGGCCCCGCACCGCTGACTGTGATTGTGCCCGCTTGCTGATGGTTAAGCCCGCCGGCTCATTGTCCGGATCAACTGTTACGGCACGGTTCGCCCAAGCAAGGCCTTGGCGGCAGGATCGCCAGGCGCTATACACCTCATCTCCGGTGCCGGAAAGTCCGAAAAAACGAAGCGAAAAGGAAAACCCGATGAAATCCGCCAGAGTGGTATTCGCAGCAGTTGCGTTAAGCGTTGTGGCGACGACTTCATTTGCCGCCGAGATGCCGACCGAGAACAAGGGGCTGAGCGGGGTTGCGCTCCAGATGCAGGCCCTTTCACGGCAAATTCCGGCGATGGCCGGCTATGTGATGCGCTCGCGGCGCGTGACCCTTGCCCCGGGCGGTTCGGTCAAGAAACATTCCCATGCCGATCGTCCGGGCTTTCTCTATGTTCTGGAAGGGGAACTGACGGAATATTCCGGCAATTCCAGCAGGATTGTGCGGCCGGGGGATTCATGGACGGAATCCTTCGATACCGTTCATGGCGTGAAAAACAATACCGACAAGCCAGCCGTGGCTGTCGTGGTCGATATCGTAAAGGAGTGATGCTGGAACCGGCGCCGGAAAGGCGCGTCATCAGCGGCATGACCGTTGATGAGCCCCCTTGCCTGCATGAAGGCGCACAGCGGGGTCGGCCCGGCGAATTTCCGGCCCCGGGTGTCATCGCACCCGTCCGCCTTCTCAGCCCAGAAGAAAATTCAGGCGCTCATCGCTCCTGGATGGCGTGATTTCCAGAATTTCCGCGCTGACCACGTTTTCCGCGACAAACGGATCGGCGTTCACCCTGTTTTCAAGGTCCGCCAGCGAACAATTATGGGCCACGATCCCGCCGCCCGCATTCGGCTGGAGGCTGCCGGTCAATAAGAACACGCCGTCATCGAACCCGCGCTTTATCCACTCGTTGTGGCCGGCCATGAACTGGCCGGCCTGGCCCTTGTTGTCTGAAAATCTGAGGAGGATGACAAACATCGTACTTTTCCCTGTTAGAGCGTGTCTTCGTTATAGGGAATCATTTGACCGGATTTTCGCGTTTGCTGGCAAGGCCAGGCTTTCCGCCAACACCGGCGCCGGGGCGGTTTTGCGGGCGCGCGTGCCCGCTCTCACCTGTGAGACGCATGGGAACCCCGCGCCGGGGCCACCGGAGGCACGCCGCGCGCGGGACCAAATCAGACGGTCATCGCCGCCCGGTCGGTTGGCGCCCTGTTGCGCCTTGACCTCCAGGTCTTCAGGAACGCGGCGAACTGCAGCAGAACGATGAAGGCGACAAGCAGCAGGAAGGGCAATTGGGCCCAGTTCGGTTCCGGCGTTCTCCTGTGGTAGTCCTGAAAATGGAGAAACAGGAAGTAGGCCGTGTGGATGACAATGAGAATCCACAATATGTAAGAGCCCTGCTGCAGAAACTTCCAAACCGGACCGCCAAGCACACGCTGGCACCAGTCGCTGGAAGACAGGGCCAGAACGGCGCCATAGACCAGGGCAACGATGCCTACGACATTGGCCAGTCCAAACCCGTGCTGGACCATGACGTAGATGCCGGTGGGGTGCAGCGCATAGCCGAAAATGCGGGCCAGATCCCACTCAACCCAGCCCACCAGAATGATGGACGTGTGAACGATGGCCAGCAGGACGCCGTGGATACCCAGTTCCCGGCGCCAGGGAATGAGACCGCGCGTCGCGGGTATCAGGCGCGAGAGAGGGCCGATGATCATGGCGAGCGCCACCAGAACGAGGCTCATATCCCCGATGCCGCGGTTCCAGCGGTGCATGGGAGACCATTGATTGCGTGATTCCAGAAAAAGGTAGGTCCCGAGGATCGCGATAATCAGCACGACCAGGTGCCGGGTTTTCCACCCCACTGCGAAACGGCTCGAAAGAGTGCGTGAGTTATCCATCGTTCGTTCGATTTCCCTTGTTGGCCGAAAGAAGAAAGCGGATACGAAAAACCCGCCAGCGCCCACCAATTGGACCCTGTCCGTCGGTCAGAAGCCTTGTCCCCTCAACTGCTGTGTCATTGCCGTGAACCATTGTTTTTTCGAAATCCGGGCGCGGTCCCAATGGTTCGGCATCCCAATCCGCCGGCCGCTGAACAGTTTCTAACCGCCGCCGGCGCGTGTTAGGCTGACAACACATCGAGTTAATACGTTACGAAGAGAAGATCAATGGGTCGCGGTCATTTTCGGGCGATCGTCGCGGTCGTTGCGACCGCCGCATTCGGTTCCCAGGTTCTGGCGCAGGCGCAGGGCTACCGCATTCAGGAAACAAAGCCCGGCGAGATCATCGACCTGCGGGCCGGCCCCGGACCGGCCTATCCCTCAGTGGGAAAAGTCCTGTCCAACACGGTGGTGACTGTGGATGAGTGCATGCCGGTCGCATCGTTCGCCTATTCATGGTGCCGGATCTATTTTGGCAAATCGGTCGGCTGGCTGAGCGCCCGGTATATCCGCAGCCAGGCGGCCGGCCAGAGCCCCGGCGGGGGCGGCGCGGCTGTGCCGCGCGCCGTCCGGCCC
>JALURZ010000067.1 GCA_027058735.1 Hyphomicrobiales bacterium | reverse complement strand
TGCGGTCGTCCGGATGCAGCCGGTCCATGACCTCGCCAAACGGGATCGGCCCGTCGCGCCGCTGCACTCCGAGCATGTCGAACAGCGAGGCGGACCAGTGAAAATGACCGCGCCCGATGTCCCAGTCCCACAGGCCGCAGCGCCCGCGCTCCAGCGCGCGCTCCAGCCGGTTCGTGGTGGCGCGAAGCGATCCGCTGGCCGCCGCCGCGCGCTCCGATTGCCAGTAATAGGCATAGGCCAGCAGCAGCAGCACGAAGCCGCTCACCCCGAACAGGGTGGAATAGGTGGACAGATCCCGGCTCCAGCCGGCCAGCACCGCGCCTTGCGTCTGCATGACCACGAGACGCCGCGAGCCGGTTCCCAGCGCGCGCGTTTCAACCAGCACCTTCACGCCGTCGCGGCCGGTAAAACCCGAATGCGCCAGCCCGCGGGCGCCGGGTGTTCGGGCCTTGAGCGCTTCGGCGATCCGCCCGGCGTCCTCAGCGCTCATCTGCGCCGCGCCGGCCCAGGCCGCGCGCAGACTGCCTTGCCGGTCGATGATGGCGTAGACCCGCCCCGGCGCGCGCAGATGGGGCGGCATGGGTGCGTTCGCGCGCAGGCTGAGAACCGCCGCGTCCGCGCTTGCCGCCAGTTCGCGCCCGGCGCGCTGGAGGGCGTCGTCATAGCTGGCCGAAAGGCGCATTGCCGCGGCGATGGCGAAGACAATCAGGAAAATGCAGATCAGAACGGGAATGGCCCGCCTCAGGGTTTGTTCCGAAACCCGCACCCTGGAACGCAGCGATGGCCGCTCATGGCCAACGATCCGTTCAGACGCAAACAACCCGCCCAACTGAGATTTCGACAAGTTTTCGGTCCCCTGCTCACCCCAAAACCCCTTCAACCCGAGCACGACGCAACAACGAATCACTTAAGGCCATTGATTCGAAGTTGGCGTGATTTGTCCAGTAGCAAGAAGGCGTGAGTGAGGTGAGGGGGCGAACGCGGCGGAAAACCGCGGGCTGGAGCCTAAACCGCGCGCCTCGCCAGCAGCGAGATATGGGTGTTCCGGTGTTTGAGGAATGCCAGCAACCGGCCGGCGTATCCTTCCGGCGGCGCATGCATGACGGACGCGCGGCGCATGACGGCCCCGCCATTCAACAGGCCATAGGCGAGAAACTGTCCCCGGCGGAGACAGGGAAGTTGGCAGGCTTACTGTCGCGACCGACGGTTTAGGTTGTGATCTCATGACCCGGGCACTCCGGGTAACCCGGGCACTCCGGGTAACTCGGGCACTCCGGGTAACCCGGGCACTCCGGGTAACCCGGGCACTCCGGGCTCACTGGCAGGCCTGCACGCAGATTTGCAGATCCTCAGCGAGGCTTTCGTCTTTCCGGCCCGGCGCCACCAGCGAGTCCGCGCAGGCCCGCACGCACGCGCCCGCGGCCGCGGAATAGGCCGGTGAGGCCACTTTGCCGGTACATGCGTTCTGGCAGTTCGCGTCGCCCTTCTTGCAGCCGATCAGACACTGGGCGAGGGTCTGTCTCTGCTCGCCGGTCAG
>JALURZ010000066.1 GCA_027058735.1 Hyphomicrobiales bacterium | reverse complement strand
GTTTGGATGGAGTCCACCACCATCACCTGGGGGGCCTCGGATCTGGCGTTGTCGATAATCGTCTCGATCTGGGTTTCCGTCAGCAGGCGCAGCCCGCCTTCCTGCTTTGCCGATTTTTTTTCTGCGGAGGAAGCGGCCATCAACCCGAGCCGCCGGGCGCGCAGCGCGATCTGGTCCGCGGACTCCTCGCCGGTGATATACAGCGTGCCGGCATGCCTGCTAAGCGCGACCAGCGCCTGAAGCAGCAACGTGGATTTACCGATTCCGGGATCGCCGCCGATCAGCACTACGGAACCATTGACCAGCCCGCCGCCCAGTACCCGGTCGAGTTCGTTGATCCCGGTGGAAAGGCGGTCGATCGCGGAAGGCGAAACGGCATCAAGGGTCTGCACGCCCGATGACGATGCCGGCACCAGCCGCGCCATGCGCGCCGAAGAGGAACGGGAAGACGCAACCGCCGTTTCGGTTAAGGTGTTCCAGGCGCCGCAGGCCGGGCATTGACCGGTCCACTTGGGCGTTTGCGCGCCGCACTCGTTGCAGGTAAATACCGATTTGACCTTGTTCACGGCGAGGTACGCGCGTTTGTATCGGTCACCGCGCCGCCCTCGAAGGGGACACGCGGAATGCGCTCGGCCACGTGACACAAGAGTTCATAGGAAATCGTCCCCGCCTGAGCGGCCACCTCGTCCACCGGCAGACCGGTGCCCCACAACACCACGGGGTCGCCCACTTTGGCTTCGGGCTGCGCGCGCAGGTCGAGGGTGATCATGTCCATGGAAACCCGGCCTATCAGGGGCGTGCGTCTGCCGTTCACCAGGACCGGCGTGCCCGGCGGGGCATGGCGCGGATACCCGTCTCCATAGCCCACGGCCGCCACGCCGACCGTCATGTCCTCCGGGCACAACCAGTCACCGCCGTAGCCCACGGCCTCGCCTTTTCGTCGCCGGTGGACGGCGATCAGGGCGCTTTGCAGCGTCATGACCGGCATCAGATCCAGGTCACGGGCGTGACGCCCGATCAAGGGCGACGCCCCGTAAAGCATGATGCCCGGGCGCACCCAGTCGAGATGGCTGTCCGGCCAGGCCAAGATGCCCGCCGAGTTCGCCAGGCTGCCCTCCAACCCCTGACAAAGCGGCATGAAGCGCTCGATCTGAGATTGGGTGGTGGAATCAAATTTATTGTCGGCGTTGGCAAAATGCGACATGACGCGGATCTCCGCCACCGCAGTACAGGCCTTGAGCCGCGCCAGTACCCCCGGCACTTCCTCCGGCGCAAAACCGATGCGATGCATGCCGGTGTCGATCTTGACCCAGACCGCAATCGGCGCGGCCCCTGATGCGGACTCAAGCGCCTGTAACTGGCTTTGTTCGTGAATCGTCGCCGCCAGCTGATGCCGGCCGAGCAAAGGAATCTCATCGGCGCCGAAAAACCCCTCAAGCAAACAGATGGGTCGGGTCACGCCGGCGGCGCGCAATTCCATGCCCTCTTCTACGCTGGCAACGCCAAAGGCGTCCGCGTCTTCGAGGATTTTGGCGGCCCAGCTCAGGCCGTGTCCGT
>JALURZ010000065.1 GCA_027058735.1 Hyphomicrobiales bacterium | reverse complement strand
ATCGGACTTCTGCGCTTGCGGCGCAACGCTCACCTTGCCCTGGAAGACCCCATGGGCGCGCTCGTCCACAACGCTCTTGAACAGCACATCGCTGTGACAGCCCGGCACCGCATGATCGACAATGACGGTGGTGTCATTGTGCTGGCGCCCGGCAATCATGGTTGCCCCCGCAAGAGCGAACCGCGCCCCCGCGCCGGCGAAGCGGGCAAAGGTCTGCCGGCGCGCGAAGCGGGCGCCAAATGCAGCCGCGAACCCGCGATAATTCGCCTTCGCGCCCAGCTCCACCATGGCGCTCGATATCTGATACGCCCCGGGGCCGGCGCGCTGCACCACCACATGATCGAGCAGGGCGTCCTCGCCCAGCGCGATCTCAAGGGCGACATTGACAAGCCCCCCGCCGGTCCCCTCATGGGTTTCGAAAACCGACAGACCAGCGCCCTTTTCAAGCGCAATAACCGAATGCATCGCCAGAGCGGGCGGCGCACCGGCGACATTCTCAAAGGCGATATGCAGCGGCTTGGCCACCGTGACGCCCGCTGGAACGCGAACCACGACGCCCGCCGACATCAGCGCGAAATTGAGCGCCAGCACCGCTTCGCCCGATTGCGGATTGACCGTGCCCAGTGTCTCACGCAGCCAGCCGGGCGAAGCGCCCAGCGCGTCCGCAAGGCTGGATATCTCAACGCCTTTTTCCAGACCGTCGAGCCGGGAAAGATCGGCGCGGAACTGTCCGTTCCGGATAACGATCTCATGCCGCCCGATATCGCCGAACAGCGGCGGCGTTTCGCCTTTGCCCGGGCGTGTTTCGCCCGTGGCCGCGGGCAGGCCCTTCCGCAACGCCGCGCGCAGGTCTGAATATTTCCATGACTCGATGCGCCGGTGCGGCAGCCCAAGCGCGCCGAACCGCGCCATGGCCGCGCGGCGGTCCGGCGCCCAGGCCTCGCCCGGCAGCGCGCCAAGACCGGCCTCGAAACCGTCTATCAGGGCGCTTTCCGCCGGGTTGTGCCGCACTTCGCTCATGCGTGTTTCCACCATTCAGGCCGCATAGGCCGCATAGCCGCTTTTCTCAAGTTCCAGTGCCAGTTCCTTGCCGCCCGAACGCACGATCCGCCCGTGCGACAGCACATGCACCCGGTCCGGCACGATATAGTCGAGCAGGCGCTGATAGTGGGTGATGACCACCATGGCGCGGGCAGGTTCACGCAGCGCATTCACACCATCGGCGACAACCCGCAAGGCGTCGATGTCGAGCCCTGAATCGGTTTCATCCAGAATGCACAGGGCCGGTTCGAACACCGCCATCTGCAACACTTCGGCGCGCTTTTTCTCACCGCCCGAAAACCCCACATTGATGGAGCGCCTCAGCATGTCGTCGGGGAATTTCAGGCTCCGCGCCTTCTCGCGCACCAGCTTCATGAAGGCCGGGGTGGTCAGTTCGTCTTCACCGCGGCCCTTGCGCTGGGCGTTGAGCGCGGTCTTGAGAAACGTCATGGTGGCAACACCCGGCACTTCGATGGGATACTGAAACGCCAGGAACAGGCCGGCGGCGGAGCGTTGTTCAGGCGACAGCGCCAGCAGGTCCGCGCCGTTATAGCTCACCGAGCCTTCGCTCACCTCATAGCCGTCGCGCCCGGCCAGCACATAAGACAGCGTGCTCTTGCCCGAGCCGTTCGGCCCCATGATCGCATGCACCTCGCCGGCCGGAACGCTGAGCTCGATCCCCTTCAGGATCTCCTTGCCATCGACGCCCGCATGCAGGTTGTTGATTTCAAGCATCGTCATGGTCTGAATTTCCAAGCTCCATTGACCATCATCCCACACTGCCTTCCAGCGAGATCGCCACCAGCTTCTGGGCCTCGACGGCGAACTCCATGGGCAGTTGCTGCAACACGTCGCGGCAGAACCCGTTGACGATCAGGGCGACGGCTTCCTCCTCGCCGATGCCGCGCTGGCGGCAGTAGAACATCTGGTCATCGCTGATCTTCGAGGTTGTCGCCTCGTGCTCGAACACGGCAGACGGGTTTTTCGATTCGATATAGGGCACGGTGTGGGCGCTGCACTTGTCACCGATCAGAAGCGAGTCGCACTGGGTGAAATTGCGCGCACCATGCGCGGACGGGTTGGCGCGCACCAGCCCGCGATAGGCGTTGGAGGAACGCCCGGCCGATATGCCCTTGGAGATGATCCGGCTTGCGGTGTTCCTGCCCAGATGGATCATCTTGGTGCCGCTGTCGACCTGCTGGCGGCCATTGGAAATGGCGATGGAATAAAACTCGCCCCGGGAGCCGTCGCCGCGCAGGATGCAGCTTGGGTATTTCCAGGTGATCGCCGAGCCGGTCTCGACCTGGGTCCAGGAAATCTTGGAGTTCCTGCCCCGGCAGTCGCCGCGCTTGGTTACGAAATTGTAGATGCCGCCCCTGCCTTCCGCGTCGCCGGGATACCAGTTTTGAACCGTCGAATATTTGATTTCCGCATCATCGCCCGCGATCAGTTCGACGACGGCGGCGTGCAACTGGTTTTCGTCGCGCTGGGGCGCGGTGCAGCCTTCGAGATAGCTGACGTAAGAGCCCTCTTCGGCGATGATGAGGGTGCGCTCGAACTGTCCGGTGTTCTGCTCGTTGATGCGGAAATAGGTGGACAATTCCATCGGGCAGCGAACGCCTTTGGGTATGTAGACGAAGGACCCGTCGCTGAACACCGCCGAATTGAGCGCTGCATAGTAATTGTCCGCGACCGGCACGACCGATCCCATATATGCCTTCACCAGATCGGGATGGTGCTGGACGGCTTCGGAGATCGGGCAGAAAATCACCCCCGATTTGGCGAGTTCCTCCTTGAACGTGGTGATGACCGACACGCTGTCAAACACCGCATCCACCGCGACCCGGCCGGCACCGGAATCGCGCAGGCCCGCATCATCCAGTTTGCTGGGTTCGCCCTGCCTGCGCACGCCGGCGAGAATTTCCTGCTCCTTGAGCGGAATGCCCAGCTTTTCGTATGTGCGCAGAAGCTCCGGATCCACCTCATCGAGGCTCGCCGGCCCCTCTTCCAGCCCCTTGGGGGCGGCGAAAAAATAAAGCTCCTGGAAATCGATTTCCGGATAATCGACCCGTGCCCATGTCGGCGCTTTCATGTCGAGCCAGCGCCGGTAGGCGTCGAGCCGCCACTCCAGCATCCATTGCGGCTCGTTCTTCCTGGCCGAAATGAACCGGACCGTCTCCTCGCTCAGCCCCTTCGGCGCCTTGTCCGATTCAATATCGGTGACAAAGCCGTATTTGTACTGGTCAACGTCAATGCCCTTGACCTGTTTGATGGTATCGCCAACCGCTGCCATTTTTTCTCTCCGCTCAGGCCGCAGCCGTCTTGTTGCCGGCGCGCCTGCGGGCGAGCGCCCTGTCCAGGCCGGCGACCAACCGTTCGATGTCGCCCTCCCGGTTGGCCCAGCCAAGGCTCATGCGCACGGCGCCCGCGGCGATTTGCGGTGCCACGCCCATCGCCTCGAGCACCGGGCTGGCCGCGACCTTGCCCGACGAACAGGCCGCGCCGGAACTCACCGCGATGCCATCCAGATCGAGCGCGATCAGCAGCATTTCGGCACTGGCGCCGGGAATTGCGAAACAACTGGTATTGGGCAATCGCGGCGCTGCGCGGCCGAACACGCAGGCATCCGGCCAGCGCTCCACAAGCAACTTCTCGAACCTGTCGCGCTCGCCCGCCAGCTTCGCGAAATCCGCCAGACTGCCGGCCGCCAGTTCCGCCGCCTTGCCGAACCCGGCAATGCCGGCGACATTTTCCGTACCGCCGCGCCGCCCCTTTTCCTGGCCGCCCCCCGCCAGCAGCGGCGCGATCTCCATCCCGTCACGCAGCACCAGCGCACCGGCACCCTGGGGCCCGGCGAGCTTGTGGGAGGACAGGGTCAGGGCATCGAGGCCAAGGGCTGCGAAATCAACCGCGATCTTGCCCGCCGCCTGGGTCGCGTCGCTGTGTATCAGCGCGCCATGTGCGTGCACCAGTTCGGCGATCTCGGCTATGGGCTGGATGACGCCGGTTTCGTTATTGGCGAAAATCACGGAGACCAGCGTATCCCCGCCGCCGGTTTCTTCCAGGTGCCGGGCAAGCGCGGAACTGTCAATCACCCCATCGCCATCGACGGCGATCACCTCAAGGGGCACCCCGGCGCGGCGCGCGGGCGCAACGATCGCCGGATGCTCGGTGCTTGAGATCACCAGTCTCCTGGCGCGACCGCTTCCGACCAGCCCGTCAATGACAAGATTGTCGGCTTCGGTGCCGCCGGAGGTGAAAATGATCTCGTCTTCGCGCGCATGGACCAGGGCCGCGACGGACCGGCGCGCCTGCTCAACAAGTGCCCGCGCCTTGCGGCCGCTGGCATGGACCGAAGACGCATTGCCGCCACCGGCCAGCGCCCGCGCCATGGTCTCCAGCACTTCCGGCCGCAAGGGCGTCGTCGCGTTGTTATCGAGATATGTGGAATTGACGGTCAAATGAAGCTCCCCAATGCACTGATCGTCCCCAATTCAGTTTTGCGCCGCAACCGACTGCATGGCGGCAAGCGGCGGCGCGATCGCCGCACCCTGGCTGATGCCCAGCACCCGGTTTTCCAACACGTCGTTCAACGTCACCGAGTTCAGGAAAAGCTGGATATGCCGGCCCAGTTCGTCCCACAGATCATGGGCGATGCAGCGCCCAGGGCCGATACAGCCGCGCGGCGAAGCGGTGGCGCACCGGGTCACGCTCAAGGGTTCGTCGACCGCCATGATAATATCGGAAATCCTGATTTCAGCGGCATCGCGGGCCAGCAGATAGCCGCCGCCGGGACCGCGCACGCTCGTGACCAGCAGGGCGCGGCGCAGCTTGGCGAACAACTGCTCGAGATACGGCAGCGAGATTTCCTGGCGCCTGGCGATCTCGCCAAGGGAAACGGGCGCACCCTCGCTGTTCGATGCCAGATCCGCCATGGCGGTAACCGCATACAGTCCCCTGGTGGACAGTTTCATCGCGCCATCCTTCGTATCATCCTTGGGGTCATCCTTCGTGTGATCGTCCGTGTGATCCTTGGGGTCATCCCCGGTGTCGATTCCCGCGCCGCGGAGGATCGTGCCGTCAACCTCCCGCGCTCCCGCGCCATGCGGGTTTGCGCCGTTTACCGACATGCGGGAAATCCCTGCCATTCATCCCGCGGTCTGTGCTATCAACACGGCGCGCCGTGCCATCACCGCCGCCAGAAACCGGCCGGAATTGCGCGGCGCGCCGCCTTGCCGGGTAACGTTGACGCGGCGGGCGGCAGGTTTGAGCGTTTCAAGGCGATCCTATTATTCCCTAGTAACCCAGTCAAGTAATGGATTTTGAAAGTTTTTCGCCTATATATTACAATGGGCTAAATCAGGTATCACGGTTATTTGATCCGTTGGTCTCTTGTGAATTTTGCTGACTGAGCGATGAAATATGATACCTGTCGGCCGGCGGTCCCGCACGATCGGTCGGGATAGACGGGTTGCCGGGGCCGGGTGCCGGACAAAGACCGGGCGCCGCCATCATGCGCCGTATCACCGTCATGCGCCTGTGTTAAAGGGTAGAACGACACATGCCAGAAGTCATATTCAACGGACCCTCCGGGCGGCTGGAGGGGCGCTATCACCCCGGCAAACAGCCGAACACGCGGATCGCGATCGTCCTGCATCCGCATCCGCAATTTGGCGGCACGATGAACAATCCGATCGTTCATCATCTCTATTATGTTTTCGTCAAACGCGGATTTTCCGTCCTGCGGTTCAATTTTCGCGGCGTTGGGCGCTCCCAGGGCCTGTTCGATCATGGCGTTGGCGAACTGTCCGATGCGGCGTCTGCCCTCGACTGGCTGCAGAGCCATCACCCGGAAGTCACCGACTGCTGGATCGCCGGCTTTTCGTTCGGCGCCTGGATTTCCATGCAGTTGCTGATGCGGCGCCCGGAAATCGACGGGTTCATCTCCGTCGCCCCGCCGGCCAATCTCTACGATTTCACCTTTCTCGCGCCCTGCCCCTCATCCGGCCTGATGATCAATGGCGCGAAGGACGCAGTCGCGCCGCCCGAGGATGTGTTGGCGCTGGTGGAGCGGCTCCGGGCCCAGCGCGGCATCGATATCGGGCATCATGTGGTGCCCGACGCCAATCATTTTTTCGAAGACAAGATCCCCGAGCTGATGGCGCCGGTTGAGGCCTATCTCGACAAGCGCCTGGCGGAAGACAAGGCGGCCTGAGCGCACGCGCCTATTTGCGGTGGATCACCCCCCCCGACAGCGGTTTTTTCGCACCCGTCGTGCCCGGATAGGTGATCGGCAATCCCTGCAGGGCACGCACGGCGAGAAAACCGAAGGCCTGGGCTTCGATATCGTCGCCACGCAGCCCGTGGTCCTCGGCCGCCGTCACCCGGCCCGGCAATATGCCGCTGAGCGCAGCCATGATGACCGGATTCCTGCGCCCGCCCCCGCACACGATCCATAAGCCCGGCGCCTCGGGCAGGTGCCTCAGCGCCGCGTGGACCGCCGCGGCGCTCAGCGCGGTCAGTGTCGCCGCACCATCCTGAAGCGACAGCTCCACCCGCGTCGCGGTGGCGAATTCATTGCGGTCAAGGGATTTCGGCGGCGATCGCGCAAAATATGAATTCGCCAGCCATTGCGCCACCTTTGCCCGATCGACTTTGCCGGCGGCGGCCAGCGCCCCGCCGGTATCCATGTCGCCGTGATCGTTCTGCCGGACCCAATCGTCGATCAGGGCATTGCCCGGGCCGCAGTCAAACGCCAGAACGCCGCCACGGCCGCCGATAAAGGTCAGGTTGGAGACACCGCCGATATTCAGGAAGGCGAGCGGGCCGCTCAGGCCAAGCCGCCCCGCCAGCGCGCGATGATAGGCGGGCACCATCGGCGCGCCCTGCCCGCCGGCGGCCACATCGGCGGCGCGAAAATCGCTGACGACATCGATGCCGGTTTCCTTCGCCAGCCACGCGCCGTCGCCCAACTGAACGGTGAGGCCCTGCTGCGGCCGGTGCAGGACCGTGTGGCCGTGAAATCCGATGACACCGATGCCGGATGCAGACCTGCCCGCCTGTTTCAGCAGCGCTTTCACCGCATCCGCGTGGCGCCGGTTGAGTTCCGATTCCACCTCGCGCAGCGGCGCCGGGCGGCAATCGCGCCTGGTGAGCGAGGCCGCCGTGTCCAGGCAGCCGGCCAGCGCCGCGCGAAAGTCGTCGTCATAGGGCAGCGTCAGCGAGGGACCGAAATCCACCTTCGCGCCGCCATCGGTCTCGATCAGGGCGGCATCGACCCCATCCATGGACGTGCCGCTCATCAGGCCGATCGCGGTTTGGGGTTTTCGAGCCATGGTTCCTTGATGCAATCCTCCGCAGAACTTGCTACATCACCCGCAAAGCACCCACTCTCGATGCTGCAGCGAATCAACCCGACGCGGTTTCATTATATCCGGCGCCACGACCATGGTATCTTTCAAATCCGACTTCCTGAAAACCATGGATGAGCGCGGCTACATCCATCAGTGCTCGGATATCGAGGCGCTGGACGAGGCGGCCTCATCGCGAACCATCACCGCCTATATCGGTTTCGACTGCACCGCGCCCAGCCTGCATGTGGGCAATCTCATCGGCATCATGATGCTGCGCCGACTGCAGCAATCGGGCCACCGCGCGATTGTGCTGATCGGCGGCGGCACGACGCGGGTCGGCGACCCGTCCGGCAAGGACAACACCCGCCAGATCCTGAGCGATGAACAGATCGAACGCAATATCGCCGGCATCCGCGATGTGTTTTCCCGGTTCCTGACCTTCGGCGATGGCCCGCGCGACGCCCTCATGCTCGACAACCGCGACTGGCTGGATGATCTGAATTATATCGATTTCCTGCGCGATTACGGGCGCCATTTTTCGGTCAACCGGATGCTCGGTTACGACTCGGTCAGGCTTCGCCTCGAGCGCGAGCAGCCGCTGAGCTTCCTTGAATTCAACTACATGATTTTCCAGGCCTATGATTTTCTCGAACTGGCGAGGCGTCAGGACTGCATCCTGCAGATGGGCGGTTCGGACCAGTGGGGCAATATCGTAAACGGCATCGAACTGGGGCGCCGCTGCGACGGGCGCACCTTGTTTGCGCTCACCACCGAACTGCTGACCACATCATCGGGCGCAAAGATGGGCAAGACCGCCGAGGGCGCGGTCTGGCTCAGCGCCGACATGCTGAGGCCCTATGACTACTGGCAGTTCTGGCGCAACACCGAAGATGGCGATGTGGGCCGGTTCCTGCGGCTGTTCACCGATCTGCCAATGCGCGAAATCGCGGAAGCCGAAGCCCTCGAGGGGCGCCAGATCAACGACGCCAAAAAGCTGCTGGCGACGGAGGCGACCGCGCTGCTGCATGGCCGCGCGGCGGCGCGCGAAGCCGCGGCCAGCGCGCGGGAAACTTTCGAGGGGGCGGGTATCGGAGCCCGGTTGCCGACGGCTGACATCACGCGCGATCAACTGGAAAAGGGCCTCGGCGTTCTGACGGCCTGCACGCTGGCCGGGCTCGCCGCATCCAACTCCGAGGCGCGCCGTCACATCAGGGGCGGGGCGCTGCGCATCAACGACAGACCGGTCAGCGACGAAAAAGCGTCTCTGTCGCCGGGCGACCTGAATGCCGACGGCGTTATCAAACTGTCGGTGGGCAGGAAACGCCACGCCCTGCTCAAAGCGACCTGAGGCCGGTTCGCCGCCGGCGCTCCGTTCCCCCCGCGCGCGGGCGCTTTTCAGCGGCTGTTGTCGTCTTCCGCGGTCTTGCGCGCCGGGTCCGCCGCGCCGCCGGTCTGAAACAGCTTCCTGAATATGCCGGGCATCAGCGCCGATACCGGATTGACCGAAAACCGCGGGCGCGAAATCGTGCCGCTGACGGTGAAATTGACACCAAAAATACCCTCCCCCTTGCCTCCGGTCAGCACCGCGCCGAGGATGGGCACATTGCTGATCAGCGAATTGAGCGCATAGGCGGGAATAAACGAACCGCCAAAATCGAGCCGTTCCGAAACCGTGTCGAAAGTTCCCTGCGCGGTCGCGCCGATCGATGGTCCGCGCACATAGGCGCCATCGACCCGGGCCACATTGTTCTTGATCGTGTAGGGCACGCGAAGCGAAGAGAAAAACGTGCTGCCGTCATCGGCCTGTCTCTTCGGCAATCCGGTTTCCTCCGGGTTCGCCGCGACCGTTTCCCTGCGCACCCGGCGGAGCGTGTTTTCCCCCTCAACGCGGAAGCTCTTGATGCGCAGCACACCCGATCCGTCCGGCTGGCCGGCGCCCCCCAGGCTCGAGGCCAGCGTGAGATCGCCGCCCCTGACTTTGGCGTAGATGTTCATGCCGCGCAGGACCTCGCCCGCATCCGCGCTTCGCACACCCAGCGCGCGCCCGCCGCGCCCATTGCCGGCAAGCGATATTTCGATCGGCCTGCCGTTGGTGAAACTGCCGGTCATCGTCATGGCTTCCACGTCATTGCCGATCAGGCGCAGGCTGGCGGAAATATTCCGTATCGAGACATTCTGATGAGCCAGCGCCCGGTTCACGGTGGCATTGATGGAGATTCTTTCCCGGCCCGCCGGAGCGGTGTCGGCGGGCGGGCCACTCGCGCCTGCGCGCTTGAACAGGGATCTTATCATGGGCCGCGTATCCAGCACGCTGGCCGCCAGCCTGATGGCCAGAACCCCGTTGTCGCGGCGCGCGCCAGTGAGCACCATCCTGTTCAGATCGAGATTGAGCCGCCCGAAAGAGACCTTGTGCATGGTGCCGTCCCCGTTGAGCGTGAAATCACCCGCAACGGAGATGTCCTTTCCCGTTACGCTGAATTTCCGGAACGCGTTGACGCCGTCTTCGAGAAACTCCACCCGAAACACGGAGCGCGCCCGGCGCCCCGCCGCTTTCGACCAGTCAACGGGATCGAACCGCAAGACCGCCCGCGTCAGATCGGCCTTGACATCGGCATATGCGATTTCGGGGCCCCTGCCCCGGGCCACGACAGAGGCCTGGACGGGGCCGGACACAAATGAGGAGATGTCGATGCCGAGGCGCTGACGCTGCGCATCGTCGAAAGTGCCCGACAACTCGAACCGGCTTGAATATTCGGCCGCTCCCTCGAATTCCTCGCGCCACGCGAATTTCGCAGGGACGCCGTTGAGCCTGACATTTCCCCGGCCCGTGAGGCCCGCCTTGGTGACATCGAGCAGCAGATTGCCGCCGTTGATGCCGGTGTCGCCGAAAATATTGTCCACGCGAACCTTGCTGAGCCTTGCCTTGGCGTTCAGCGTCACCTGTTCCAGCTTGACCTCCTTGAGCAGCGGCACCGTGATCGTATAGTCGGTGTTGGACCGCCCGCCGACCGCGCTCACGTCGAGCCCGAATTTCTTCATGTATCCAAGCGGCTCGTAATCCAGCGCCCGCAGCACCGAGGCCGTCGGCCCGGACACATTGAAGGTGAGCCTGCCGAGGGGACCCTTGCGCCCCAGGTTCTCGACCGCGAACCGCCCCTTCGAAATGGTCAGCGCCTTCGCCTTCGCGGGGCGTATGAACCCCCTGGCCAGGCTCATCACAAACCGGTTGCCTTCGACAAGCCCCGATCCGTTCGCGCCCTGAATGGCCGGAAGATCGCCAAGATATCTCGTTTCCACACCGTCAACATCGAATTCCACGCGCAACTGGTTGTTCGGCAGCGCGCCGCCGGCCAGCGCTTTGGCCAGGGCGTTCGACGTGATGTCCACTTTCAGTTGTCCCTTGCGGACCACACCCTTGCTGACATTCCTGACAAACCACTCGCGCGCGCCGGGCGCCGCGGCCGGGGGCCACAGGGAAACGACGAGCCCGACCGGAATATTGCTCAACCGGCCTTCGAGGCGGATCGCGGGCGCCTTTTCCTCATCGCGCAGATATCCGCTCAGCAGCACGCGCGCGTCGCCCGCGCTCAGGAACAGACTTTGCACATCGAGCCGGCGGTCGGGAATATCGGCAATGCCGTCAAACACCAGCGCGTCGATGGCGGCGTTGTGCGGCGCGCTCTCGTCGCCCCTGTCCTGCAACGCGCGCGCATCCAGCAGAATGCGGACCGTTTCGATATCGCCATCGGCATTGCGGTCCGGCGAGAACCGGCCTTTCAGGGAGGTCCGGGTCCCGGCCACCAGAATGAGCGAATTGTCGATAATCACCTCGCCGCTGCCGGGATCGAGCCGGACGCGGATCGCACCTTCGTCGATCAGGATGGGTTCGGACAGGAATCCCGGCAACGCGACAACCCCGGCGGCGGCGCTGAGGACCGCGCTTGCGGCGACGATCCTGTTTTGCCGGTCGATTTTGAAATTGGCCTCACCGCTGAGCGGCAGGCGCACCTGCGCAAGATTGGACAGGATCGGCACCTTGCGCGCGATTCCGGCGGGCACCAGGCGGGTTACGCGCGCACTCACCACGGTGTTTTCGTTCACCCTGTCATAATTGGCTGAAAACTGCAGTCCCCAGTCACCGCTTTCCCCCGACCTGATTCGCGCCTCCGCCAGCAGCGACACGCCCTTTCCGCCGCTTACGCGCTGAAATATCAGATTGGCCTGCGGTGCCAGCCACACCGCATCATTCGCCGTGTCGCGAAATTCGATCTGCGCATTGCGGATCGAAATATCGTTCAAGCCCAGGGCATCCGCACTGCCCTCGTCCGGCGGCGCCAGCACGCCGGTCACCGTTTCAAGGACACTGTTGAGCGTGCCCTGCGGCGAATTCCCCTGCGCCGGGACGACCGGGCCCAGTTCCGCGCCGGTCCCGAAGCCGAGCTGAAACGCACCGTCCTTCTGGCGTTTGATGAGCAGCCGCGGGCCGATCAGCGAAAACCCGGTCGGTTCGATGCGCCCCAGCAGCAAGGCCGACCATTTCACGCTGAATGCCGCGCGCGGCGAACGCGCGATGACGCCGTTTGTCGCATCCAGCAGCACCACATCGCGCAGCCGCACCCGGACACCGCCGGCGTTCTGGTCTTGCTCAAGAACAATGTCCCTCAACTGAACGGACATGTTATTGAGCCCGGAATTGATGGCACCCTGTAAAGGCGCCCGCAAAAATCCCAGTGAGATCGGCCCGCGCGATAATTGCCAATAGCCGATGCCCGCGGCCACCACCAGGATCGCCAGCAGTCCGACCAGAAATTCAAACGCGAGTTTGGTTGTGTGCCTAATCACACGGCAACCCCGGCATTGCCACCCCAGCCATCATTATTCGCAACGCAAACGCCGACAACAACCCGCGTTCACCCCCACCCGTTGCGTTTTTCATTCAAAACGCCGCCAAGTCGTGGTTAAACCACGTCAACAGCCATGCTGGTGCAGCCCAGTGGGGCGTGTCACGAATTCGACACCTGGACTAGAAGCAACAAAAGCGACGAAAGGAAGGCGCAATGGGCAGTTCTCCGGAAATTGGCGACCTGGCTCCGGCGTTCGATCTGCCGGGCGACAGCGGCGCGCGGGTCAGATCGAAAGACTATGCCGGCGGCAATCTCGTCGTCTATTTCTATCCCAGGGACGATACCAGCGGATGCACCCGCGAAGCGATCGATTTCACCGCCCGTCTCGCGGAATTCGAACGCGCGCGCACGGCCATTGTCGGCATATCCGCAGACAGCCCCGCCAGCCACGACAAGTTCAAGGCGAAACACGATCTCAGAATCGTTCTGGCTTCCGACGAACGGCGCGAAACGATCGCGGCCTATGGCGTGTGGGTGAAAAAATCGATGTATGGCCGCAAATATATGGGCATCGAACGGGCCACCTTCCTGATCGGCCGGGACGGCAGGATCGCAAAGGTCTGGCGCAAGGTCCGCCTGAAGGGCCATGTGGAGGACGTGCTGAAATCGGCCCGGGCGCTCGAACAACCCGGCGCGGAGGCCTGAGATTGACGATGCTGGCGGTATCGGCCGCCGGGATCGTGCGTGCGTGCAGGCCCGCACAGAAGGTGCGCCTGGCGCGCGAAACGGCGTCTGCCTGGCGCCGGCGCACGCTTTGCAGGGGCCGCCGGGCGGGCGGCGGCGCGCCGCCGGAGCGCCCCGGACGCCCGGAGCGCCCGATCCTGTTGCCGCCGCGCGACATGCCCCGGCGCGGCCGCGGCGGTGAGGCGGGCCGGATCGCGCTGCTCCATGCGCTGGCGCATATCGAACTGAACGCCATCGACCTGAGCTGGGACCTGATCGCCCGGTTCGCCGGGGATGATCTGCCGCGCGCCTTTTTTGACGACTGGGTGCGGGTGGGCGCGGAGGAAGCCGAACATTTCGCCCTCGTGGAGCAGCGGCTGCGGGATCTGGGCGCCGGCTATGGCGACCTGCCGGCCCATGACGGCCTTTGGCAGGCAGCCCAGGACACCGCCCACAGCCTGCTGGCGCGACTCGCCATTATCCCGCTGGTGCTGGAGGCGCGCGGCCTCGATGTCGCGCCGGCGATGATCGAACGGGCACGGAACGCCGGGGACACGCGCACCGCGGAGATTCTCCAGACCGTGTACCGCGAGGAAAAAGGCCATGTCGCCATCGGGCTGCGCTGGTTCCGGTTCTTGTGCGAGCGCCGGTCGCTGGCGCCCGAAACAACCTTTCAGGCCCTGGTGCGCAGGCATTTTCGCAGCGCCCTGAAGCCGCCGTTCAACGACGAGGCCCGCTCCGCGGCCGGCCTCACGCCCGGCTTCTACCGCCCGCTTGCCGGTCTCTCGCCTCACTCCGGGTCCTGAATGTTCCCGCCGGACGTTCCACCCACCCGCTGCGCCAGGGCGGCTTCCAGATAGGGGTCGATGGCACCGTCGAGCACGGCGGCGGGGTTACCGCTCTCCACGCCGGTGCGCAAATCCTTGACCATCTGGTAGGGCTGCAGAACGTATGAGCGGATCTGGTGGCCCCAGCCGATCTCCGTTTTCTGCGCTTCCTGCGCCCGGGCTTCCTCCTCGCGGCGCTGCAATTCGGCTTCATAGAGGCGCGCGCGCAACATCGACCAGGCCGTGGCGCGGTTCTTGTGCTGGGAGCGCTCGTTCTGGCACTGCACCACAATGCCCGTCGGCACGTGGGTCAGGCGCACGGCGCTGTCGGTGGTATTGACATGCTGGCCGCCGGCGCCACTGGCGCGGTAGGTGTCGATGCGCACGTCGGCTTCGTTGATGTCGATGTCGATGGTATCGTCGATGACCGGGAAAACCCACACGGAGGCAAACGAGGTGTGGCGTCGCGAATTGGCATCGAACGGAGAGATGCGGACGAGGCGGTGCACGCCCGATTCGCTCTTGAGCCAGCCATAGGCATTGGGGCCTTCGACCTTGAGGGTGGCGGATTTGATCCCGGCTTCCTCCCCCGGGCTCGACCCGATCACCTCGACACTGAAGCCGCGGCCTTCCGCCCAGCGGGTATACATGCGCATGAGCATCTGCGCCCAGTCCTGGCTTTCCGTGCCGCCCGCCCCGGCGTGAATCTCGACATAGGTGTCGTTGCCGTCCGCCTCGCCTGACAACAGCGCCTCAAGCTGCAGCTTGGCGGCGTGCCTGTGCAGATCGGCTATGGCCGCTTCAGCTTCCCGGATGACGGTTTGGTCGTTCTCCTCCTCCCCCAGTTCGATCATGCCCACATGATCGTCCAGCGCGGTTTCAAGCGCGCGGTAGCCGGTTATGGCGTCGTCAAGCCGCTGGCGCGCGCGCATGACCTTCTGCGCGTCCGCCGGATCGTTCCACAGTTCAGGATCTTCCGCCCTGGCGTTCAGTTCGTCGAGGCGCTGGTGCGCGGTATCCCAGTCAAAGATACCTCCTCAGCAGCGCCAGCGACTGCCTGATCTCATCAACCAACGCGCCGACTTCCGCCTTCATTTTTCCGATTCCATCTGGTTTGTGAAAAATCCGCAAGCCCGATGCCGCGCCCGGCCAAAACCGGTCAGTAGAGCCCGCCGGTCCCCGGCGACAGTTCGCGTGTATCCA
>JALURZ010000064.1 GCA_027058735.1 Hyphomicrobiales bacterium | reverse complement strand
GCTTCGGCCCGCCAATCGCGCGGCCTATTTCACCGGCCGCGCGATTGGCGGGCCGAAGCTCTCGGTGCGCCATTCGCCGAATAAGACCTGGGCGGGGCTTGGCGGCGGCGCGCTCGCTGCCGCCGGCGTCGGTCTGGCGGGCGCATTCCTGATCGGCAATACATCGCCTGCGGTGCTGGCCGGCCTCGGGGCTGTATCGGCGGTCGTCGCGCAGGCCGGCGATGTTGGAGAATCCGCCATGAAGCGCTTTTTCAAGGTCAAGGACTCCGGCCGGCTCATACCCGGCCATGGCGGTATTCTGGATCGCGTGGACGGGCTGGCCGCCGTGAGCATTGCCGCCACCCTGCTGGGGGTGTTGCGCACAGGCGCGCAAAGCGGGGCAGCATCGGGCCTGCTTATCTGGTAACATGCGTCATGGAACAACGCGCGCGCACCTCACCGGGCCGGTTTGGGCAGGCCGAACCCCGGCTTGTCACGGTTCTTGGCTCCACCGGATCGATCGGCCGCAATACTCTTGATCTGATCGCGCGCAATCGCGATGCGTTTCAGGTGGCGGCGCTGACGGCCAATGCCAATGTGGCGCTGCTGGCCGAACAGGCGCGCAGGTTCAACGCCTCGCTCGCGGTCGTTGCCGACGAAACCGCCTATCGCGCGCTCAAGGACATGCTTTCGGGCACCGGAATCGAGGCGCGCGCGGGCGCGCAGGCCATCATCGAGGCGGCCGCCCGACCCGCCGATGTCGTCATGGCGTCAATCGTCGGGGCGGCGGGGCTGCGTCCCACGCTGGAGGCCCTGAAAAGCGGCCGGATCGTCGCGCTGGCGAACAAGGAATGCCTGGTCACCGCCGGTGAGCTGTTCATGGCCGAAGTGCGCCGGCGCGGCGCAACGCTCATTCCCGTGGATTCGGAGCACAACGCGATTTTTCAGGTGCTGGATGCCGCGAGCACGGCGCGTATGGAACGCATTGTGCTGACGGCCTCCGGGGGACCGTTCCGCACCTGGGAGGCCGGCGATATCGCGGCCGCGACCCCGCGTCAGGCGCTCAATCATCCCAACTGGAAAATGGGCGACAAGCTCACCATCGACAGCGCGACCATGATGAACAAGGGGCTGGAACTGATCGAGGCGCATCATCTGTTCGGCGCGTCGCGGGACCAGCTCGATGTGCTGATCCACCCGCAGTCGGTGATCCATTCCATGGTCGAATATGTCGACGGCTGCGTGCTGGCCCAGCTTGGCATGCCGGACATGCGCACGCCCATTTCCTACACCCTTGCCTGGCCTGAACGAATGGCCGCGCCATCGCCGCGGCTCGATCTGCGCGAGATTGGCGCCCTGACATTCGAGGCCGTTGATCCAGACCGCTTTCCCGCCGTGAATCTGTGCCTGTCCTGCCTGGATCTGCCAAGCAGCGCGGCGAGTGTTCTCAACGCGGCGAACGAGGTTGCGGTGGCCGCTTTTCTGGCCGGGCGTATCGGGTTTAACGAAATTGTGACAATCGTTGAACGCTGCCTTGATTTAGCCGAAAAAGACGGCAATATACGCATGCTTGATGATTTGGCCGATGTGCTGGAC
>JALURZ010000063.1 GCA_027058735.1 Hyphomicrobiales bacterium | reverse complement strand
GTGGCCGGCCGTCCCCATGTTGCCCGACGCATAAACCTCCCGCAGGAAAATATAGAGCACGGTCAGGATGAAAGCACCGCTGAAGGCCAGCGCGAGCATCGGCCCTTTCTTAGGGAAGGCCGGATCGCTCGGCGGGCTGGCATGGGAAATGATGCGCGCGGATGCGGGCTGGCCTGACAGTTGCGTGCGCGCGGAGGCTTCGCGATAGCGCTTGAGGAGGGATTCCAGCAAATCCCGGTTCGATTTCGCCTCGCGCTCCAACGCACGCAGTTGCACGTCGTTCTCGTTGACTTCGCCGGCTTCGCGTTTTTGTTTTTCAAGTTGGGATTTCAGCGAGATTTCACGCGCGCGCGCAACGCTTGCCTGATCCTCCAGGCTGCTGACCGCCTTGCGCGCCTCCCTGCGCAGTTGCGTATCGAGACTGGCGATATCCGCGCGCAGGCGCTGCATGCGCGGATGCGATGGCAGAAACGTCACCGACAGATCGGCGATGGTGCGCCTGACCTGCAATTTCTGCTCGGCAAGGCGCTGAATCAATGGCGTGTTGACGACCGCCGCGGCGGCTTCCGGTCCGTCCTTGCGTTGCAGCAATCTGCGGATGGCGTCGGCCCGGGCGGTCGCTTCGACGCGGGCGGTGGCCACGCGCACGATCTCGGTGTTCAAGCCGGACAACTGCTGTGCGTAAAGCGTCGATGACTGCCCCTTGAGCAGCCCGGCACTGGCGCGAAAGCGCTCCACGGCTGTCTCGGAGCGAATCACACGGCGACGCAGGCCCGCGATTTCCTCGTTGAGCCAGGCGATCGCATTGCGCGTGTCTTCGAGTTTGGCGAGACGCGAGGCAGCGACATATTCAGCGCTCAGCGTGTTGGCGATGTTGGCCGCAAGCACGGGATCGGAGGAGGTATATCTCACCGCCAGCACGCGGGATGCCCTGACCTGGTAGACCGCCAGTCCGGCAAAAAAGGCCTTAACCAGCCTTTCTTCGCGTCTCGCCTGCGAAGCGGCCTCGCCGCCGCCTCCAAACGACCCCAGCAACGAGCGCAGGAGCCCGGGTTTTCCGTTGAATGCCGGCGCTTCGCGCAGATTGAGCTTGTCGATGACTTTCAGCGCCAGATCGCGCGACGTCATGACTTCGACTTCGCTCAGAATGGCCAGCGCGTCCGCGCGCGGCGGCAGGCTCTGGTTGTCGGGCACGGTGTTGACCGTCGCCCGGCTTTGCAGAAGCACACGCGACTCCGCGCGATATTGCGGCGTAACCAGAAAAAGCCCCACCAGGCTCGCCACCATGACGGCGGCCACGATGGCCACGACCGTGCGCCGGCGTCGCCACATGCCCGAGAGCAGTTGCCAGACATCGATCCCGTCCGCCTCGCCGCCCGCCCGGTGTGCCGGGACGCCGGCGCGCATATTCTGAAACGTTCCCATATTCATGGGTGCACAATGCTGGATGTCTGGTAACGAATTGATTAACGGGGCGTTAGGTCTGATGCTTAATGATTTTTAAGGAAACACTGCTACCAATTGGCAATCTTGCGAGTGATTTGTGGGTTTGTCATGGTGTTTCAGAAAACAGCCGCAATTGTCCGGCTGGCCGGGCTGCTGTTTCTTGCCGCCATCCTGGCCGGGTGCGCGGGCGAATTTGCGCGACTGACTGGCAAGCAGCAGCCCGCCTTTGTCAGCGCGCGCGCCGGCGCGCCGGCACATGCCGGCGATCCCAGCGTGCCGGGCGCCTATCCCATCGACAGCGGTGACAGATTGCAGATCCGGGTGTTCGACCAGGCCTCTCTCTCGGGGCAGTATTCGGTCAATGGCGCCGGCTATATTTCCATGCCGCTCATCGGCAATGTTCTGGTGCGCGGCAAGACGACACCGGCCATCGAGACCCAGATCGCGGCCAAGCTCAGGGCCGGATATCTGCGAAATCCGGACGTCAGCGTCGAAGTTCTCAACTTCCGGCCGTTTTTCATTCTCGGCCAGGTCAATCGCGCCGGGCAGTATCCTTACGTGAACGCCATGACGATTGAAACCGCGGTCGCCATCGCCGGCGGCTATTCGCCGCGCGCGCGCAAACGACGCATCCGCATTACCCGCAACACCGCATCGGGGCCGCGAACCTTTTATCAGCCGCCATCGGCCCGCGTCTATCCCGGCGATACCATTTTCGTGAAAGAACGGTTTTTTTGATGCCTGCGCCTCGATCCGGCCCTTCCTCCGGCGCCGGACGGACTTTGAGAATATTGCACTGTCTGCGCACGCCCATCGGCGGATCGTTCCGCCATGTTTGCGATCTGATGCGCGGCCAGGCCGGCTGCGGCCATGAGACGGGCCTCATCTGCGCCAGCGGCATGGGCGGTGAAATGACCGCCGCGGCGCTTGAAAAACTCGAACCGGTGGCCTCGCTCGGGGTCCACCGCATCGACATGAGCCGTCAGCTCGCCATCGGCGATCTGCGCGCCATTGCGGCGATCAGAAGACTGGTGAATATCCACAACCCCGACATTCTCCACGGACACGGCGCAAAAGGCGGCGCCTATGCCAGACTTGTCGCGCCCGGCGCGGGCGCGAAGGCTTTCTACACCCCCCATGGGGGTTCGCTGCATTACTCGCCGTCCAGCCCGCAGGGCTTTGTCTATCTCAATCTGGAGCGCTTCCTGGCGCGGCGCACGAGCGGCCTGCTGTTCGAAAGCGATCACGCCCGCAGGGCGTTTGAAGACAAAGTCGGCCCCCCCCCCTGCCCGGTCGGCGTCATACATAACGGCGTCGGCCCCGATGACTTCGCGCCGGTGAACAGGCGGACGGACGCGGCAGAATTTCTCTTTATCGGTGAATTGCGCATGCTCAAGGGCGTGGATGTGCTGCTGCACGCCTTGGCGCGGGTGCAGGCACGGGCCAGTGCCCGCCTTGTCATCGTGGGCGACGGACCCGACGCGGCCCGGCTGCGCGCCTTGTGCGCCACCCTTCGCCTCGACCCCCAGGTCACGTTTGCCGGCCCCCTGCCGGCCCGCGCCGCCTTTGCCATGGGGCAGACCCTGGTCATCCCCTCGCGCGCGGAATCGCTCCCCTACATCGTGCTCGAGGCCGCCGCGGCCGGCATCCCGCAGATTGCCACCCATGTCGGCGGCATTCCCGAAATCTTCGGCCCCCTGTCGGGGCCGTTGCTGCCCCCGGGGGATGCGGACTTGCTGGCCCACGCGATGATCGAATCCATGAACCATCCAGACATCGCCGAAGCGCAGGCCGCCGCCTTGCAATCGCGTGTGCGGAAGAATTTTTCGATATCGGCCATGGTGGCGAACATCAACGATTTTTACGGTACCCGCAGCCTCGCAGGCCGCCACCCCGGCCACGTGGCCCGTGGCCCGTGGCGCGCCGGCGGAGTAACGAAGATTTAACCGCGTTTCGGCTCTATTGAAGGCGAGGTGCGGCGCGTGGGCGGGTCTGCTGATTTTCCAGGGCGCGCGCGGGTGATCTGAAATTCGGCCGGGGCAATGCACAAGAACCCGAAATATGCGACCGATCTTGCAGGCGCCGATACCATCGATCGGGGCTTTGCGGACCGTCGCGAAAGCCGCTGGATCTCACCGGCCATTATCCTGGGTTCCGTCCGGCTGCTGGATCTGATCATTGCGCTGGTGGCGGGCTTTGACGTCTGGGTGGCCTATGTGTACCGGGGCGGCCAGCCGCTGGGACTGCACTATGTCGCGGCGCTGTTGCTGACCAGCGCGTCCGTGCCCATCGTGTTCCAGACCCTGGGGCTTTATTCCATCCCGGCGTTGCGCGACGTGTTCGCTCATGTTGCAAGACTGATCCTGGGGTGGACCGGTCTGTTCACCGCGCTGGCCGCAATCGTGTTTCTGACCGAGACCGGAACGGAGTTTTCGCGCGTCTGGCTTGGACTGTGGTTTGTCGCCGGGCTGGCCCTGCTGCTGGTGGCGCGGGTGGCGACATCGGCGCTTGTGCGCAAATGGAACGAGGACGGCCGGCTGGAGCGCCGCGCGGTCATCGTCGGCGGCGGCAGACGCGGCGCCGACCTGATCCAGACCCTGGAACAGAGCAAGGGCACCGATATCCGTATCACCGGCGTGTTCGATGATCGCAGCGATGCGCGTTCGCCGCAAATCGTGGCCGGCTATCCCAAGCTTGGAAATATCGGCGACCTGATCCAGTTCGCCCGTCACACGCGCATAGATCTGCTGATTGTTTCCCTGCCCCTGACAGCCGAAAACCGGCTTCTGGAACTGCTCAAGAAACTGTGGGTCCTGCCGGTCGATATCCGCCTGTCCGCCCACACCAACAAACTGCGATTTCGCCGGCGCACCTATTCGTTCATCGGCGAGGTGCCGTTTTTCGACGTGTTCGACAAACCGCTGGCCGACTGGGACTATGTCATCAAATCCATCGAAGACCGTGTGCTGGCCGCCCTTGCGCTGATCGTGGTGTCGCCCGTCATGGCGCTGGTGGCGCTCGCGGTCAAGCTGGACAGCCCCGGGCCGGTTCTTTTCAGACAGGACCGCTACGGATTCAACAATGAATTGACGCCGGTGTTCAAATTTCGCTCCCTGCGCCACGAGGCCGCCGATGCGGATGCCGGCAGGCTGGTCACCAGAAACGATGACCGGGTCACCCGGGTCGGCCGGTTCATCCGCAAGACCAGCCTGGATGAACTGCCGCAGCTTTTCAACGTGCTCGCCGGCGATCTGTCCCTTGTGGGTCCGCGCCCGCACGCGGTCATGGCGAAAGCGGAAAACGAACTCTATGTCGATGTTGTGGAAAGCTATTTCGCGCGTCACCGCATGAAGCCCGGCATTACCGGCTGGGCGCAGGTCAATGGCTGGCGCGGGGAAACCGACAGCGTCGAGAAAATCCAGCGCCGGGTCGACTACGATCTCTATTACATCGAAAACTGGTCGATCTGGTTCGATCTCTACATTCTGGCATTGACCCCGTTTTCCCTGTTCAAGAACGACAACGCCTATTGATGAACGCCCCGTTTCCCCCACCCTTCCAGCGCAGTCCGTTCATGGGCCTGAGCGTGTTCGCGCTGTGGCTGGTGATGGCCGCCAGCAGCCTTGTCTTTATCGAGCCCGCCCCGTTTGATATCGCGGCGCTCGGCCTGGCGCTCGGCGCGTTTGTCCTGGGCTTGCGCATCCCCCGCCAGGCAGCCCCCATGATGGCGCTCCTGGTGCTGACACTCGCCCTGGGATATATCGGTGCGATGAACGCGAGCGCTCCAGGCGAGGCGGCGGTGCACATCGCAAAAACCACCTATCTGGCAATCACCGCCATTCTGCTGGCGTCATTGTTCGCGATCGATCCCGAACGCTACGGCAAGGCCTTCATAAACGGATACATTATCGCAGCGATCATTGCGGTCGTCGTGGCGCTTGCGGGGATTTTCAACCTGCTGGACGGGGCATACGACTTTGCCACAAATTTCGGCCGCGCCAGGGGAACGTTCAAGGATCCGAATGTTTTTGCTCC
>JALURZ010000062.1 GCA_027058735.1 Hyphomicrobiales bacterium | reverse complement strand
ATGGGCATCGAAATAGGCAAGGGCGGCGGCTTCGGGGTCGTCGGCCACGCCGTCGATCAGCCCGATGGCGAGCGCGTCGCCGCCCGATATGCTGCGGCCGGAATAAAGCAGGTCCTCGGCGCGGGCCTGGCCGATGCGCTCAGGCAGCAGGCACGAGGCGGCGGGCGCGAAAACGCCAAGCCGCAATTCCGGCTGGCCGAGGCTGGCGTCGGGCGCGCCATACAGAAACTGGCCCGCCGCAGCCACTTCCAGCCCGCCGCCGAGGCACTGCCCGCGAATGGCGACCAGTATGGGAACCGGGCTTGAAACCATGCGCCGCACCAGCGCATGCAGGCTTTTCAGCATGCGCGCGCAGTGGTCGGGCAGGTGTTCCTCGACACTGGCGCCGAAGCTGAAATGCGGGCCCGATGCGTCCAGCAGCACGGCGGCGAGGCCGGGATTGTCAAGATGCGCGGCGAAGGCGCCATCGAGCGCGGCGATCATCGCGGCATCGATGATATTGGCTTTTGGCCGGTCAAGGCGCAGGCGCAACAACGTGCCGTCGCGGTCGAGCCAGACTTTGAGGGGCGCGCTCATTTTTCCGCACCCGGCATCAGGCTGTCGGTGAATTCGCGGGTCCATTGAGCGCCCGTGGCCAGCGCCTGGCGCAAAGCCACGAAATCCACTTCGCGGCCATGCGCCTTGTCGCCTTCATTGAAGGCGCGAAAGCCCGCGCGCGCTTCCGTCATCATGTTGAGGGCAAGCCAGGCGCGCGAATTTTCCTTATTCGCGTTCCACGACCGCAGCTTGGGCTTGCGCAGCTCCTCAATGGTCTTGGTGGTGCAGTCGGGGAAAGTCAAAAGCAGCTTGGTGCACAGCTTTTCGACCTCTTCATCCAGCAGGGAGAGGTCCATCTCGGCTTTCGCGAGCATGGCCTTGCCGGCGGCGAGAGCATCGCCGGTCTTGGACTCGCCATGAAGGATCCGGCCCCACTGGTCGCTCTTCATTTGGGTCTCGACCAGCGGATTGGCGATGAACTTTCCATCGACCTTGAGGGCCGGAACGATTTCGGTGAGAAGGCCGAGGCGATACGCCTTGTGGGCGGAGAAGGGGACGCACAGCACGCCGGAAACCATGGCCTGCTCGCAGCCGATCATGACGGGGAGAAAGTCGGTCGATCCGCCAATCGGCGCGGACCCGTGCTTAGGCCCGGCCTGTCCGAAGCGCGCCATGTCGTGGGAGACCGAAAAATCGCACGCCATGCCGATCTCCTGCCCGCCGCCGATGCGCATGCCGTTGACCCGGCACACGACCGGCTTGTCGCAGCCCAGAATGGCCGAAACCATGTCGTTGAACAGGCGCATATATTGCCGGTATTCCTGCGGCCGCCCGGCGTAATATTCGGCATATTCCCTGGTGTTGCCGCCGGTGCAGAACGCCTTGTCGCCAGCGCCGGTGAACACCACCGCATTGACATCGCGCGAATTGGAGGCGGCGCGAAAGGCGAGGATGACGGCCTTGACCATGTCGGTGGTGTAGGAATTGTACTGATCGGGATTGCTCAGGGTGATCCACGCATTGAACAAGCCGTCTGCAACCGATCCGTCGGCGCGCCGGGCGGGGCGTTTTTCATAAAGCACCTGAGGCGTGATTTTCTCGCGGGCGTCATCGGGCACCAGATCGTGGGGCAGAAACGCAAAACCGCCATTGGCCGAAGCATCCATGTCATCCGTCTCCTGTTGGCGCACTCATGGCGGGCGCCGGCACGAGAATTGCGCGCCGGGCGAACCTGCCATCATGTACGGCTTGAAATATTTCGTTGATCTCTTCGAGCGGGTGTCGCTCGACAAACGGGGCAATCTTGACCCTGCCATCGAGAACCAGATCGAGCGCGCCGGGATAAAGCTCCGGCGGGCAGCCCCAGTTGCCGAGAATGCGGGCATGGAAGGCCATCAGGTTGGACAGCCGCACTTCGAGCTTGTCCATCGTAAAGCCGACAATGCACAAGGTCGCCCCGTGGTTGAGCAGGCTGAACGCGGACATCTGGCCGGCGGACGTGCCGGAGCACTCCATGATGATCCACTCATTGGGGCGCAGCCCCCGGGCCCTGGCGAAGTCGCCGATTTTCCGTTTCAGCGCGCGGCCTTCGAAATCATGCGCATTCAGCATCAGCGCGGCGCCATGCTCGCGGAACGCTTCGAGCTTTTCGGGCACCACATCGATGGCGACGACGGTTGCGCCCATCGCGGCGGCGATCTGAACCGCATAGCCGCCGACGCCGCCGACACCGTTGACGATCACCAGATCGCCGGGGCCGATGCCGGCCTGAATGGCCGCCTGGTAAGGCGTGGTGAGCGCATCGGCGACAACCGACACATCGCCCAGCGTCAGGCCGACCGCTTCAAGACGGCCCAGGTCCACCGGGCACAGGCCAAAGGCCGGCACCGTGATGTGGCTGGCGAACCCGCCCTCGATATCGTTGCCGGGCATTTTCTGGTGCCGGCAGATGGTGCCCTTGCCGCGCTTGCAGGCGTCGCACTGGCCGCACGGAATGACGGCCGGCACGATGACGGCCCGGTGCATCCAGTGATGCGCGCCCGCGCCCGCCGCCACGACCCGTCCGCTCACTTCGTGGCCGAGCGTAAGCGGCAGCGCGTGATTGGTGCGCACGCCATCATAGTAGTAGCCAAGGTCCGTGTGGCACACGCCGCAGCCGGCGACTTCGACGACCACCTCGCCATCGCCGGGCTGCCCGGGATCGAACTTGTTCAGGTGCAGCGGTTCGCCCCGGGCGATCATCTGCCATCTCAGCGCCATTTGTTTCCGCTCCTGTGCCTCAACATCCTGCCCGTGGAAGAAGCCTGTGTTGACAGCGGCCGGTTTCCTTATTACCGTAAAACGGTACTCTAATGCGTAAATTGCGTCAATGGAGAGCGCCCGCGACATTTTGTTCACCCCGGGGAGCTTGAAGATCGTACAAGACCATGCCGGCACCTGAGAACGGATTGGACAGTATTTCGATTGCCATCCTCGGTTCGGGCGGCGCCGGCGCCCTGACCGCGGGGTCCGTGCTGCTGGAGGCGGCGGGAAAATCAGGCTGGTACGGCATCATGAACCGGTCGGTCGGCCCGCAGATCAGGGGCGGCGAGGCGGCCGCCCTCGTGCGCCTGGCCGCGCGGCCGGCCGATTGCATGAGCGAAACCCATGACCTGCTCATTGCCATTGACTGGAACAACGCGGACCGCTTTACCGCCGATATGCCGTTGGCCGCCCACGGCCTGATTATTTCCGATCCCGCGGGCGGCGACATGCCCGGCGCCATTGCCGGCTGCGGCGCGGCCATCGCCTCCGTGGCGATGAAGGATCTCGCAGGCGAAATACCCGGCGGACGCCGGAACATGATCGCGCTCGGCCTCGCTGCGGGGATTATCGGCCTTCCCGTGGAAAGCCTGATGGCGGTGGTGCGCTCGAAACTGTCGAAAAAGGGCGAAGCGGCGGTTGCGGCCGGGGGTGCGTGTATCGAGGCCGGCATGGCGCAGGCGGCCCGCACTGGCGGTGATCTCCGCCTTGCCGCGCCCGATCGGGGAAGCGAACGGCGCTGGGTCATTTCGGGCAATGAGGCGGTGGGTCTGGGCGCGGTGCGCGGCGGGGTGCGTTTTGCCGCGGCCTATCCCATCACCCCGGCGACCGAGGTTCTTGAGTGGCTGTCCCCGGCGCTGGCCAAGCTGGGCGGCGCGCTGGTGCAGGCCGAAGACGAGCTTTCATCCATCAATATGGCAATTGGCGCGTCCTATGGCGGGCGCGCCTCGATTACGGCGACGTCGGGTCCGGGCCTTGCCTTGATGGTGGAATCGATCGGGCTGGCGGCGGCCTGCGAAGTGCCCGTCGTGGTGGTCGATGTGATGCGCGGCGGACCCTCGACCGGCATCCCCACCAAATCCGAACAGTCGGACCTCAATATCGCGGTCTATGGCTGTCATGGCGATGCGCCGCATATTGTCGTGGCCCCCTTGAGCGTCGCCGATTGCCTGTTCACCACCCAGTGGGCGGTCCATCTCGCCGAAGCCATGCAGACCCCGGCCATCGTATTGTCGGACCAGTCGCTGGGTCAGGCGCGGGCCGTCATCGACAGACCGGCCAATGTCGCCTTCATGGCCCGGCGCAGGGTTTACGCCGCCGCGCCGGGCGAGGCCTACCAGCGCTATGCCCTGACGGCGGACGGGGTTTCGCCCATGGCCATCCCGGGAACCCCCGGTGGCCAGTACACCGCCGACGGGCTGACCCATACCCAGCGTGGAATCCCCTCCAGCAAACGCTCCGATCACCAGAACCAGCATGACAAGCGCCATGACAAGATCGCCGGTTTCGACTATGGCGGTCACTGGGCGGACAGTGAAGGGGAAGGCGAGATCGCCATTGTCGTGTGGGGCTCCATGGCTGGCCCCGCGCGCGAAGCCATCCGCACCCTGGCGGAAGAGGGAATCGCGGTGAAACTGGTGGCGCTGCGTCTGATTTCGCCGTTTCTCAAATCCGTTTTTCTGGAGAGCCTCGCCGGCGTCCGGCGCCTGCTCATCGTCGAGCAGACCCACTCCGGCCAGTTCCACCAGTATCTGCGCGCCCAATGCGATCTGCCCGGCGAGGTCCGGCATTTTCACCGGCCCGGCCCGCATCTCATAGGCCCGCAGGAAATCTGCGCCCAAATCCGCGATTGGAAACCGTCATGAACGCCCCCCAAACGGCCCCCTTCAAGGCGGCGAACTACAAATCCGACGTCAAGCCCGTGTGGTGTCCCGGCTGTGGTGACTTTCACGTGCTGCTGTCGATCACCAAGGCGCTGGCCGAGCTGGGCCGCCCGCCGCAAGACATTGCGGTTGTTTCCGGCATCGGCTGTTCGTCACGCATTCCCGCCTATACGAACTGCTACGGGTTTCACGGCGTGCACGGGCGCTCGCTGGCGCTGGCGGCGGGGCTGAAAATCGCGCGGCCCGATCTCACCGTGATGGTGATGAGCGGCGATGGCGACGGTTTTTCCATCGGCGGCAATCATTTTCTGCATGCCTGCCGGCGCAATGTGGACATGACCTATATCGTGATGGACAATCGCGTCTACGGCATGACCAAGGGCCAGCCCTCGCCCACCACCGAGCCGGACTGGGACAGCGCCCTGTCGCCCGGCGGCACCGGGCTCAGTCCGTTTCACCCGCTGGTCATCGCGCTTGCTTCGGGTGCGAATTTCGTGGCCCGGGTGTTTTCCGGCGATATCAAGGGCACGACCGGCACGATCGTTGAGGCGGTGCGCCATCCGGGCTTTTCGTTCGTCGAAATCCTCAGCCCCTGCGTCACCTTCCGGCCCGATGAGCGCGAATGGAAGAACAAGGATCATGCGGCATCCGTCGAACCGACCGATGATCCGGCCCGCGCCGCGCGGCGCATCATGACCGATGACGGGTTCAATGTGGGCATTTTGTATCGCGGTGCGCGCAGGCCGTTCGCCACCCGTGTTGC
>JALURZ010000061.1 GCA_027058735.1 Hyphomicrobiales bacterium | reverse complement strand
GCGCATCGGCCGGCGTGCTGGCGGGGCTCGCGCCGGCCGATGCGCAGCGGGTCTTGCGCAAGGCGCGCCCCAATTTCGATTTCCTGTCGCCGCCAAGCCCGGACGCCAACCGCATTTACCGGGTCAACATCTACAATGGCGAGATGGCGGTATGCTGGTATGACAAGGTCGATGGCGCCGACACCACGCGCTGTCTGCCCGGCGGCCAGGGCGCGGGGCCTCAGGAGCGCGGCCTCTATACGCTGGTTGCGACCAACATGAAGAATGAAAAAGGCGTCTTTCGCGTCAATCTCGTGTCGGGAACGGTGAGCGTCTGCTGGGTCAAGGGCGACCAGTTGATCTGTACGCCATCCGCCAACTGATCCGGCGCCCGGGCGCTGGAGCGTAATGTCATTTCGCCGCGTTCGACGGGTCGGCGTCGAGCCGTGCCACAATCCCCTTCAGGTCGTCGCGCGGGGCCGGATAGGCCTCCAGAACCAGTGGATCGTGGCCGGGTACGACATGGTCCGGCGTTTCGGCCAATGCGCGCAAGGTTTCGTAGCCACGGATCATGTCGCCCACATTGTGAACGATCGGAAAGGGTGCGGCCTGGTTCATGTTGTCGTAGAAGTGGCTGGCGTCGGATGCCAGCACCACCCAGCCGCGCCGGGTCGCCACGCGCACAACCTGGAGGCCCAGGGTGTGCCCGCCGATGAGATGCACGCTCAGGCCCGGGGCAACTTCACGGGTTCCGTCGATGAAATCCACCCGCCCCTCGAAAACCCGGTGCACCATGCCGGCGATGTGGTCGGCCTCGAAAGCCTGGTTCATGGTGGCGCTGCACATATGGGGCCCGGTGGCGAACCGCATCTCGCGTTCCTGCAGCATAAAGCGCGCCTGCGGGAACTGTTCAAAGCCGCCGATATGGTCATAGTGCAGATGGGTGACGATGACGTCCTCGATCCGGCCGGCGTCGATATTCAGGGTCCGCAGGGCCTCCGTTACGGTGCGGATGAGGACGCGGCCCCGCCGTTCGGCGACCCGTGCGGCAAATCCGGTATCGACAATATAGGTCTTTTGCGCGCCGACGACGGCCCATACAAAATAGTCGAGCGGCATGGGGCTGGTATCATGGGGATCGTGTGATATGAAATTGTCGCGCCGCGCGCGCTGCTGATAGGTGGCGTATTTGATGGCGTAAACTTCATAGGGTCCGGCGCTGTTCATCATTTGGCGGCACCTGGGTGTGGGGTTGCGTTGGGCGGATCGGGGCAAGGATATCATGAAACAGCACGAATGTGCGCAAGGCACGACATGAGCAAACGGCGGGTGAGCGGATTTATCGGCCTTGGCCGGATGGGCGCGCCCATGTGCGCAAGGCTCGCTGAAGCGGGATACGAACTCATCGTTTTCGATGCGGCGGGAACCCGCGCGCGGGCGCCCGTAAAGGCGGCGGCGGCCTCCGGCATCGAGGAAGTCGCGCAGAAGGCCGCCACCGTCTTTCTCAGCCTGCCTGATGGCGATGTTTCGCTCGCCGTGATCGATCGGATCATAGAAGCGCCCGCATCAAAGGTTGAACGGGTGATTGATCTCTCCACTGTCGGGCTCGATGCGTCGCGTCTGGCCCATGGGCGGCTGCGTGAGGCGGGTATCGGGTTCATCGATGCGCCGGTCAGCGGTGGCGTCGGCGGCGCGAAGGCGGGCACATTGAGCGTGATGTGGGCGGGATCCGCGGCCGATCTGGGCGCAGGCGCGGAGGCTTTCAGCATTTTCGGGTCAAACGTGGCCCATGTGGGCGAGGAGCCCGGACAGGGCCAGGCCATGAAACTGCTCAACAATTTCCTGTCCGCGACGGCCATGGCGGCAACCTCCGAAGCGATTGCCTTTGGCCTCTCCCAAGGGCTCGACATGGGGACAATGCTGGCGATCCTGAACGTCTCGACCGGCCAGAACACCGCGACAAACGACAAATTCCCGAACCGGATACAGACCGGCACATTTGATGCCGGCTTCGCCCTGGCGCTGATGGCCAAGGATGTGGCGCTCTATGCGCAATGCGTTCGCGCGGCCGGTGTTTCGAACCGGCTGGGCGAACTGATGGAGGCAACCTGGAACGAGGCGCACAAGGCAATGCCCGGCAGCGACTTCACCCGCATTTTCGAGCACATTCGCGACGCGCGCCGCCCCTCACACGACGGCGGGGGCACCATGCCGTCCGGCAAGGAGTGAGTGCATCCAAACAGGATGGTGCGGCAGGACGAAAAATATCGCGAACACCCTTTCCAAGGCCGCGACCCACGGCCCGGCGCCCCTGCGCCGCCGCCTGAGGAGCGCAGCCCGAAGGGCGACAGCGTGAGCGAAACAATGGTGCGGTCGAGAAGACTCGAACTTCCACGGGTTTTACCCCACAGCGACCTCAACGCTGCGCGTCTACCAATTCCGCCACGACCGCATGATCATCCGGCAGTTCTCCGGCAAGGCTATGTATCAAAAACGCCCGCACTCAACAAGGGCCGCAAGCAGCATGCGCGCCGAGGATCGCGTTCACGCCGCCAGTATGGAATAGCGGCTGGCGATGTGGTCGGAACTCTTCATGACTTCGGTGATGGAAATGGCAATCTTCTCACCGCTCAGGATCACTTCGCCCTTGGCGACAACCACGTTGTTGGCGAGAACGAACACCTCCTCGTTTTCGTCGGTTTCCAGTTCGATCACGGCGCCGCGCCCCATGCGAAGCAACTGATGGATCGGCATTCTGGAATGACCGAGAACGATTGAAATATCGACATCGACAGACTGTATCAAATTCACCTGTTCCACCCTTCATGACACTCTTTTTCGCCGCGCGGCGGCCTGATTCACCGCGCAGCCGGCAGCGTTTCATGATGTGGTTACCGGAGTGTTAACCACCGCGCGGCCGGTCCCTCCGCACGCGTTTGCAGATCATGGCCCGCCTGCCCGCGGCATGGATATCGCGGCGCGAATGTTGCGGTCGCCGCGCCCGGCCGGACGGCAACGCCAATCAAGACCGGCAAACGTCGGCAGCGGCGCGACGATGCGGTGAGCGGAAAAAACTGCCAGCCGTCCGATTCTTCACAGCGCCACCCCGCCAATGGTTTAAGATGCGGCCCGAAGCTCCATTTCCGCAACAGGACAGATGGCCAGCGACGTTTCCCAGACACTCAACCGCCAGCGGGCCGAATGGCGTGTTTCGCCGGGGCTGGTGGCTTATGAAGATGCGGTTGCGTTCATGGAACAGCGGGTCGCCGCCATCGCCGCAGGCACCGCGCCCCAATGTGTCTGGCTGCTGCAACACCCTGCGCTGTATACGGCGGGCACCAGCGCCAGACCGGGCGACCTGCTGGCGGCCGACCGGTTTCCCGTCCACAAGACCGGGCGCGGCGGCCAGTACACCTATCACGGACCGGGCCAGCGGGTCGTCTATGTGATGCTTGATCTGCGCAACTACCGTTGCGATGTCCGCGCATATGTCAAGAATCTGGAACGCTGGATCATTGCCGCGCTGGCGCGGATGGACGTCGCGGGGGTGGTGCGTGACGGGCGTGTCGGTGTCTGGGTCGAACGCGCGGGCGACGGCGCATCGAGAGAGGAAAAAATCGCGGCGATCGGCGTGCGGATCCGCAAATGGGTCACCTATCACGGCATCAGCCTGAACGTGGCCCCGGATCTGGAACACTTTTCCGGGATCGTTCCCTGCGGTCTTGAGGGCTATGGCGTCACCAGCCTGAAAGCGCTGGGACGCCCGACCGCCATGGACAGGCTTGACAACATCCTGAAGGCGACCTTTGAGGATGTCTTTGCGCTGCGCGCCGAAGGCCCCTCCCCCATTCAGCCCGCCAACGGGTCGGGGCCATAGCGGTTGTCCCCTTTGGTGCCCTCCAGAATGCCAAGATCGACGATAAACCAGATAAGGCCGACAATCGGAACGAACAGCAGCAACAGCCACCAGGCCGATTTGTTGCGGTCATGGCAGCGTTTCGCGTAGAGCGCGACCGCCGGGTAGATCAGCAGCAATGTGACGATGATGCTCAGCAGCGATGAGCCCGGCATCATCATCCCAGGACTGCCGCCGCCGGCGGCAAGCGACACGATGACGTTGATGGCGAACAGGATAACGACCCCCGTCCAGAACGGCGCGCGGCTGATCCGGCCGTCGAAACTCGTGAAAAGATACTTCCAGTCCATGGGCTCCCCTCGCGAACCAACATGTTCCCAACAGCTCGGGCCATTAGGAAGCACGCCGGGGTGGCTGTCAATTCATCGCGCGCCGGTAGCCCGCCGGGGCAGGGCCTCAGGCAAATTCCATGATCACGTCGTCGACCGCCATGGTGTCACCGGGCGCGAAATGGATGGCGACAATGCGCCCGCCCCTGCCCGCGCGCAGGATATTCTCCATCTTCATGGCCTCGACCACACACAATATCTGCCCCGGTTCGACCGTGTCTCCAACCTCGGCCGCCAGCGACACCATAAGACCCGGCATCGGACACAGCAAAAACCGCGACGTATCCGGCGGTTCCTTGACTGGCATCAGCGCGGCCAGTTCAAATTCCCGGCGCGTGTAGACATAGCTGTCCACCGATACACCGCGGTGCAGCAGCCGCGCGCCGTTTTCGATCTTGCGCATCTGCACGGCGACCGGGCGGCCATTGATTTCCCCGCGCCAAACCGGCTGTCCGGGGGTCCAGTCGCTGCGCAGGACGGATTCGGCCAGAACCTTTCCGCGCGCCGTCACCTGGGCGACATGCAGCAATTTGCCCTCTTCGTGGGAGAGTTTGATAAATTGGTGGTCGTCGCCGAAACTGACCACGCGATCGCTGGCAAAGGTCACGTTGCGGCCTTCGATCTGGCCCGAAATCAGCCGCTTGCGCTCGTTTTCGACATGGTCGATCGCGGCGGCGACGCCAACCAGCACGTCGCGCGCGCCGCCCGCCAGCGCGACACCGTTGAAGCCGCCGGCATATTCCTGCGCGATAAACCCGGTCGTGATATCTCCCGCGCGCCATCGCGGATGCTCGTTGAGGGCGCTCAGAAACGGAATATTGTGCTCGATGCCCTCGATCGTGAACTGGTCCAGCGCATCGCCCATCTCCTCAAGCGCGGCGGCGCGGTCCGGCCCGTGGGTGATCAGTTTGGCGATCATCGGATCGTAGTGGACGGAGATTTCGCTCCCCTCCACGACACCGGTGTCGATGCGGATCGTGCGCCCATCGCGGGTCCCTTCCCGGGGCGGGCGGTAGCGGACCAGACGTCCGATGGAGGGCAGGAAATTCCGGTAGGGGTCCTCGGCATAGACGCGCGCCTCGAGCGCCCATCCCCCGATGGAGATATCGTCCTGGCCGTATTTGAGTTTCTCGCCCGCCGCGATACGGATCATCTGCTCCACGAGGTCGATGCCGGTGATGAGTTCGCTGACCGGATGTTCGACCTGCAAACGCGTATTCATTTCAAGGAAATAGAAGTTTTTCCTGTCATCGACAATGAATTCGACCGTGCCGGCGCTCCGATAATCCACGGCTTTCGCAAGTGCGACCGCCTGCGCGCCCATGGCCGCCCGGGTCTCGGCGTCGAGAAAACTGCTTGGCGCCTCCTCCAGAACCTTCTGGTTGCGCCGCTGGATCGAGCACTCCCGCTCACACAGGTGAATGACATTGCCATGACCATCGGCCAGAACCTGGATTTCAATATGGCGTGGATTTTCAATGAATTTTTCGATGAATACCCTGTCGTCACCGAAACTGGAGCGTGCTTCCGACATGGCCGCTTCGAAGCCCTCGCGCACACCGGTTTCATTGTGGGCGACGCGCATGCCCTTGCCGCCGCCGCCCGCGGATGCCTTCATCATCACCGGATAGCCGATCCGCGCGGCGATCTTCACCGCTTCGTCCGTATTCGCAATGACACCCGGATGCCCCGGCACGGTGCTGACTTTTGCGGCCTCGGCGAATTTCTTCGACGCGATCTTGTCGCCCATCACCTCGATGGCGTGCACGCCGGGTCCGATAAAGACCACCTTCGCCTCGGCCAGCGCCTGCGCGAAGGCCGCATTTTCCGACAGGAAGCCGTATCCGGGATGGACAGCCTGGGCGCCGGACTTTTTGACGGCGTTGAGAATTTTCTCGATTGCCAGATAGGATCGCGTGGCCGGCGCAGGCCCGATATGGAGCGCCTCATCTGCCATCTCCACATGCAGCGCGTTTCTGTCGGCATCCGAATAGACCGCGACCGTCTTGATCCCCATGCGCCGGGCGGTCTTGATGATGCGGCAGGCGATCTCACCACGGTTGGCAATCAGGATTTTCTTGAACATGGAAAGACGAACTCCCCCCCCTTTTCGTCTCCAGAACTGGCAGGCGAATGCGCGCGCCCGGGTCAGATGGGTATAAACAAGCAGCCGGCTGTCCGCCACCCCGGATTGCCACATTCGCACCGCCACACAAAACCGCTTGTGTCTGACGATCAATAGGCTATGCAGGCGGTGATGCGCCGCAATGCCGGCGCGCAGGCGATATCGGGCGGCGATGGCCAGTGAAACAGCGCGGTGGAACAATCGGCCTGGTCAGCCTCGGGTGCCCCAAGGCGCTGGTGGATTCTGAGCGCATCGTGTCGGCCCTGCGTGCGGAAGGCTATGATTTCTCGCCCGACTATGCGGGCGCGGACCTTGTGATCGTCAATACATGCGGATTTCTGAACAGCGCCCGCGCAGAATCGCTGGAGGCCATCGGCGAAGCGCTGGCGGAGAACGGCCGCGTCATCGTGACCGGCTGCCTGGGCAGGGATGCCGGCGCCATCCAGGCGGCCCACCCCGGCGTGCTGGCCATATCGGGACCCCATCAGTACGAAGCCGTGATCGAGGCGGTGCACGAGGCCCTGCCGCCGGCCCATGATCCGCTGAGCGACCTGGTGCCGCCGCAGGGTCTGCGGCTGACGCCGCGCCACTATGCCTATCTGAAAATTTCCGAAGGTTGCAGCAACCGGTGCAGCTTTTGCATTATCCCGAACCTGCGCGGCGATCTGGTGAGCCGGCCGGCGGGCGATGTGCTGCGCGAGGCGGACGCATTGGCGCGCGCGGGGGTTCGCGAACTGCTGGTGATTTCCCAGGATACCTCCGCCTACGGCCAGGACATAAGATACGCCGAAAGCCAATGGCGCGAGCGCGCGGTCAGGGCCAGGTTTTTCGATCTGGCCGAAGCGCTGGGCGAACTGGGCGTCTGGGTGCGGCTGCACTATGTCTACCCCTACCCCCATGTCGATGAGGTCATTGCGCTGATGGCGCACGGCAAGGTGCTGCCCTATCTCGACATTCCCTTCCAGCACGCAAGCCCGCGCATTCTCAAGGCGATGCGCCGCCCGGCCAATCAGGAAAAAGTGCTGGACCGGCTCTGGCACTGGCGCCGGCAATGCCCCGATCTTGCGATCCGCTCCACGTTCATCGCGGGATTTCCGGGCGAGACGGAAGACGATTTCAAGATGCTTCTCGACTGGCTGGCCGAAGCGCAACTCGACCGCGTCGGCTGCTTCAAGTATGAGCCGGTCGCCGGGGCGCGGGCCAACGCGCTGGAAAACCCCGTGCCCGACGAGATCAGGCAGGAGCGCTTCGAGCGTTTGATGCAGGTTCAGCAAAAGATCAGCGCGGCCAGGCTGCAACGCAAGATCGGTGTCACAACGGATGTTCTGATCGATGAAATCGGCGATGGCCTCGCTGTCGGGCGGTCAAAATGGGACGCCCCGGAAATCGACGGCGCGGTGCTGTTGCCCGGCCTCGATGAACTTCAGGCGGGCGATCTGATATCGGTGAAGATCACCGGCGCCGACGAATACGACCTGATCGGCGAGCCGGCGTGAGGCGCTGTTTCGCCTGATCCGCTCTTACAGCGGAATATTGTCGTGTTTTTTCCAAGGGTTCTGCTGGTCCTTGTCGCGCAGCATGTTGAGGGCGCGCACGATCCGCGGCCGCGTATTGCGCGGCATGATGACCTCGTCGATATAGCCGCGCTCAGCGGCGATGAACGGATTGGCGAAGCGGTTTTCATAGTCCTCGATGCGCGCGGCGATCTTTTCCTCATCGCCCAGTTCGTCGCGATACAGGATTTCAACCGCGCCCTTCGGTCCCATCACCGCGATTTCCGCCGATGGCCAGGCGTAATTGACGTCGCCGCGGATATGTTTGGACGACATCACGTCATAGGCGCCGCCATAGGCCTTGCGCGTGATGACCGTCACCTTCGGGACGGTGGCCTCGGCATAGGCGAACAGCAGCTTTGCGCCGTGCTTGATCAATCCGCCATATTCCTGGTCCGTTCCGGGCAGGAAACCGGGCACATCAACGAAAGTAATCATCGGGATCGAGAAACAATCGCAAAACCGCACGAACCGCGCTGCCTTGCGCGAAGCATCGCTGTCCAAAACGCCGGCCAGCACCAGCGGCTGATTGGCGACAAAACCCACCGTTCGCCCTTCCATGCGTCCGAACCCGGTCACGATATTGCGCGCGAAGGCCTCCTGAATTTCAAAAAAATCCCCCTCGTCGGCCACCTTGCGGATCAGCTCTTTCATGTCATAGGGCTGGTTCGGATTGTCCGGGATCAGCGTGTCGAGGGAGGCATCGACCCGCTCGCCATCGTCGAAACTGGGCAGCCTGGGGATTTCGGCGGTATTGCTGGCGGGCAGAAAATCGATCAGCCGGCGGATTTGCAGCAACGCCTGAACATCGTTTTCATAGGCGCCATCGGCGATGGACGATTTCGTCGTATGCACGCCGGCGCCGCCGAGATCTTCCGCGCTGACCGTCTCGTTGGTCACGGTTTTGACCACATCGGGGCCGGTCACGAACATGTAGGAGGTGTCTTTCACCATGAAGATGAAATCGGTCATCGCCGGCGAATAGACATCGCCCCCGGCGCATGGCCCCATGATCACCGAAATCTGCGGAATGACGCCGGAGGCCAGCACATTGCGCTGAAATACCTCGCCATAGCCGCCAAGCGCCGCGACACCTTCTTGAATGCGCGCACCACCCGCATCGAACAGCCCGATGATGGGTGCCCGGTTGCGCAGCGCCATGTCCTGCACCTTGTTTATCTTGCGGGCGTGGGATTGCGACAACGACCCGCCAAACACGGTAAAATCCTTGGCGAACACAAACACCGTGCGCCCGTTGACCGTGCCCCAGCCGGTGACGACCCCGTCGCCGGGAATTTTGTTTTTCTCCATGCCGAAATCGGTGCAGCGATGCTCGACATACATGTCGAACTCCTCGAACGACCCTTCATCGAGTAGCAGTTCGATGCGTTCGCGCGCGGTCAGCTTGCCACGTTTGTGCTGGGCCGCGATTCGCCGTTTGCCGCCCCCCAGGCGCGCGGTTTCGCGCCGTTTCTCAAGTTCCGCAATGACTTCGTGCATACGCCCATCCCCGGTTGTATCCGCCCCAACCCGGCATGAAGGCGATTGCGGCGGGCTTTACGACCAGCTGAGCCCCTTGCAATCCTCGGGAATCTTTTCCATCGGATTGCCGCCACGTTCAGCCGGGTCAAGACTGCGCTGGGAGATCAATATGCGACAATACCGCTGCCGCTTCAATCGGGCATATGTGGTGGGATAGTATGTTTCGGGCTTGATGGTCGGTTTGCGGCTGGCGACTTTTTCCGCCGTTTTCGTCCCGTAGATACGCTCAAAGATTCTTGCCGCCAGCTTTCCCGCCAGCCGCTGTTCAATGTCGATCGGATTGTCCACCAGGGTCAACAGCGCCCCCGGTGTCCCCTGCACCAGCCAGCGATCCAGCGCCAGCACCTCGATTTCGCCATAGGACATCTCGGTTTGCGCATCTTCCAGGGTAATCGTGGCTTTGAGCCGGTTGGAGTCGCCCAGCACATAGGTAAGGGCCGGGTTCTTGAAGTTGATTTCGTCAAGCCGGACCGAGAGGACGGTCTCGCGGCCCGTGCCTGCATATTTGGATGCCTCCATCAGCGTCTTGACCCGCACATCCTCAACCAGATTGACGGTCCCGATATCGTCATTGGCGCGGGTGACCTCGACCTGGGTAATCTGGAACGGTTCACCGCCGACCACCCACGGCGTCGCGGCACATCCGGCGTTCAGCGCCAGCAGCATGAAAATGGCCAGGGATCGAAAAACGGACCGCATGGGGCGCAGTATCGCGTGCGCGGTTTTCCAAACCGTTAAGGTTCACCGGGCCATCCGGCAGGGTCAGGCGGACACCGGCATTCGCGCCCGTCGTGATGGTGCTCGTGCGCGTGCGGGCGATTGGCCGCATCACCGCGCGGATCGCTTCTGCGGCCCCCACACATGCTCCAGCGCGCCGCCCAGTTCGTCATAGGCGCGAAGGACCCGCGTTGCGCCCGTTTGATGCAGTTCGTCAACCGGGTGATACCCCCACGCCACTCCAAGCGCGCGGACGCCCGCATTTCGCGCCATCAGCATGTCGAAGGTCGTGTCCCCGATCATGACCGCGTCGCGCGCGCCCACGCCGGTCGCCTCCAGGGCCTGCTCGATCATGCCGGGATCAGGCTTGGAAGGGGCATCGTCGGCGGTTTGTATGACGCTGAAATAGCCGCCGAGGCTCTCGCGCTCCAGCAGCCGGCGGACACCCGTCCGCGATTTGCCCGTCGCGATGCCGAGCAGCAGCCTGTCCTCGCGCGCCAGCGCGTCAAGGGCCTCGCGCGCGCCCTCATATAACGGCTCCGCCATGGCCGGATCCTCGCGCAGTTCGGAAAACGACTGCCTGTAGGCCGCAATCAGGTGCTCCAGCGCGTGTTCGTCCTGGCCCGGGCGCAAATCCAGCAGGTGACGGAACGTTTCGCGCAGCGACAGCCCGACGAGCCCCAGAATGCTCGTCCTGTCCGGCGCCTCCAGCCCCACCGCCTCAAACGTCATGGTCATCGCCGCAACGATGATTTTCCGGCTATCGACCAGGGTGCCGTCGCAATCGAAAATGACCAGCCTCACGCGGGCGGCTCCCACATGTCGCGCAGCGGTGGCGCCGTGGCCGGGTCAAACCCGAAAAACCGCCAGCTTCCCAGCAGCGGACCGGGAAGCCGCGCCTCGATTTCAAGGCTTTTTCCGGCCGGGCGCGGCAGAATCAGTCCCTGCGCGTGCAGATGCAGCCTAGAGGCCGTGCCATCCACCTTGATCATCGTGGCGTCGCCATATTTCCGGTCGCCCAGAACCGGATGGCCGATGGCCGAGAGATGCACGCGCAACTGATGGGTCCGCCCGGTCTCAGGAAAAAGGGCCAGCCAGGCGGCGCTGGCGGCGGCGCGGTCCAGCACGCGGTAGCGTGTCGTGGCGCGCCGCACCTCGTCTTCGTCATCGCCCGCGGGCTCGACACGCTGTCTGCCCGAGCCTGACTTTTTCAAGGCAAGATCGATAATCCCGCGCTCAGGGGCCGGCACGCCCGATACCAGCGCCCAGTAGGTTTTTGAGACCGTGCGCGTGGTGAACGCGCGGGCCAGAAACTGCGCCGCCTTGCGATTGCGCGCCAGCACCAGCAGCCCGCTGGTATCGCGGTCAAGCCGGTGCACCAGCCGCGGGCGTTCCGGCGCCTTGAATTTCAACGCATCCAGCATCCCGTCAAGATGGCGTCGCGTGCCCGTGCCCCCCTGCACTGCCAGTCCGGCGGGCTTGTTCAGGATCAAGATATCGCCATCGCGAAACACGACAAGACTTTGCGCGAATGCGCGATCTTCCCTGTTCAGGGGCGGCTGCGTGCGGCACGCCCCGGGCCGGGCCGGCCCCAGCGGGGGAATGCGCACCGTCTGGCCCGCCTCGACCCGCGCATTGGCCTTGACCCGCGCGCCATCCAGCCGGATCTGCCCCTTGCGCAGCAGCTTTTGCAACTGGCCGTGGGAAAGCGCGGGAAAGCGGGCACGGAACCACCGGTCGACGCGCATGCCGCCCTCGTCCGCGCTTATGCGCTCATGGGTCACGCCGCCACCACCCATTTTCGCCACCTCGCCATGTTACGATCCGCAGCCCTGTGTCCGCTCCTTGCGCAGGCGCTCCCAATAGTCAAGGCGTCTGCGGATTTCGCGCTCAAACCCGCGCTCCAGCGGCGCATAGAGCAGCGGGCGTTCCATTTCGCCGGGGAAATAATTCTGCCCCGAAAAGCCGTCTTCCTGGTCGTGGTCGTACAGATAGTCCGCGCCGTAGCCCTGATCCTTCATCAGCCTGGTGGGGGCATTCAGAATGATCTTCGGCGGGGCAACCGATCCGGTCTGGCGGGCCAGCGCCTGTGCCTTTTTGAAGGCGGCATGGGCGGCGTTCGATTTTGGCGCGGTGGCCAGATAGAGCGTGGCCTGGGCCAACGCCAGTTCGCCTTCCGGGCTGCCGAGAAAATGATAGGCATCCTTGGCGGCGTTCGCCTGAACAAGCGCATCCGGATCACCCAGACCGATATCCTCGATCGCCATGCGAACCAGCCGGCGGGCCAGAAACAGCGGGTCCTCGCCACCGGCCAGCATCCGCGCCAGCCAGTACAGCGCCGCGTGCGGGTCGGACCCTCGAACGGATTTGTGCAGCGCGCTGATGAGATTGTAGTGTTCATCGCGCGATTTGTCATATTGCGGCGCGCGTCGCTGCACAAGCGCGCCCAGCGCCGCCGCGTCCAGCGCATCGTCCCCGCCGGCGACCGATGCAAAAAGCTCCTCCACGATATTCAGCAGATAGCGGCCATCGCCATCAGCCATGGCGAACAGCGCATCGCGCGCGGTGTCCCGCAGCGGCGCGCTGCGGCCAAAATGGTTTTCCGCGCGCGCCAGCAGTTGTTCCATGGCGCCCATATCGAGGCGTTCAAGCACCAGAACCTGCATGCGCGACAGCAAGGCGGCATTCAGTTCAAAGGAGGGGTTCTCCGTCGTTGCGCCAACCAGCGTGATCGTGCCATCCTCCACATGGGGCAGAAAACCATCCTGCTGGGCCTTGTTGAAACGGTGTATTTCATCGACGAACAGCAAGGTGCCCTGGCCGTGCTGCCGTGCGGCCTTTGCGGTATCGAACGCTTTGCGCAGATCCTGAACGCCGGAAAAAATGGCCGACATCTGTAAAAATTCCAGCCCGCTTTCGTCGGCCAGCAGGCGGGCGATCGTCGTCTTGCCGGTGCCAGGCGGCCCCCAAAGGATCAGGGAGCCCAGCCGGCCCCCGTCCAGCATGCGCCGGATGATGCCGGAGGCACCCAGCAGATGATCCTGCCCGACAACCTCGCCTATCGTCTTGGGGCGAAGTTCATCGGCCAGCGGCCGCGGCGCGCCGGCTTGCCGACCGGCCGATTCAAACAATGACGTCACAGGGCCTGCTCCAGCCGTTCTATCCGCTCAGGGTTCCCGAAATCCGCTCGCCGTTGCGAATGATGACAATGTTCCATCTGTTGCGCTGGCGCCTCAACATGCGGCGCAGATCATCGACACGATGGATCCGCGTGCCTTCCAGTTCGACGATGATGTCGCCGCTGCGAATATTGTTGAACCGCGCCGCGCCGCGCCCCGGCGACAATACGATGACGCCGTTGGCGCGGCCCTTGAAGCCGATTTCCTCAACCAGTGCGGGCGACAAATTCGCAACCGTAATGCCGGACAGCGGATGCGGGCCGACCAGTTTGGAGATATTGCGCGGCGGAATTTCCGGCGCTTCCATCAAAGGCATGGCGGCGGCGTTTTTTCTGCCATTGCGGAAATAGCCCAGCATCGCCCGGCCGCCAAGCGCCTTGGTGGCGATGCGGTAGCGCAGTTCCTGGGGCGATTGAACCGGCTTGCCATCGACCTCGACGATGACGTCGCCCGTGCGCAACCCGGCCCGGGCCAGCGGCCCCTTGGGGCGGAGCCCGGTTATCAATGCGCCCCGGGGCCGTGGCAGGCGGAAAGATTCGGCGAGTTCCGGTGTGACATTCTGCAGGCTGACCCCGAGCCAGGGCCGCTTGACCCGGCCGCCGACGCGCGAGGAACGCACGACGACACGCACCATATTCGCCGGGATCGCAAAACCGATCCCGTTGGAGCCGCCGCTGCGCGAGAAAATCGCCGTGTTGATGCCGGCCAGTTCACCGTTCATGTTGATCAGCGCGCCGCCTGAATTTCCCGGATTGATGGCCGCGTCGGTCTGGATGAAGAACTGAAAATCGGATATGCCGGCCTGGGTTCTGGCGAGCGCGGAAACAATCCCGCTGGTGACCGTTTGGCCGACACCGAACGGATTGCCGATCGCGAGCACAAGGTCGCCGACTTCAAGATCATCGGAATCGCTGAACTTGAGAAACGGCAACCGCTCCCCTCTGGGGTTGACTTTCAGAACCGCCAGATCGGTTTTTTCGTCGCTCAGCACGATATCGGCCTCGAACTCGCGCCCGTCGCTCAACACGACCTGTATTTCCGTGCCGCCGCGAATGACGTGGTTATTGGTGACGATGACGCCGTTGGGCCGCACGATCACGCCCGAGCCCAGAGAACGCTGAACCCGCTGGCGGGGTATCCGGAAACTGCGTCCGAAAAACTCCGGAAACGGGAAATCGCGGAAAAACGGCGAAACTCCCCGATTCTTGACGATGCGTTTTGAATAGACATTGACGACGGCGGGCGCGGCGCGTTTGACGATGGGCGCGAAGCTGAGCTGGGCTTGCGCGCGCGATGCGGGCACCCGCTTGTCAAGCGATTTCAGCGCGGATCCCGTCGTGTCCGCCTGCGCGTATACGCCCGCGGCGCCGGATATGGCGAGTGCCGCGCCCATCGCCATCGCCGCGAACGCCCTGATGCACCGAACTCTCGCAGATTTCCAGTTGAGCATGACCGGCTCTTCCCCTATTTTTCACACCCCGCATTTCCATGCGTGTTCACGATACGGACAAAAAAGGGCGGCTGATCCGCCGCCCCTCCCATCTGCCGAACCGACCGCTCACCGTGCGGCCCCGGTGCCCGTCATACCGGCGGCGGCGCGGTTTCCGGCTCTTCCTGGCGGACCTCGACCGGTCCGGAATCCTGCCCCCTGGCTTCCGGGTCGCGGTCGACAAATTCGATGACCGCCATGGGCGCTGAATCGCCATACCGAAAGCCGGCCCGCATGACCCGCGTATACCCGCCGTTGCGCTCCTTATAGCGCGGACCAAGGGTGTCGAACAGTTTTGCGACCATCGCCTTGTCGCGAATGCGCGAAATCGCCTGACGCCGCGCATGCAGGTCGCCGCGCTTGCCAAGCGTAACCAGCTTGTCGGCGACCCGGCGCAGTTCC
>JALURZ010000060.1 GCA_027058735.1 Hyphomicrobiales bacterium | reverse complement strand
AACGGCCCGTCGAAATCCTCCTCGATGGTTTCAAGGGCCGCGCAGATGCGGCCGCGCAGGTCCTCGAACCAGGCGCTGGCCAGATCCTTGCGTTTGGTGATGTCGCCCATGTCTCCCGTGTCGCTCATGGGCGCGATTGTGGAACATCACGCCGCGCCGGGAAAGCCGTTTGTTTGCCGCAGGGCCTCGCCCGGCGGTGAGCGCGATATTCGCCGCGCGCGCATCCGCCGACATGGGAATGACGGGCGGGGCCGTTGCCCCGTTATGTGGAATATCCGGCTGACGGAGGACCAGGCGCATTGGGGGACGGGCCTATGAAAACCGCCGGTTTTGCCGGCGTGGGATCGCAAGGATGCGGCAATTTGCCGATTCGTGGATAGAGGCTGGACAATCAGGGGCAAGAGTGCCAAAAACGGACTGAAATTTGGACCTCATGAAGGGGGGGATTCGGTGGCCCATTCCAAGACTTCGGAACCCACACGGCGCGATTTCCTGTACATCGCCACGGGCTCGGTGGCGGCCGTCGGCGCGGCGGCGGCGGTCTGGCCGCTGATCGACCAGATGAACCCCGACGCTTCGGTCCTGGCGCTGTCTTCCATTGAAATCGACCTCAGTCCGATCGCGGTCGGCCAGGCGGTGACCGCAAAATGGCGCGGCAAGCCGATTTTCATCCGCCGCCGGACCGAAGAGGAAATCAAGGCCGCGGCGGACACGCCGCTCGAAGACCTTCCCGATCCCGAACCCGACAGCGCTCGTGTCAAAAAGGCGGAATGGCTGGTCATGATCGGCATCTGCACGCATCTTGGCTGCGTGCCCAAGGGGCAGGGCATCGGCGATGCGCGGGGCGACTGGAACGGCTGGTTCTGTCCCTGCCACGGGTCGCATTACGATACGTCAGGGCGCATTCGCAAGGGCCCGGCGCCGAGGAACCTTGTTGTTCCGGACTATGCTTTTGTCGAAGACACCACGGTGAAGATCGGCTAACGGGGGCGCCACATGAGCGGACCATCGACCTACCAGCCGCAAAGCGGCTTTGCCAAATGGATGGAGCGGCGGCTGCCCGTTCTCGGGCTGATGCATTCTTCGTTCGTCGTCTTTCCGAATCCGCGCAATCTGAACTACTGGTGGACCTTCGGCGGCATTCTGGCGATTTTCCTGGTGATCCAACTGGTCACCGGCATCGTGCTGGCCATGCACTACACGCCTCATGTGGACTTCGCGTTCAACAGCGTGGAGCACATCATGCGCAATGTGAATTACGGCTGGATGTTGCGCTATCTGCACGCCAATGGCGCGTCGATGTTCTTTCTTGCCGTCTATATCCATATTTTCCGCGGCCTCTATTACGGGTCCTACAAGGAGCCGCGCGAAATCCTGTGGATTCTCGGCATGATCATCTTCCTGCTGATGATGGCCACCGCCTTCATGGGCTATGTGCTTCCCTGGGGCCAGATGAGCTTCTGGGCGGCGACCGTGATCACCAATTTGTTCACCGCCATTCCGCTGGTCGGCGAAAGCGTCACCCAATGGTTGTGGGGCGGCTTCGCGGTGGACAACCCGACGCTCAACCGCTTCTACTCGCTGCACTACCTGTTGCCCTTCGCGATCGCCGGCGTGGTGATGCTGCATATCTGGGCGCTGCATGTGGTCGGCAGCAACAATCCGACCGGGATCAGTGTGAAATCGAGCCAGGACACACTGCCGTTCCATCCCTATTTCACCATGAAGGACGGCTTCGCGGCGGTGTTGTTCCTGATCCTGTTTGCCGCGCTTGTTTTTTATGCTCCGAATTTTCTCGTCGAGCCGGTCAACTACATTCCGGCCAATCCGTTGCAGACGCCGCCGCATATCGTGCCGGAATGGTATTTCCTGCCATTTTACGCGATCCTGCGTGCCATTCCCGACAAGCTGGGCGGGGTGATTGCGATGTTCGCCTCCATCTTTGTGCTTTTTATTCTCCCCTGGCTCGACACCTCCAAGGTCCGCTCCGCGAAGTACCGCCCGCTTTACCGCCAGTTCTTCTGGGTGCTGGTGGTTGTCTGCCTGATTCTGGGGTATCTCGGCGCCAAACCGGCGGAAGGCGGCTACATCATCGCGGCGCGTATTTTCACGGCCTACTATTTCCTGCACTTCCTGGTGATTCTGCCGGTTCTTGGCCTGGTCGAGAAACCGAAAGAGCGGCCCCCCAGCATTTCTGAGGCGGTTCTCGCCAAGACCAAATCGAAAGGCGGCGATGCCCAGGCCTCCGCCGCGGCGCAATGACTGACAAGAACGGAAAGCGACCCATGGGCATGGCGACTCTCAAGACAGGGCAGAGCGAAGGTTCCGCGGCGCGATCGCGCCCCTTGTGGCCGTGGGCCGCCTCGCTGGCGATATTCCTTTTGCTCGTTTTTGCCGGTACCAGCGCTGTTCGCGCCGCAGGCAAGGTTGACGTTGAAGCCCAGAAATGGTCCTTCAATGGCGTGTTCGGCACCTATGACAAGGGCCAGTTGCAGCGCGGTTACAAGGTTTATCAGGAGGTGTGCGCAAGCTGCCACGGCCTGAAACTGGTATATTACCGAAACCTCGGGGAGCCGGGGGGGCCAGGGTTCAGCGCCGCGGAAGTCAAGGCGCTCGCCGCGGCCGTCCAGGTCGTGGACGGCCCCAATGAGGACGGGGAAATGTTTGAGCGCCCCGGCCGGCCAAGCGATGCGTTCGTGTCGCCTTTCGAAAATGACAACGCGGCGCGCGCGGCCAATAACGGCGCCCTGCCGCCCGACCTTTCCGTTATCGCCAAGGCGCGCGACGGGGGCCCCGATTTCCTGTACGCCCTGCTCACGGGATATGTCGATCCGCCCGCCGGTCTGGAATTGCAGGAAGGCATGACCTACAATACGGTTTTTCCCGGCCATCAGATCGCCATGCCCTCGCCGATTGTCGACGGTCAGGTGGAGTATGACGACGGGACGCCGGCAACCGCTGAAAACATCGCGCGCGATGTAACCGCATTCTTGATGTGGGCCGCCGAACCAAAATTGGAAGAGCGCAAACGGATCGGCTTTCAGGTGATCATTTTCCTGCTGGTGCTGGCCGGCCTGATGTACATGGTGGTCCGGCGGGTCTGGGACGGGGTGCCCCATTGAGCACGCCCGGCGCATGAACGGGCACGGGCGGTCCGCCGCCGGCCCTGATCACCGCTGTTCGGTCGCCAGCGGCCGGCCGGGTGCGGCCGCCGTTTCCTGCTGAGGGGGTATGAATTGGGGGAGGCTGCGGGCAGGTCGGTATTGGGGATACTCGGGGGCAGTGGCGTCTACGATCTGCCCGGCCTCGAAAAAGCCCGGTGGCAAACCGTCGAAAGCCCGTGGGGGCGGCCTTCGGACGATATTCTGTTCGCCGAACTGGACGGGCTGCCGCTGCGGTTTCTGCCCCGTCACGGGCGCGGGCACGCCTTGTCTCCAAGCGCCATCAACTACCGCGCCAATATCGATGCGCTCAAGCGGTCCGGCGTCACCGATCTGGTGTCGGTGTCGGCCTGCGGCTCGTTTCGCGAGACCATGCCGCCGGGAACCTTCGTCCTCGTCGACCAGTTCATCGACCGGACATTCGCGCGCGAGACCAGTTTTTTCGGCGAAGGCTGCGTGGCCCATGTGTCCATGGCGCATCCGGTCAGCCCGCTGCTCGCGGACCGGATCGAGGCCGCCGCCAGGGCGGAGGGGATCGGCCATGTGCGCGGCGGCACATACCTTGCCATCGAGGGCCCGCAGTTTTCTTCGCTCGCCGAATCCCGGCTGTACCGGTCCTGGGGCTGCGACGTGATCGGCATGACCAACATGCCGGAAGCCAGGCTGGCCCGCGAGGCGGAGTTGTGTTATGCGGCCATCGCCATGGTCACGGATTTCGATTGCTGGCACCCCGATCACGACAATGTCGAGGTCGTTGACATCATCGAGGTGTTGCAGAACAATGCCGAAAAGGCAGCACGTCTGGTAACCCGGCTGGCCAGCGATTTTCCCCACCAGCACAAGAGTTGCCCGATTGGCAGCGACCGGGCCCTGGAAACGGCGATCATCACCCCGCCGGACAAACGCGATCCCGCGCTGCTTGCCAGGCTGGATGCGGTTGCCGGACGCGTGCTGGGGCTGCGCCGAGCACTGGAGTAATTTGACCATTTGGTCTAATTTAACTGCTGGCCCATGGGAGAGTGTCTAGGAGAGGATGGAATTCAATGAAGATTTCTACGGCAATTTCGAGGTTGATCGCCTTCGGTCTGGCGGCATTTCTGTTTGTCGCCGGCGGCGCGGTCGAGGCCCAGCAGGTCAAGGTTGGGTTTGTCTATGTGGGGCCGGTGGGCGATCACGGCTGGACCTATCAGCATGACCGCGCCCGTCAGGCGGTGGAGAAGGAGTTTGGCGACAAGGTCAAGACCACATTTGTGGAAAACGTCAAGGAGGGGGCGGATGCCGAACGCGTGATCCGCCAGATGGCGGCGTCCGGCATGGACATCATTTTCACGACATCGTTCGGCTATATGAATCCGACGCTGAAGGTCGCCAAGCAGTTTCCGAATGTCAAATTCGAACATGCGACCGGCTACAAGCGCGCCGCCAATATGAGCACCTACAACGCGCGGTTCTATGAGGGGCGCTATGTTGCGGGCATCCTGGCCGGGCATATGAGCAAGACCGGCGTCATCGGCTATATCGGTTCGTTCCCGATACCCGAAGTCGTTCGCGGCATCGGCGCGTTCACGCAGGGGCTGCGCAAGGTCAATCCGAAAGCGACCGTCAAGGTCGTGTGGATCAGTTCCTGGTATGATCCGGGCAAGGAAGCGGACGCCGCCAAGGTTCTGATTGACCAGAAGGCCGATGTCATCCTGCAGCACACGGACTCGCCGGCACCTCTGCAGATTGCGCAAAAGGCCGGCGTCTATGGCGTAGGCCAGGCCTCGGACATGACCCAGTTCGCACCGAAAGCGCAACTGACCGCGATCGTCAACAACTGGGGCGGCTATTATATTGACCGGGTCAGGGCGGTCATGGACGGCACCTGGAAATCCAGTGATACCTGGGGCGGCCTGAAATCCGGCATGGTCACTATGGGCCCGTTCAACAAGGTCCTGCCCGAAGCCGCGGTCAAGCAGGCCAAAGCCGCCGAGGCCGCGATCCGCTCCGGCGCGCTGCACCCGTTCACAGGCCCCATCAAGGACCAGAGCGGCAAGGTGCGGGTCAAAGCCGGCGAAACCATGAGCGACAAGGAGCTTGCCGGCATGAACTGGTATGTCGAGGGGGTCGAGGGCAAGTTGCCGAAATAGGGGAGCCCGATCGGCCCTGCGGCGCGCAAGGAGCGGTGCGCCCCGGCCGAGTGCCGAACCCGAGCCGCAAAGCGTGTAACAGCGCTTTGCGGCTTTTTCCGTTCGCCTGTCCGGCGCGCCGGCGACACGGTTGGCGCCCTTGCGGATTGTGATGAATTCGCCGATAAGTGCCGGGTCGCAAGGTGGAGCTGAACCGCGCTTGCGTGCGGTTCAGCTCCAC
>JALURZ010000059.1:10558-15256 GCA_027058735.1 Hyphomicrobiales bacterium | reverse complement strand
GGCCAGGATACCCTTGCCTGGTGTCGCGATTTTTCCGGCGATGTCTTCAATTCGCTCGCTCATGGTCTCTCCCTTGTCTGCCGGGCACCCGCAAAGGCCCGTTCAATCCTGCAACACCGTAACACCGGGCAACGGCTTTCCTTCCAGCCATTCCAGAAAAGCGCCGCCGGCTGTGGAAATATAGGTGAATTTATCCGCCACGCCCGCGTTGGCAAGAGCGGCGAGCGTATCGCCGCCACCGGCGATGGATTTGAGCAGCCCGGCCTCTGTCAGCCGTGCGGCCGCGCGCGCCGCCGCGTTGGTGCCGGCATCGAACGGCGGTATCTCGAATGCGCCCAGCGGCCCGTTCCACAACACGGTTCTGGAGCGCGAAAACAGGGTCTCCAGCCGGGCGAGCGAACCGGGGCCGATGTCGAGGATAATGTCATCGGCTCCCACCGCGTCGAGCGCCACGGTCCGGCTTGCCGCATGCGTCTTGAACTCGCCGGCCACGACCACATCCTCGGGCAGCACCAGATCGCACTGGTTGTGCTTGGCCGCCGCCAGTATTTCGCGCGCGGCGCACGCCAGATCGTGTTCGCACAGGGATTTGCCGACCGGCCTGCCCTGGGCTGCAAGAAAGGTATTGGCCATGCCGCCGCCGATAACCAGCGCATCCACCTTGCGCACGATGGCGCCGAGGACGGAAAGCTTGCTTGAGACCTTGGCCCCGCCCACGAGCGCCACGACCGGGGGTTCGGGGTTGTCCAGACTGGATTGCAGGGCGATGATTTCGCCGGCCATGGCGAGCCCGGCCGCCGAGGGCAGCAGCCGGGCGATGCCGACATTCGAGGCATGCGGCCTGTGGGCCGCCGAAAAGGCGTCATTGACGAAAAAATCGCCGAGCTTCGCGAATTTTTCCGCCAGCGCGGGATCGTTCCTGCTTTCGCCGGGATGGAAGCGGGTGTTTTCCATCAGCACCACATCGCCGGGGGCCATTGTTTCGGCCGCTTCAATGGCGGCCTCGTCGCGCCAGTCGGTCGCCACGAACCGCACCGGCCGCCCGATCGCTTTGGCCAGGGCCGGGGCGACGCGCGCAAGCGACAGGGCCGGCACGACTTTTCCTTCGGGCCGGCCGAAGTGGGACAGAACGACGATGGATGCGCCCGCCTCGAGCAGCCGTTCAAGCGTCGGGACAATGCGCTCGATGCGGGTGGTGTCGGTGGCCCGCCCGCCTTCGAAAGGGACGTTCAGGTCGGCACGCAGCACCGCGCGCTTTCCCCGCGCATCGAGGCTGTCCAGCGTGCGCAGGTGCGTCATGGCAGCACTCAAAGCGTGCCCATATATGCCGCGGTGTCGGCCATCCGGCAGGAAAATCCCCACTCGTTGTCATACCAGCTCAATATCCGCACCAGCGCGCCGTCAACGACCTGGGTCTGGGTGAGATCAAAGGCGGACGAGGCCGCGCAATGGGTAAAGTCGATGGAGACCAGCGGCAGATCGTTCACCTCAAGCACACCCTTGAGCGCGCCTTCCGCGGCCTTCGACATGGCCCCGTTGATGTCCTCGATCGAAACGGTGCGCCCGGGCACGAACACCAGATCGACCAGCGAGACGTTCGGCGTGGGCACACGAACCGAAGTGCCGTCGAGCTTGCCGGCCAGTTCCGGCAGCACCAGGCCGATGGCCTTGGCCGCACCGGTCGAGGTCGGGATCATGGACAGATTTGCAGCGCGCGCCCGGCGCAGGTCCTTGTGGTCGGTATCGACGATGCGCTGGTCGCCCGTATAGGCATGGATCGTCGTCATGTATCCGCGCTCAATGCCGCACAGATCGTTGAGGACCTTGGCCACCGGGGCCAGGCAATTGGTGGTGCATGACGCATTGGAGACCACGGTGTGATCGCTCTTGAGTTCATGGTGGTTGACGCCGTAAACGACGGTGAGATCGGCATTGGCCGCGGGCGCGGAGACCAGCACCCGTTTCGCCCCGGCATCGAGATGGGCGGAGGCTTTTTCCCTGGAGGCGAAAAACCCGGTGCATTCGAGCGCCACATCGATCCCCAGCCTTTTCCACGGCAGATCGGCCGGGTTGCGCTCGGCGAAACACTCGATAATCCCTTGGCCCGCATCGATGCCTTTTTCCGACACGCTGACATTGCCCCGAAAGGGCCCGTGCACGGAATCATATCTGAAAATATGGGCGCTGGTTTCCAGCGGCGACAGATCGTTGATGCCCACGACCCGAATATCATCGCGTCCCGATTCCAGAATGCCGCGCAGGACAAGACGGCCGATGCGGCCAAAGCCGTTGATGGCGACACGTACGGTCATGATTTTGTCTCCTCGTTTCCGGGCGCTGCTGCCGGCGCAGGCCTGTTCCGGGTGTCGTGATACCGCTTCAGGCCCGCAGCCGCTGTTCGGTCTGACGCACGATTTCGTCCGCCGTGATGCCGAAATGCCGGTAGAGATCCTGACAAGGCGCGCTGGCGCCGAACGTGCGCATGCCGATGAACAGGCCATCGGAGCCGATGATCCGGTCCCAGCCCATGCGGATGGCCGCTTCGATGCCGACACGCACCGGCGCATCGCCGATGATGCGCGCGCGGTATTCTTCATCCTGACCGGCGAACAGTTCAAAGCAGGGCACCGAAACGACCCGCACCGGCATGCCGCGCTCCTCGAGTTTCGCCTGCGCCTGCAACGCCAGATGCACCTCAGACCCGGTCGCGAAAAGCGAGGCCACCGGCTCGCCCGACGCCGGTTTGAGTTCATAAGCGCCATGGGCGCAGCAGTTTTCCTTGGCCGCCTCGCCGCGCACCGCCGGCAGCTTCTGGCGGGTCAGCGCAAGGACGCTCGGCGTCCCGCGCGCTTCGAGCGCCAGTTGCCAGCATTCCGCCGTCTCCATGAGGTCGGCGGGCCGGAACACATGCAGATTGGGAATGGCGCGCAGCGAGGCCAGCGTTTCCACCGGCTGGTGGGTGGGGCCGTCTTCGCCCAGGCCGATCGAATCATGGGTCAGCACATGAATGACCCGCAGGCGCATCAGCGCGGCCAGCCGCAGCGCCGGACGCATGTAGTCGGCAAATACCAGAAACGTGCCGCCATAGGGGATCAGCCCGCCATGCAGCGCCATGCCGTTCATGGCCGCGGCCATGCCATGTTCGCGCACGCCATAGTGGATGAAGCGGCCGGAAAAATCGTCGCGCGTGACCGCGACCATGTCTTTGGTGCGGGTATTGTTGGAGCCGGTCAGATCGGCCGATCCGCCGACCATCTCCGGCACCACCGGCGTGATGGCCTCCAGAACGTGTTGCGAGGCGCTGCGGGTCGCGACTTCGACCGGGTTTTCGGCAATCGTCTGCTTCAGGGTCGCAAATGCGTCTTCGACGAGGCCGGGCAGGCCGCCCTGCTGGGCGCGCTCGAATTCCCCGCGCGGTTCGGCCGCAAGGGCTTCGAGGCGCTTTTCCCAGGCCCGGCGCGCCTTGGCGTGGCACAGCCCGGACAAGCGCCAGGCGTCGCGAATGGCGGCGGGAATGTCGAAGGGTTCGGCATCCCAGCCCAGTGTCTTGCGCGCGGCCGCGACTTCGTCTGATCCCAGCGGCGCCCCATGCACGCCGGATGTGCCCTGTTTGCCAGGCGCGCCGTAGCCGATGATGGTCTTGCAGGCGATCAGGGAGGGCTTGTCGGTCTTCTTGGCGGCCACGATCGCCTGGTCGATGGCCTCGGGGTCGTGGCCGTCAATCGCGGCCACATCCCATCCCGCCGCTTCGAAGCGCTTGAGCTGGTCGCCGGTTTCGCTCAGCGACAAGGGGCCGTCAATGGAAATGCCGTTGTCGTCGAACAGCACAATGAGCCGGCCCAGAGCGAGATGTCCGGCAAATGATACCGCCTCGTGGCTGATGCCTTCCATCAGGTCGCCGTCGCCCGCCAGCACATAGGTGAAATGATTGACGATATCCTCGCCGAAGCGGGCCGCCAGCATCCGTTCGGCCAGCGCCATGCCGACGCCATTGGCGAGGCCCTGGCCCAGCGGGCCGGTCGTGGTCTCGATGCCCGCCCCATGGCCATATTCGGGGTGGCCCGCGGTCTTTGCCCCCAGTTGCCTGAAGTTTTTCAGTTCCCCGATCGGGAAGTCCTCGTAGCCAAGCAGATGCAGGGCGGCATAAAGCAGCATGGAGCCATGGCCGGCCGACAGGATGAAGCGGTCGCGGTCCGGCCAGTGCGGCGTGCCCGGATCGAAGGTGAGATGCCGGGTGAACAGAACGGTTGCGATATCGGCCGCCCCCATGGGCAGGCCCGGATGGCCGGAATTCGCGCGTTCCACCGCATCCATGGCCAGCGCGCGCAGCGCATTGGCCATCTCGTGGTGGTTGCTTTTCAGTTGCTCCAGGATCGAAATGCCCGATTCCGTCGCGTTGTCAGGCTCTGACGCTGCTGGCGTCGGTGCTGCAGACATGATGTTACAAATTACCCCCGCATTCAACCGGCGCAACCAATACCATTTGCTTAGGCGGAGTCAATGGGGCCGGGCGCGGCGCGCCCATGGCGATTGGCCACGCGCGGGCGCCAGTCCGTGCGGGTTCACGGGCGTGGCCCCGCTGTCTTCCGCGCCCCCTTTCGTGGATATGTTTTGCCGATTTCCGGCCGCTGGCATATTGAGTCCTGCCCGCCAATTGACTAACCTGGAGGCCGGGCGAGGGAAATGCGGCAGCGGCAG
>JALURZ010000059.1:2962-10548 GCA_027058735.1 Hyphomicrobiales bacterium | reverse complement strand
CGACAGGCACATCGACAGGGCGATCAGACGCTTCGATACCGCGATGGAGCGGCTGGAAGCGGCGGCCGCGCGGGCGCGCGAAGCAGAGAGCCGGCGCCAGGCGCTGCAACGCGAACTGGAGGCGCTGCGCGCAAGCGAGGCGAAGCTCAGTGAAGACAACGCCCGTCTATCGGCCAGGGTGGACGGTTTCCTGTCGGCGAATCGCGACGCCGAGGCCAAGATCAAGACCGTTATGGGCAATATCGAGGCTGTCATCGCGGGGCAGTGAAGGCCCCGGCGGCCCGGTATCGGGTGAGGCGGCATGTGTGGTGCGAGGGGGCGATGCCGGAAATCGACGTGATTGTGAACGGGCGGCCATACAAGTTGGTGTGCGACGCCGGCGAAGAAGATCATCTGCGTGAACTGGCCGGGTTTCTCGACAAGGAAGTTCAGGAAATCAAGAGCCAGTTCGGCCAGATCGGAGACTCCCGGCTGCTGGTCATGGCGTCCCTGGTGATCGCCGACAAACTGTCCGATGCCGTCAAGCGCATCGAACGCTCGCAATCGGAGATCGATGGCCTCAAGGATGCGCGCACCGCCGCGCTGGAGCGTGCGCGCGCCATTGAACAGGACGCCGCCACCCGGCTGGACGAAGCCGCCGGACGCCTTGAAGCGCTCAATGCGGGGCTGGCCTCGCCGGCAAAATAAATCCGGCGCCCGGCGTCAATTTTGATCATGGAAAATTCATCCGCGCGTGCCTACAATGGACCCTGGCGGGGCTGCACGGCCCGTGACGAGACTATTCCCGGGGCCTTATCGATCCTCAAGGGAGCTGACCCTGGCTGGAATCGTGGTTCCTTTCACTCGGCGCCCACCTGCATGTGTAGGTTTCCCGGGATCGGCATCTCGCACGGCCGCAGCGGCTTCGCCGCTTTCACGCCATGACCGCCACCGGGTTGATTTCAGATGCCGGCTTTGTCCGATGCCACGGCGAGTGCTGACAAGAAGCGCCTGCGGCAATCCGCCGGGCGGTTGCGCGCGCGCCTGCAGGCGCGCGGTGGCGGGCAGGCGGCGCGGGCGGTGGCGCGCCACGGCGCTGATCTGATTGCGGATCTCAAATGCGGCGTGGTGGCGGCCTATTGGCCGTTCCGCAGCGAACTGGACACCCGGCCCCTGCTGGCCGCGCTCGATGGTGCGGGCGTCACATTGTGCCTGCCGGTGATACCGGGCACATCCAGGCCGCTGGTCTTCCGGCGCTGGCGACCAGGCGATGCCTTGCGCGAGGGGGCTTACAAAATTCCGGTGCCGGACCCGCAGGCCGGCGAAGTCATCCCGGCAGCCCTGTTTGTGCCGCTGCTGGCGTTCGATGCGCGCGGCTACCGGCTTGGCTATGGCGGCGGGTATTATGACCGCACCCTGGCGGCCCTGCGCGGTTCGCGCGGCGCAATCGCGGTCGGGGTGGGATTTGCCGGCCAGGAGGTTCCCTCCATCCCCCATAATGCGTATGACCAGCCCATGGATCATATCCTGTGCGAAACCGGCTGGCGCACGGTGCAGGTCGAGGAGAACTGATGCGTATTCTGGTTCTGGGGGATGTTGTCGGGCGCGCCGGGCGCACGGCGCTCAAGAGCCGGCTTGTGGGCCTGCGCGAGCGGCTGAAGGCCGACTTTGTTGTCGTCAATGGCGAGAATGCCGCCGGCGGCTTCGGCATTACCGAGGCAACCTTCGCCGAATTGCGCGATGCGGGCGCGGATGTCGTGACCACCGGCAATCACGTCTGGGACCAGCGCGAGGCGCTGGTCTTCATCGAACGCGAAGCGCGGCTGTTGCGCCCGGCCAATTTTCCCGCCGGAACGCCGGGCCGGGGGGCCGGCCTTTTCGATGCGGCCAACGGCGCGCGGGTGCTGGTCGTCAATGTGATGGGCCGGGTTTTCATGGATGCGCTGGACGACCCGTTCGCGGCGATCGAGCGGGAGCTGGGCGCCTGCGCCCTGGGGCGCGACGCGGACGCGATCATCGTCGATATGCACGCCGAGGCGACCTCGGAAAAACAGGCCATGGGCTTTTTCGTCGACGGGCGCGCCAGCCTGCAGGTCGGCACCCACACCCATGTGCCCACATCCGATCACCGCATTCTGAGCGGCGGCACCGCCTATATCAGCGATATCGGCATGTGCGGCGACTATGATTCGGTGCTCGGCATGGAGAAAGACGAACCGCTGACCCGGTTCCTGCGCAAGGTGCCCACCGGCCGTTTCGCCCCGGCGGGCGGGGAGGCGAGCCTGAGCGGCGTGCTGGTCGAAACCGACGATGCGACCGGGCTTGCCCGGCGTATCGCCCCCATCCGCTCAGGCGGCCTGCTGGAGCCGGCGATGCCGGGTTTCTAGCGCGCCAACTATGGATTTCGCGGGCCTGTGCGCCTATAACGGTCATGTATCCCGATTTTCCGAACCATCCGGTGGAGCCTTTGCCATGGCCGGCCATTCCCAGTTCAAGAACATCATGCACCGCAAGGGGCGCCAGGACGCCAAGCGCTCCAAACTGTTCTCCAAGCTTGCCAAGGAAGTGACCGTCGCCGCCAAGACCGGCGGTCCGGACCCGGACGCCAATCCGCGGCTGCGGCTCGCCATTCAGAACGCCCGCGCCCAGTCGATGCCCAAAGACAATATCGAACGCGCCATCAAGAAGTCCGAGGCCGGCGATGCGGACGCCTATGAGGAAATCCGCTATGAGGGCTATGGCCCCGCCGGGGTCGCGGTCATCATCGAGGCACTGAGCGACAACCGCAACCGCACCGCAAGCTCGGTGCGCTCGATCCTGGCCAAATATGGCGGCAATCTGGGGGAAACCGGGTCGGTGGCGTTCCTGTTCGAGCGGGTCGGCGAAATCACCTATCCGCCGGAAACGGGGGATGAGGAAAAAATTCTCGATGCGGCCATCGAGGCCGGCGCGCAGGATGTGGTGTCCGACGGGTCGGGCCATGTGGTTGTCTGCGCGTTCGAGGACCTCGGTGCCGTGTCCGGCGCGCTCACCGCTTCTCTGGGCGAACCCGACGGCGTCGCTGCGGTGTGGAAACCGCAGACCACCACGCCGCTCGATGAAGACAGGGCGGCGACGTTCCTGAAAATGATCGATGCGCTGGAAGACGACGACGATGTGCAGAATGTCTATTCCAGCTTCGAGGTTTCAGACGAGGTGCTCGCCAGGCTGACGGCGGCGTGATGGCGCGGATTTTTCGCCTCCCCTCGCGGCCGGTCCCGGCTCACTGTTCCAGACAATCGGCGCGTTTTTGTGCAGGCGGCGAGCCCCGGGGCGTGATCGGTATTTTCCTGAACAACAGGGCGTGCATGCAACGGTCTCCTCGATGCGGCGAAGCCGGGCGGGCCCCCGTATCATCTGCTGCCGGACCGCGCAATTGCAATGCGCGCGCGTGGGTTTCGCTTTGGTCACGGCGCGCGGCGGTGCTATCGGTTAGGCATGTCAGACCAGGTGATTCGCATAATCGGTATTGATCCGGGGCTGCGCCGCACCGGATGGGGGGTCATCGAGGCGCATGGCAGCCGGCTTGCCGCGCTCGCCAGCGGGGCGGTGACGACGCAAGCGAACGATCCTCTGGCTCAGCGCCTGATGCAACTGCATGGCGGGCTTGCGCGCGTGCTTGCCGAATGGCGCCCGCAGGAGGCCGCGGTCGAAAAAACCTTCGTCAACCGCAACGCCGCCGCCACGCTGAAACTCGGCCAGGCGCGCGCCATGGCCCTGTTCGCGCCCGCCGCCGCCGGGCTCTCCGTGGCCGAATACGCCCCCAATCTGGTCAAGAAATCGGTGGTCGGCGCCGGCCATGGCGACAAGCGCCAGATCCGCGCCATGATCGCCATATTGCTGCCGCGCGCCAACCCGGGCTGCAACGACGCCGCCGATGCGCTGGCCATCGCCATCACCCACGCCCACCACCGGGTTTCCACCGCCCTTCGCACACTCCAGACAGCAGATATCCCATGATCGGCAAGCTCAAAGGCGTTCTCGACTCGACCGGCGAGGACTGGGCGGTGATCGATGTGCAGGGCGTCGGCTATCACGTACAGTGTTCCAGCCGCACCCTGGGCGCGCTGCCGGCCATCGGCGAGCCGGTGACGCTGGCGATCGAGACCTATGTGCGCGAAGACCAGATCCGCCTGTTCGGTTTCGATGGCGATGTCGAGCGCGACTGGTTTCGCCTGTTGCTGGCGGTTCAGGGGGTCGGCACCAAGGTGGCGCTGGCCATTCTGGGAACGCTTGCGCCGGACGATCTGGCGGGCGCCATCGCGTTGCGCGACAAGGCGCAGGTTGCGCGCGCGCCGGGTGTTGGCCCCAAGGTCGCGCAGCGCATAATCAATGAGCTGAAAGACAAGGTTTCAGCTCTTGCGGCTGGTGATGCGCCCGTATCACTGGTAAGCGATAGGCAGGCCGGTGCGCGCGGCACGGCGGGCGATGCGGTCTCCGCGCTGGTCAATCTTGGCTATGCGCCCGCCCAGGCCAACGGGGCGGTCGTGGCCGCCCTGCGCGATGGCGGCGAGGCGGCCGATACCGCTGAACTGATCCGGCGCGGACTGAAGGAACTGGCGCGATGACTGTCTGCGATCAGGTGAGCCCGCCATGAACGATGAGCGCATGCTTGGTGCCGCCATTCAGGCCGGCGAGGCGGGCGAGGCGGGCGAACGCTCGCTGCGCCCTGAAACGCTCGATGAGTTTGTCGGCCAGGCGCGGATGCGGGCCAATCTGCGGGTCTTTGTCGAGGCTGCGCGCGCCCGCGGCGAGGCGCTCGACCACGTGCTGTTCGCCGGGCCGCCCGGTCTTGGCAAGACGACGCTGGCGCAGATTGTCGCGCGTGAGCTGGGGGTCGGTTTTCGCGCCACATCGGGACCGGTCATCGCCAAGGCGGGCGATCTCGCCGCCCTGCTCACCAACCTGGAGCCCCGCGATGTGTTGTTCATCGATGAAATTCACCGGCTCAACCCGGCGGTGGAGGAAATTCTCTATCCGGCGATGGAAGACTGCCAGCTTGATCTGATTATCGGCGAAGGCCCGGCGGCGCGGTCGGTCAGGATCGATCTGGCGCCGTTCACCCTGGTGGGCGCCACGACCCGCTCAGGGCTGCTGACCACGCCGCTGCGCGACCGGTTCGGCATTCCGGTGCGGCTCGATTTTTACAGCGATGAGGAATTGCTGGAAATTGTTTCGCGCGGCGCGCGCGTGCTGGGGGTCGTCATGGATGATGAGGGCGCGCGTGAAATCGCCATGCGCTCGCGCGGCACGCCAAGGATCGCCGGGCGGCTGTTGCGCCGGGTGCGCGATTTTGCCGCGGTCTCGGGCGATGCGCGCATCACCCGCCGTGTCGCGGATGCCGGGTTGGCGAAGCTTGAGGTGGACGCCGCCGGTCTCGACGCGCTGGATCACCGCTATATGGAATGCATCGCGGTGAAATTCACCGGCGGGCCGGTCGGCATCGAAACGATCGCGGCGGCCTTGAGCGAACCGCGCGACGCGATCGAGGAGATCATCGAGCCCTATCTGATCCAGCAGGGCTTCGTGCAGCGCACCCCGCGCGGGCGGATGCTGGCGTCTGCCGCCTATGCCCATCTGGGGCTGACGCCGCCGGAAACGGCCACCCGCCCGCAGGGCGATTTCTTTGGAGACGGGAATGGTTGAAGACCCGTCCGTCCTGGGCAACTGGCCCGATCTGGCCGGGCGGATCACCGATGGCGGGCATCTTCTGCCGGTCCGGGTCTATTTCGAGAATACCGATTTTTCCGGTGTCGTCTATCATGCCGACTATCTGAAATTCTGCGAGCGCGGCCGGTCGGATTTTTTGCGCCTTGCCGGCATCCACCACTCCTTGCTGCTGGCGGGTCAGGAAAGCGGCGAACCGTTGAGTTTCGTCGTCGCGCGCATGGAGATCGATTTTTTCAAGCCGGCGCGCATCGACGATGTGCTGGATGTGCGAACCCGGTTTCTGCGCCTCGGCGGGGCAAAGCTGGAACTCGATCAGTGCGTTTCCAGATCGGGCCAGGATCTGGTCCGCATGGCGGTCAGCGTCGCCGTGGTCGACCAGACCGGCAAACCCAGGCGTATCCCAGAACGTGTGCGCGAATGCTTGCGGCGCGTCTGTTCGCTTGAGTAGCGGCGCCGGCGGCGTTAAGACATCGCTAACGAAAGCACGGACATGATGCGCTGCATCGCGCCGGAAGCCGCCGAAGCCCAGCTATTGACACAATTAGACGGCTTTTTGGTGCCGCTGCACGGCCTGGCAAATATCAGGAAACAGTTGCGATGAATCCGCTGGACCTTCTCCCTACGGGCGTCGCCCCTCCGGCGTCGGAACTTTCCTTTATCTCGTTGTTCTGGCAGGCCCATATTGTCGTCAAGGCGGTGATCGTGGGATTGTTTCTGGCCTCGGTGTGGTGCTGGGCTATTATCCTGGAGAAGACGTTTTCCCTGTCGCGCGCCTGGCGCCGCGCGGAGAAGTTCGAGCAGCAGTTCTGGTCGGGCAAGTCGCTGGATGAGCTGTATGCCAATATCGGCCACCGGCCCAATCATTCCATGGCCGCGCTGTTTGTCGCGGCGATGCGCGAATGGCGGCGAAGCCAGGAGGGCGGCGAGTTGCGCATCGGAGGCTTGCAATTGCGGGTGGAAAAGGTGATGGACGTCGCCATTCAAAAGGAGACCATGAGCCTCGAGAAGCGGCTTCTGGTTCTGGCGACCGTGGGCGCCACCGCTCCGTTCATCGGGCTGTTCGGCACCGTGTGGGGCATCATGAGCAGCTTTCAGGCCATAGCCGTTTCCAAGAACACCAATCTGGCGGTTGTCGCGCCGGGCATCGCTGAAGCCCTGTTCGCCACGGCGCTGGGCCTGGTGGCGGCTATCCCGGCGGTCATCTTCTACAACAAGTTCAACAATGATCTGTCGCGACTTTCGATCAAGCTGGAGACGTTCGCCGATGAATTTTCCGCAATCCTGTCGCGCCAGATCGACGAGCGGAACTAGCGATGGCGGCGGGCGGCATGTCGCGACCAGTGCGCTCCAAGGGCAGACGCCGGCGGCGACGCCTCGCGCCCATGAGCGAAATCAACATGACGCCGTTCGTCGATGTCATGCTGGTGCTGCTGATTGTTTTCATGGTGGCCGCGCCGCTGCTCACGGTCGGCGTTCCGATCGAATTGCCGGAGTCCAGCGCCAAGCCCCTGCAGGGCGACAAGGAGCCGTTGACCATCACCGTCAACACCCGCGGTGAAATATTTCTTCAAGATACCGTTATTGAATTGGACAAACTTGTGCCTAAACTTCTTGCTATCGCGGAAGGCGGGTACAATGAGCGCATTTACGTGCGTGGCGACCGCAGGGTCAACTACGGATTGGTCATGCGGGTGATGGGTACGATCAATGAGGCCGGATTCAAGAGGATCGGACTGGTGACCCAGTTGGAAGAAAAGCCCTGAGGTCATGGACCCGTAAACAGGATCAAAATGGCGTTGGAGCTGCGAAAACATGCAAGCAATGCCGCGCCGGGCGGGCCGGCGGCCCGTTCAGGCGGGTTGACGCGGCACGTTGAAGCGGTTTCACCGCCGCGCCGG
>JALURZ010000059.1:0-2952 GCA_027058735.1 Hyphomicrobiales bacterium | reverse complement strand
CCGCGCCGGCCTGGCCGATTTGCCCGGTTACCGCGTTGCAAGCCTTTGAAAACCGGAAGGTTTCCTGAAAGCCTTGCGCCTTGTTTCCGGACAAATCGACTCAGTCCGTTTCGACCCTGATTGTGAATTCATGACCTAAGGTCCCATGAAGAAGTCACTTGCCACGTCTTTTCTGTTGCATGTCATGGTGCTGCTCGCGGGCATGATCGTGCTGCCCTCGGCCAAGGAATATACGGTCGAGAAGCTCGAATCAGTGCCGATCGATCTGGTGACGATTTCGGAATTCACAAAGCTTCGCGCGCAGAAAAAGGACGAAAAGCCGGAGCCCGAACCGGAGCCGCCGAAGCCCGAAAAAGCGGAAGAAAAGCCCGAACCCGAACCTGAGGCCAGGCCGGAGCCCAAGCCGCAACCCGAAATCGCCGCCCTGCCGCCCGAACCCGAAGCGCCAAGGCCGCCGGAGCCGGTAGCGCCCGAACAGCCCAAGCCGGAAGCCAGGCCCGAACCCGAACCCGCGCCGGCGGCAAAACCGCAGACAGCGGAAAAAAAGGTCGAAAAGGCCACCCCCGCGCCGCGTCCGCGCGTCAAGCCAAGGCGCCCCAGAAGACCGCCGGTGAAAAAGCGCAGGAAATTTGACGTCGACCGGATTGCGGCGCTGCTGAACAAGGTGCCGGACGCGAATTCCGGCCGCAGATCGGCGGGGCGCGAGACGGCGCGTCTGCGCCCCGGCGAGGTGGATCAGTCGCGCGGCACCGACGCGCTCATCACCATGGATGAGCGCGCCGCCCTGCGCGCCCAGATCGAGCGGTGCTGGAATCCGCCGATCGGCGTGAGAGACGCGCAAGACCTGCTTGTGAGGCTGCGCATCCGGCTCAAACCTGACGGCTCCCTTGAATCCGCGCCGCAGATTGTCAATAAGGGAAGCAGCCAGTATTTCCAGGTCGCGGCGGAAAGCGCGATGCGCGCGATACGGCGTTGCCAGCCGTTTACGATGCCGCCCGAGAAATACCGTTCGTGGCGTGAGATCATTGTGAATTTCGATCCCCGTGAAATGATTCAAGGCTGATCCCCGACACGTCCCCAAGTCCATCAACAAAAGCGGCCGCTCCACTATGACTATTTCGAAATACAACCCTGGTGTGACACTCATCGTGTGCCTGCTGGCGATTGTCCCGCTGCTGGGTCTGACCGGCCCGGCGCGCGCCGCCCTGGAGATCGATATCACGAAGGGCAATATCGAACCGATGCCGGTGGCGCTGCCCGATTTCGTGGCCAAATCGGCGAAAGACCGCAAGCTCGGGGCCGATATCACCAAGATCATCAGCGCCAATCTGCGCAGATCGGGCCTGTTCCGCCCGCTCGAGCCGGCCTCGTTCATCGAAAAGATAACAAGTTTCGGCCGGGTTCCGCGCTTTGGGGACTGGCGCATCATCAATGCCCAGGCGCTGGTGACCGGGCGGGTGACATCGCTCAAGAACGGCAAGATCAAGGCGGAATTCCGGTTGTGGGATGTGTTTGCGGGCAAGCAGATCGTGGGGCGCCAGTTCTTCACGGCGAACCGCAACTGGCGGCGCATCGGGCATCTTATTTCCGATGCGGTCTATGAGCGCATCACCGGTGAAAAGGGATATTTCGATACCCGGATCGTGTTCGTCGAGGAGACCGGGCCCAAGGACAAACGGGTCAAGCGGCTGTCGATCATGGATCAGGACGGCTACAACGTGCGCCAGCTCACCAGCGGCAAGTTTCTGGTGCTGACGCCGCGCTTCAGTCCGACCGCCCAGGAGATCACCTACATGTCCTATGCCTCGGGAAATCCGCGCGTCTATCTCTACAATATCGATACCGGCCAGCGCGAGATCGTCGGTGATTTTCCCGGCATGACCTTCGCGCCCCGGTTTTCGCCGGATGGCCAGAAAGTCGTCATGAGCCTGCAGCGCGGCGGCAATTCCAATATCTATTCCATGGATCTGCGCAGCCGGCGCACCACGCGGCTCACCAATTCTCCGGCGATCGACACCGGCCCGTCCTACTCGCCCGACGGGCGCCAGATCGTTTTTGAATCCGATCGCGGCGGAAAGCAGCAGATCTATGTGATGAACGCGGATGGCTCCAATCAGCGCCGGATCAGCTTCGGCCCCGGGCGCTATTCGACGCCGGTCTGGTCGCCGCGCGGCGATCTGATCGCCTTCACCAAACTGCTCAAGGGCCGGTTCATAATCGGCGTCATGAATGTGGATGGCTCCAAGGAACGCGTCCTCACCGAGGGCTATCACAATGAGGGACCCACCTGGGCGCCGAACGGGAGGGTGATCATGTTTTTCCGCGAAACGCGCGGCGAATCCGGCGGCCCGAAACTGTGGTCGGTCGATCTGACCGGATATAACGAATATCCCGTCGAGACCCAGGCGTTCGCGTCCGACCCGGCCTGGTCGCCGCTCATCAAATAGTCGGTCCACAGGAAATTTGCCCGGCCGGCCCGCCCCCGGTTTGCGCAAGTTCGCGCGGAAAAACCGCACCGGCCGCCGTCCTGTCGCGGGCCAGCATCACGAAACACGCGCCAACCGGCCAGACGGGCGCAAAATTGCCGTATTGTTGAGGAATAAGCCGTTTCGCCGCGAGCCACCGGCACCGGACGGGTTGCATCGCGGCCGCTTTGCGCTATCTTTTAACAAAGTGTAAATACTCACACGGCACCATATGCCACGGCTTGCTGGTCAGGTCTTTGGTCTAGAGGAGTTGTCGCCCATGTTGTCTCGCATTCCCGCTGTGCGGGCCGTCTTGATGAGCTTGATGTTTTTCGTCGTCGCCGCGTGTTCGTCGGCGAACGAGGAGGCCGCCGGGCTTGGCCCGCAAAAGGTGCCGGCGACGCCTGGCTCGGAGCGTGATTTCGCGCTCAATGTCGGCGACCGGGTATTTTTTCCAACCGATCAGACCTCATTGACAGATGCCGCC
>JALURZ010000058.1 GCA_027058735.1 Hyphomicrobiales bacterium | reverse complement strand
CCTGCATGCCTTCGCGCCCTGTCAGCCGGCATGGCAACCGGACCGGCCCAGCCGGCATGGCGACCGCCCGGGTGCGCGGCGAAGCTGAATGAACGTTCATTCAGTTTTGTCCGCCACCCTGAACGAAGGGCCACCCTGAACGAAGGGGCGTCCGGCCGGCCGCGGGCAATTGCAGTTGAAGCGGGCCGGCCGCGGGTGCCGGTTGTGCGGAGGCGAATGCGGATCCCGCATCGCGGCAGGTTTGCCGGTCCTTGAGCGTGGCTTTGCCATACGGGATCACTTGACCGGATTTTGGCGTTTGCCGGCAAGGCCAGGAAGCCTTTCCGCCCTGGTCCTGCCCGGCCACAAGGAAAGCCCGATGACCTCCGAGCCAAACGCGAAAATCCGGTCAAATGATTCCGTATAACAAAGACACGCTCTAACCGCGTTCCCTGCGGGCCATGAAGGCCAGGCGTTCAAACAGGTGCACGTCCTGTTCGTTCTTGAGCAACGCCCCATGCAGCGGCGGGATGATCTTGCTGGAATCGCGTTCGCGCAGGGTCTGGGCGTCGATATCCTCGTTCAGCAGCAGTTTGATCCAGTCGAGCAGTTCGGACGTGGACGGCTTTTTCTTGACGCCCGGCACATCGCGGATTTCGTAGAAAACATTCAGCGCCTCTTTCACCAGCTTGGTCTTGAGACCGGGAAAGTGCACCTCCACGATCTGCGCCATGGTGTCGGCGTCGGGAAACCGGATATAGTGAAAAAAGCAGCGCCGCAGGAACGCGTCGGGCAGTTCCTTTTCGTTGTTGGAGGTGATGATCACGACCGGGCGCTGTTTGGCGGTGACGGTTTCTCCCGTTTCATAGACGTGAAATTCCATACGGTCGAGTTCAAGCAGAAGATCGTTGGGAAACTCGATATCCGCCTTGTCCACTTCATCGATCAGCAGAATGGGCCGGCTGTCCTTCGTGAAGGCATCCCACAACTTGCCGCGTTTGATGTAGTTGCGGATATCGCCCACCCGTTCATCGCCAAGCTGGGAATCGCGCAGGCGGCTGACCGCATCATACTCATACAGTCCCTGCTGCGCCTTGGTGGTCGATTTGATATGCCACTCGATGAGCGGGGCCTTGAGCGCCCTGGCCACCTCGTGGGCCAGCACGGTCTTGCCGGTGCCCGGTTCGCCCTTGATCAGCAACGGACGCTCCAGCGTGATCGCCGCGTTCACGGCGATGCGCAGATCCGCCGTCGCCACATAGTCCTTTGTGCCTTCAAAACGCATGATATCCCGTGCCCCAAGTTCCGTTTCCGCCCGCCCGTCCGGCCAGACGCGGAGGGACCGTATCGGAACTGGCCAAATACAACAAGACACACCGATACCGGGGTGGGGCCCGGCGGTGCGAAGGGGGCGCTGAAACATGCCCCTCACCATGCGCCCGGTCCCGGCGCGATCCGCCGGGCACACCGGGCAAAAGCTGCCGGGTCGGTCGGTTATTGCCGCCCGCGGCGCCACGCCGCCGGCCCGGAAAATCCGTCTAAATCATTGATATTGAACAAAGATGCCAACTGGCCCGGCGATTGCTAGTTGTCATGCCAGTGAAGGGACACCAAACGCCCGCAGACATGGTGTCGCAGGCGCATTTGCAAGGAGATGAACATGGGTATCTTTGGGGCCTTGTCTACGGCGGTCAGTGGCCTGCGGGCGCAGTCGCTCGCGCTTGAGCACATCTCGGACAATATCGCCAACTCGCAGACGACAGCCTTCAAGCGCGCGGAAACGACGTTTGAGGAAATCGTGTCGGAATCCGATCCGACCATCGCGCGCTCCGGCGTGGTGCTGGCCGGATCGCGGTCCACCAACTCGATCCAGGGTGATATCCAGAACTCCCAGGTCAATACGCACATGGCGATCAATGGCCAGGGCCTGTTCATCGTCGAGCAGCCCATCGGCGTGACCGATGGCTCCCCGGTGTTCAATGGAGAATCCCTCTATACCCGGCGCGGCGACTTCGAGCTCGATCGCGAAGGGTTCCTCGTCAACGGGGCGGGATATTTTCTGAAAGGCCTGCCGATCGACACGGTGACCGGCAATGTCAGCGGCACCTTGCCCCAGATTATTCAGATCCGGAATGACTTCCTGCCGGCCAGGGCATCGACCGAAATCGAGTATCGCGCCAACCTCGCCGCCCTGCCGCTGACCGCGAATTACAGCGCGGCGGTGCCAAACAGCGAATTGCTGACCGCAGCACCCTTCACCACCGATCCCACGACAGCGGGCACCGGGACCGTCAGGGCCGATGAGGCGAGCCTGTTTCTTGACCGCACCATTGCCGGCGGCGCCATCACCCTGTTCGATGCCGGCGGCGCGCCGGTTAATGTCCAGTTGCGATGGGGCAAGATCGATAGCGTCGCCAATGGCGGCGCGGATACGTGGAACCTCTTCTATCTGAGCGATTCGACCGCGACCGGCGCAACCACCCAGTGGCAGAACGTCGGACAGGACTATGTGTTCGACGCCGCGGGGCAGTTGAACCCCGCCTTGCCCTCGGTCACGATCACGGGACTGAGCGTTGATGGCTTCAATCTCGGCAATGTGAACATAATTCACGGCCAGGCGGGACTGTCGCAATTCGCCGATCCCAGCGGCACCGCGCAGGTGACCGCCATCAGCCAGAACGGCTTTGCCTCGGGCGAACTGAGCAGCCTGTCGATCTCCGATGAGGGGCGGATTGTCGGATTTTTCTCAAACGGACAGTCGGTCGATCAGGCGGAGGTGACGCTGGCCTCGTTCAATGCGGTGGGGCTGCTGCGCAAGCTGGACGGGGGCGCCTTCGGCGCGACCCGGGAATCGGGCGCGGCGCTGCTGAACGCGTCGGGCCGCATCATCGCCCAGGCGCTCGAGGGCTCGAACGCGGATGTGGCGGATGAATTCACCAAGCTGATCGTGACCCAGCAGGCCTATTCCGCCAATACAAGAATTGTCTCCACCGCCGATGAGATGCTGCAAGAAGCGCTCAATATGGTCCGGTGATTTCAACCTGTTGAGCCGGCGGCGCGCCCGGGCGGGCGCGCCTGCGGGCGGGAGTTCATGATATGGGCCTTTCGGCTGCCCTGGGAACAGCGCTATCGGGTCTTCACTTCGTTCAGTCGAGCGTCGATCTGGTCTCGCGCAACGTGGCCAATGCGGGCACGCCGGGTTATACCCGCAAGGCCCAGGCACCGGTCACCCAGCTGCTCGGAAATTCGCTCAGTTCGATCCGCGCCGGTCAGATAACCCGCGGCGTCGATACCTTCCTGCAACAGCAGATCCGCACCGAGAGCGGCATCGCCAGTTTTCTGGAGGTCCGCGATCAGTTCCTGAGCCGGATCGATCAGTTGTTCGGCCGGCCGGGCGCGGCGAATGCGCTCGACAGCGTGGTCAATAATTTCGGACAATCGCTGCAGGATCTCACCGCCGCCCCGGACGATTTCGGCACGCGCGAGCAGACCATCGCCGAGGCGCAGGCGCTGGCCCGGCACCTCAATTCCATGAGCAACGATATCCAGGAGATGCGCCGCCAGGCCGAAGCGCGCATCGCGGATTCGGTGGACCAGGTCAACACCGCCCTGCAACAGATCGCCAGCCTCAACCGGCAGATCGCGGAATTTGCCGACAGCGCGAGCGGCACGGCGGACATCGCCGATGAACGCGACCGCTTCATCGACCAGTTATCGGGCCTGCTGGATATCTCCGTCGCCGTCAGCGATAACGGCGTTGCCCGGGTGTTCACATCCAACGGCAATCTGCTGGTGGGTTCGCAGGCCGCGGTCCTGTCGTTTGACGAACATGCCGCCATCGGCCCGGCCTCCCTGTTCAGCAATGACGACAGCCTGCGGGGCGTCGGCACCCTGGTGCTGCAGACGGTCGCCGGCTCCCAGGTCGATCTGTTCAAGGGCGGATCGCTGCGCGGCGGAGCGATCGCCTCGCTGAAGGAAATGCGCGATACCGTGCTCGTGCAGGCGCAAGATCAGCTCGACGAATTCGCCCACAGTCTTGCGCTGTCGCTGTCGACCAAGAATGTCGCCGGCACGCCGGTGGCGGTGGGCGCCCAGAACGGCTTCGATATCGATATTGCCGGTCTCCTGGCGGGCAACGAGATCAAGCTGGCCTATACCCAGACCCCGCCCGGCACGCAGCAGAACGTGACGCTGATACGGGTTGACGATCCGGCCACATTGCCCCTGGGCAACGATGCGACCGCCGATCCCGACGATACGGTCATCGGTATAGATTTCAGCGGCGGGCTGGCAGGCGCCGCCGCCGCGATCGATGCCGCGCTCGGCGCCAGCATCACGGTCTCCTCACCCGCCGCGGACACGATTCGCATTCTCGACGATGGCGCGGCGGGAACCATCAGCATCGACAGCCTGAATGCCGCCATCACCTCCACCGCGCTGGCCGATGACGGCGAGCAACTGGCCCTGTTCGTCGATCCGAACGGCGCGGTCGTGCCCTATTCCAACAATCCCGATGGAACCGACCAGAAAATCGGATTTGCCCAGCGCATCGCGGTCAACGCGGCGGTGGTCGCCGACAACACGGCTCTGGTGGTCTATTCCACCAGTCCGCCCACCGGCATCGGCGATCCGGCCCGCCCGCTTGCCCTTGTTGAGCGCTTTTCGCAGCAGATCTTCACGTTCGATCCAGGCACCGGCATCGGTTCGCCCGGCTCGCCGCTGACGACCTCGGTATCCACATTCGCGCAGCGCATCGTCTCCTTTCAGGGCCAGGTCGTGAGTTCGGCGGCAGGCGCGCTTGAGGCGCAGACGGTGGTGCTGGGCGGTCTGCAATCGCGCTTCGATACGGCCACCAAGGTGGATGTCGATACCGAGATGGCGCAATTGCTGGTGCTGCAGAACGCCTATGCGGCCAACGCCCGCGTCATAACGGCGGTCAGCGAACTGATCGAAATTCTCAGGCAGATCTAGCAAGGATACAGCCATGGCCCTTTCGCCAATTTCCAGCGGTTCCGGTCTTTTGAGCGATATTGTGGCATTGCGCTCCCAGCTCAATGATCTGCAGCGCCAGATGGCCACAGGCAAGAAATCGGAGACCTATGGCGGGCTGGGCAATGACCGGCTGCTGGCCCTGTCCCTGCGCGCCCGGGTCTCGGCGGTGGATGGCTATCAGTCGGCCATCGCCCTGGCCAAGCTGCGCCTCGATCTCGTTCAGCAGAATCTGGGGCGCCTTGAGGAAATCGTTGGCGAGACCCGCACGGATACGCTGAACAGCACGCTCACATTCGCCAGCGCCGACCAGTCCCAGGTGCAGATCACCGCCGGCGACCGGCTGATCGAGGCGATCGGGCTGCTCAATTTCGAAATTGCGGGCCGCCACCTGTTTGCCGGACGCGACACCGCGGATGCGCCGGTCGTCAGCGCCGACAGGATTCTCAACGGCGATGGACCTGGCGCCGGGCTGAAACAGATCATCGCCGAGCGCCTGCTGGCCGATCTGGGCGCGGACGGCCGCGGGCGGCTGGTCGTCGGCCCGGCCGTCCGCGCCCAGAT
>JALURZ010000057.1 GCA_027058735.1 Hyphomicrobiales bacterium | reverse complement strand
AACATATATTTTTAGTAGAAATGCATATTCGCAAAGGATAATATACAAAAACACCTGATCAGGAATGATTACTATTTAGGATTCACAAAATATTAACCGGCCAAAGCGATATGTTCTGCACACTGATTGAATATGTCGAATGCACGTTTCGGTTTCGCAGGGGGATTTCGATTATGGGCAAGGATCCGGAGCCGAGCGGGGCGCGGCGGTTTTGCGCGGACGGTGAAAATCATCGTGGCGCGGCGCGCGCGGCGGTCGCTGAGCGCGCGTCGCGGCGAACGGCTTCAAACAATACAGGACAAGGATCCATCGTTTCATGATTTCCAGCAGTTCAAAGAAGTCCATTTCCAGGGCGTTGCGCGTCTGCAGGGCTGTCGCGGCGGGGGATTTCGAGGCGCGCCTCTTGAACATCACCGAAACCGGCGAACTCGGCGAACTGATGCGCGCCATCAATCTGCTGATTGACCGGACCGATGCCTATATGCGCGAATCCAAGGCGTCCATGGACTATGTCAGCCGCAACCGGTATTTCCGGTTGATTGCGGAAAAAGGCATGGTTGGGTCGTTTCTAGAGGCGGCGCAAACAATCAACCGGGCAACCGGTTTCGTGCGCCGCAAGAACGAGGACTTCCTGCGCCTCGGGGCGAATTTCGAGCAGCAGATGAAGGATGTGGTCGAGAAAGTGTCCGGCTCGGTGGACGAACTGCAAGATGTGGCGCGCAATCTGACCGAGTCGTCCAAGGCCGCAAACACCCGCTCTGCAACGGCCGCTGCCGGCGCGCAGCAGGCCTCCGCCAACATGAGCGGGGTCGCCACGGCCACCGAACAACTGACCACCGCCATCGACGAAATCAACCGCCAGGTCGCTCAGTCCTCGCAGATTACCGCTCAGGCGGTAACAAAGGCCGACCAGATGGGCAAACGCATGGATTCACTGGCCGGCGCGTCCAGCAAAATCGACCAGGTGGTTCAGTTGATCAACGATATCGCCGGGCAGACCAATCTGCTTGCCCTCAATGCCACGATCGAATCGGCGCGTGCGGGCGAGGCCGGCAAGGGCTTCGCGGTCGTGGCCGCCGAGGTCAAGGCGCTCGCGGCGCAGACCGAAAAGGCGACCGGTGAGATCCGCGCGCAGATCGACGCGATTCAGTCCTCGATCCGCGCCGCGGTCGAAGCCAACGCGGAAATCAGCGGGACGGTTTCCCAGGTAAACGATATTTCCACCGCGATCGCTGCTGCCATCGAACAGCAGGGAGACGCGACACGGGAGATCGCGCGCAATGTTCAGCAGGCCGCATCCGGCACAAGCGAGGTGAGTTCGAGCATCACCCATGTGCAAGGCGCGACCGAACAGACCGAGGCGGCCACGAACCAGGTCCTCGACGCCTCGCAGCAACTGGGAAATCAGCAACAGGTTCTCCAGGGTCTGCGGACGCGGATGGAGGCGTTTCTGGGCGAATTGCGAAAGGTCGGCTGAACGTCGCGCGCCCGTGCGGTCGGGTTCCGCGGTGGAGCCCGCCTGATCGAAATCAAGACCTGCGCCGCCGGTTTGCGGTATCATCAGCCTGATCGCCCGTGTGCCGGGCTCAACAAGGCGTTGGTGGCATTCTGGTCATGTATCCCTTTGGCGAGGTCGCGCTCGCGCTTGTGGCCTTCGTGATCATGCATATCGCGCCCGCGCGCAGCGCAATGCGGGCCGGTCTGATCGCGCGGATGGGCCGGCGCGCCTATCTGTCGGCCTATATGCTGGTCTCGCTGGCGCTTGCCGGCTGGCTGGTGAGCGCGGCTCTGCGCGCGCCGCGGCTGGAACTCTGGGCGGCGCAGCCCTGGCAGGCGGGCGTGGCGGTCGCGGCCATGCCCTTCGCGGCGGTCTTTCTGGTCGCCGGGCTGGCGAGCCCCAATCCCCTGTCAATCGATTTGACCGGCAGGCCGTTCGACCCCGATCGTCCAGGCATCGTTGCGATCACCCGTCACCCGGTGTTGTGGGGATTTGCGCTGTGGGCCGGCGCCCACGGTCTCGCCAATGGCCATCTTGTGGCGGCCATACTGTTCGGTGTGCTCGGCCTGTTCGCTCTAGGCGGCATGAGAACCCTCGACAAAAGAGCGGCCGCGAAATGGGGCGAGAGCCGCTGGCGGCACCTCGCCGGCCCCACGTCCATCATGCCAATGGCGGCAATCCTGGCCGGCCGCGCCCGGTTTCCGCGCGATCGACGCACAGCGCTTCTGGCGGCCTTCGCGGTCGCGCTATATGCGGTCTTTATGCTGTGGGGTCACGCCCCGAGTTTCGGCACGGCGCCCCTTGAGCGGCTGTGAGCGGATGGAAGCACCGGCCCTGGAGGCAGTCAAACCATGACAGGCCCGGCATTTCTGAGCGTCGCCTTTCGCCCGTTCTTTCTGGGCGCGGCGGGATTTGCGGTGTTCGCCATCGCAAGCTGGGTCACGGGATCCGCCGGCGGCGACATCGTCGCGCCCGCCATCGGCCCGCAGCGCTGGCATGCCCATGAAATGATATTCGGCTATGGCGCCGGCGTGATCGCCGGATTTCTGCTGACCGCGGTGGCGAACTGGACCGGCCGCCCGGCGGTTCGCGGCTGGCGGCTGGGGCTGCTGTTGGCGCTGTGGGCTGCGGCCAGGGTTGCGATGGCGATGTCGCAACAGACCGGGCTGCTGCTCGCAGCGCTTCTCGACAGCGGTTTTCTGGTCACGATCACCGCAGTGCTCATTCGCGAAATTTCGGCTGCAAAAAACTGGCGCAATCTGCCTGTGTGCGTGGCGACGGGAATGCTTGCGGTCGCCAGCGCGCTGTCGCATTTCGGCGCGGGCCTGCCTGCCGGTATCGACCTGCGGCTGGGCATCGCCGCCATATGCACGCTCATCATCCTTGTCGGCGGGCGCATCATCCCGGCCTTCACCCGCAACTGGATGGTGAAAATGGGCCACGACAAGCTGCCGGCCCCGTTCGCCCGGTTCGATCGCGCGGCCATCGCGGCGGCTGCCATTGCGCTGTTGTCGTGGACGGTGATGCCGCGCGCGCAGATTTCCGGCGCCCTGCTGCTGCTGGCGGCGGTCTTCCATCTGGCGCGCCTGGTGCGCTGGCGCGGGGCCGCCACCTTGAGCGAGCCGCTGGTGACGATTCTGCATATCGGCTATCTGTGGCTGCCGGCCGGATTCGCCCTGCTTGGCGCATCCATCGTCAATCCTGCCCTGGTGCCGGCCACGGTGGCGCTCCATGGCCTGACCGCCGGCGCCATCGCGGTGATGACAATCGCGATCATGACGCGCGCGACGCTCGGCCACTGCGGGCGCCCGCTCCATGCCGACGGCATCACCGTGGTGATTTATCTGCTGATCAATTTCGGTGCCCTTGCGCGGATCTCCGCGCCCTGGCTGCCGCTGGACTACGCCACCTCCACATTGGCCGCCGGGCTGATCTGGGGGGGCGGATTCGCATTGTTCGCAGTGTCCTACGGCCCCCTCCTGCTGGCGGCCCGCGCCCCGGCGTAGCCTCGCTGCGGGTGCGGTAAAACGCGCATTGCCCCTTGCGGCGGGCCGTGTCATGTAGATAGTCTGTGGGGGTCTGCATTGGTTCCAAGCGACTGGAGATGAGGATTAATGAGCACGTTGAAATCACTGGCCTTCGCGGCCGCGGCAGTTTTGTTCACGGGCGGGCTGTCCGGCACCGCCGGCGCATCGCAGGACGACCTCATCGAGGCGGGCAGGAAGGTCTTCAACAGTTGCAGGGCCTGCCACGACATCAACACGGAAAAAAACAAGGTGGGGCCGGAACTCAAGACCCTCATGGGCCGCCGGGCCGGCGCGCTTGAAAGCTATACCAGATTTTCCGACGCCATGAAGAATTCCGGGATCGTGTGGGATGAGGCCAGTCTGGACAAGTTCCTGACCAATCCCAGAGGGGCTGTGCCCGGGACCAAGATGTTTTTCCGCGGGCTGAAAAAGGAACAGCAGCGCAAGGCGATCATCGCCTATATCAACAGCATGCAGAAGAAATAGGCGGATCCGTCACCTCGCGACGCCATGCGACGGTGACTGGCGATGGTGACTGGCGCGACGGCGCGGTTTCGTGAAATGTATTCCGGCGGGCTTCGGACTGGGGCCCGCCGGAATTTTTTTTCAGCGCTGGTTCAGCGCGTCATCGGACAGGGCGTCGGGTGCGGCCGCCTCCGGGCCTGAGCGCCCGCCGCCGCCCAGGCCAATGGCGCGCAGCAGACTGGCGATCCCGCCGGTCAGAGACCTGTCGAGGCCGGGCAGGGGGCGCCGCTCAAGGCCGCTGTGGGCGGATGCCATGAAATCGCGCCAGATCAGCGCCGGCAACCCGCCGCCGGTGACCCGCGCCATCGGCTTGCCATCGTCATTGCCGGTCCACACCCCGGCGGTGAGATAGGCCGTATAGCCGATGAACCAGGCATCGCGGAACCCCTGGCTGGTGCCGGTCTTGCCGGCAGCACTCTGCCCCGACAACCGCGCCCGCTTGCCGGTGCCCGCGTTGAGCGCCGCCGACAGCATGTCGTTCATGGACCGCAAGGCCCGCGCGCTCACCACCTGAGCGCCCGAAACGGGCTGGCGGCGGTAGAGCCACTCGCCCTGCGGCGTGCGGATCGAGCGGATGACATAGGGGTCCGCCCGCCTGCCGCCATTCGAGAACGGCACATAGGCCGCGCTCAGTTCCAGAAGCGACACCTCCGCCGTGCCAAGGGCGATGGACGGGTTCTTGTGCAGCGGGCTGGTGATGCCCAGTTTGCGCGCCTCGGCCACCACCCGGCCCGGCCCCACTTCGCCGGTCAGCCGCGCCGCCACCGTATTGATGGAAAGCGACAGCGCCTGACGCAGGGTTACGGGTCCCAGAAACGTGTTGGAGTAATTGCGCGGACGCCATTTGCCGATCGTGAGCGGGGCGTCAGGACGGATATCGTCGGGACTCAACCCCTGCTCGAGGGCGGCGAGATAGACAAACGGCTTGAACGCGGATCCGGGCTGGCGGCGCGCCTGGATCGCCCGGTTGAACTGACTGCCGCTATAGGACCGCCCGCCGATCAGGGCGCGGACCGACCCGCCCGGCCCAAGGGCGACCAAAGCCGCCTCGCCGGCATTCTTCTCATCACCATAGGCCGCCATATTGAACAGCACCGCCTTTTCCGCGGCTGCCTGCAGGCGCGGGTCGATCGTGGTTTCGACAATGATTTCCCTGTTGCGCGCCTCGCCGATCAGGCCGCCCACAAGCTCGCTCACCCAGTCGATGACATATTGCCCGCTGGCGCTGGACAGGAGCCGGGTTGCCGCGGCCGGATTGTTGATGGCGGCCTGGCCCTGTTCGCGGCTGATGAAACCCGCCTCCACCATGGCGTTCAACACCAGTTTGGCCCGTTTTTCCGCCCTTTTCGGATAGCGGTTGGGGGCATAGCGCGACGGCGCCTTGAGCAGCCCCGCCAATAGCGCCGCCTGGGCGAGAGACACTTCGCGCGCGGATTTGTTGAAATAGCGTTTCGCGGCGGCATCGACCCCGAAGCTGCCGGAGCCCAGATAGACGCGGTTGAGATAGATCTGCAGGA
>JALURZ010000056.1 GCA_027058735.1 Hyphomicrobiales bacterium | reverse complement strand
CCATCAATCTGATGTGCATGCGCAACAGCCTCGAGCGCGGGCTGGGGGCCGGGCTGCTGACAGGTGCCGGCGCCGTGCTGGGGGATGGAACCTTCGCCGTCATCGCCGCCTTCGGGATAACCGCGGTATCCGCCGCGATCAGCGCCTATATCGGCTGGTTGCAGGCCGTCGGCGGCATTGCGCTCGTGGTGATCGGGATCAAGACCCTGCTGACGACGCCCGACGCCGGCGCCCGCGCACCGGCTGCGGGCGAGCGCGTGTCGCTGGTGGGGACAACCTATTTTCTGACCGTCACCAACCCGGCGACGATGTTCGGGTTCGTCGCAATTTTTGGAAGTGTCGGAAATCTGGCCCTGGAACCGGGAGACTACGCGGGCACCGCCGTGCTGGTGGCCGCGGTGATGGTGGGCAGCCTGTTGTGGTGGCTGGCGCTGTCCTGGTCCGTTTCGCTGTTTCGCCACAAGTTCGACGCGCGCCTGCTGCGGCTGGTCAATATCGGATCCGGGCTCATCATCGCCGCGTTCGGCGCCGTTGTGCTGGCGCGGCTGCCGGGCTTTACTGTGTGGTCCGGTTGACGGTGAACTCGCCCATCCTGATGCGTTCGGACAGCCGGTCCGTCATTTTGGCGACCGGGTCCTCGCCATAGGCGGTCACCATGTCGCTCAGGGCCGCGAACATGGCGGCGGTCGCCAGCATGTCCGGTTCCACGCCGTCATAGACCGCCTCTTCCCAGGCATCGAGAATATAGCGCAGCGCCCGCTTTTTCTGGTCGCGGATATAGGGCTCATTCGCGTCGAGTGCGTCTTGTCGGGCCGTCTCGGCCTTGTCGATTGTCATTGTCTTTCAGTCTTCTCGGGTTCGAAGCGTGCCGGCCGGAAAGGTTGATGTCTGCATGGGCAGAACCAGGCTCTGTTTTATCATGCGCTTCCGATGCCGGAAGAGCAGCCTAAATTAACGGTTAATCGTTGCAATGACCGGGGCGGAGGGGGCCAGATCAGTTCGCACGGTCGCGGGTCATGGACTGGGACAGGAATGCGCCCTCGCGCAGAAACCGCTTCTGTGCGACCCTGGCCGCCGGCGTGCATTCGCCAAAGGCCTGCTGATAGCCGCGATAGCCGCGGTTGAAGCGGTTGACCAGTCTGGCGCGGCGCGCGGCCGGGGGCGATTCCGCATTGAGCAGCCGGACCATCTGCTGGCGCCATAACTGATCGCCCTGGCCGCCGCAAAGCCGGTTCAGGAAATGCACGGTGCCGAGAATTTCGGACAGCCGGAGCAGTTTTCTCTGATAGTCGGGCGACGATGTCTGCGCCAGCGCGGCAAACGGCAGGGCAACCAGCATCGAACCTGCCAGGGCGAGGCCGCGAAGTGAACTGAATCTGGGCACCGGTGGCTCCATGATCGGTGTGACGGGCAGAATCGCCCGAATTTATTCGCAAACGGGGCGCCGTGTCGAGGCACACATGACACCGCGCCCCTGAACGCCGCCCTCAGGGAGGGGCGCGGCACATGTTTTTCTTTGCGCCGCACTCTTGACCTTCCAGTATCGGGAAGCTTTATGTGGATCGAACACCGCGGCCTGAACCCGCGGTAGTTTTCCATTGCCGCAAAAGGAGCACACGGGGTGGACGAGCAGCACGGGCGCGGCGATCGCGCGGATCACAAGGTGGACACGCCACAGGACGGGCCGGTAACGCGCGACCCGGTTTGCGGCATGACGGTCGATCCTGAGACCGCCAGGCATCGCCACACGCTCCAGCGCCATGAATATCTGTTCTGCAACCCCGGCTGCCGCGACAAGTTCATTGCCGCGCCCGATGACTATCTGCAGGCGGAGGATGTCGTTTGCGGGATGAGCGTCGAGCGGGCCAGCGCCAGATACATGACCTCGCATCAGGGGGAACGGTTCTATTTCTGCTCGCCCGGGTGCCAGACGAAATTCGAGGGCGAGCCGGAGAAATATCTCGATGGCCGCCCGGCGCCCGAGCCCATGCCGGAAGGCACCATGTACACCTGCCCCATGGACCCGGAAATCGTTCAGGAAGGCCCCGGCGACTGCCCGATCTGCGGCATGGCGCTGGAACCCATGGGCGTGCCGCCCGCCGATGCCGGGCCCAATCCCGAACTGGTCGATTTCACGCGCCGGTTCTGGATTGGCGCGGTCTTGACCCTGCCCCTGCTGGCGCTCGCCATGCTGCCGGATCTGGGCGTTCGCGTACACGCCGTGGTGGCGCCGCAGATGTCGGTGTGGATACAGTTGCTGCTGGCCAGCCCGGTGGTGCTGTGGTGCGGCTGGCCGTTTTTCAAGCGTGGCTGGGCCTCGATCCGCACCGGCAATCTCAACATGTTCACCCTGATCGCCATCGGCACGGGGGCGGCCTATGTCTACAGTACGGTGGCGACGCTGGCGCCGCAGATATTCCCGGACGCCTTTCGCGGTGCCGAAGGCACCGTCGCGGTCTATTTCGAGGCTGCCGCCGTCATCATTGTTCTTGTCTTGCTCGGTCAGGTGCTGGAATTGCGGGCGCGCGAGAAGACCGGGGATGCGATCCGCGCCCTGCTCGATCTCGCGCCCAAACAGGCGCGTATCGTGCGCGGCGACGGCAGTGAACACGACATCGCCATTGAAGATGTGGCGCAAGGCGACCTGCTGCGCGTGCGTCCGGGCGAGAAAGTGCCGGTGGACGGCGTGGTGACCGAAGGGCGCAGCGCGATCGACGAATCCCTTCTGACCGGTGAGCCGGTCCCCGTTGAAAAGGTGGCCGGCGACAGCGTTACCGGCGGCACGCTCAATGCCAATGGCACGCTGATCATCCGCGCCGAACGGGTTGGCGCGCACACCATGCTGGCCCAGATCGTGGAGATGGTGGCGGCCGCCCAGCGCAGCCGCGCGCCGGTGCAAAGCCTGGTCGACAAGGTTGCGTCCTATTTCGTGCCCGCGGTCCTGCTGGTCTCCGTCCTCGCCTTCATTGCCTGGTCCCTGTGGGGGCCGGATCCGGCGATGGCGTTCGCGCTGATTGCCGGGGTTTCCGTCCTCATCATCGCATGTCCCTGCGCGCTGGGGCTGGCGACGCCCATGTCGGTCATGGTTTCGACCGGCCGCGGCGCCATGGCCGGCGTTCTGGTGCGCAACGCCGCGGAACTGGAAAAGCTCGCCAAGGTCGATACGCTTATTGTGGACAAGACCGGAACCCTGACCCTCGGCCAGCCCGTGCTCGACGATGTGGTGGTGTCGGGAACGCTCAAGGAGGAACGCATGCTGGCGATGGTGGCCGCGCTGGAAAAGGCCAGCGAACACCCCCTCGCCGAAGCCATCGTCAGGGGCGTTGAGGAGCGCGGTATCAAGATACCGGCGGCGAGGAACTTCCAGGCCGTGACCGGCAAGGGCATTCACGGCAAGGTTTCGGGCAAGAGGGTTGCCCTTGGCAATGGCGCCATGATGCGCCAGCTCAAGGTCGAATTCAAGGACATCAAGGCCCGGGCCGATGACATGCGCGCGCAGGGCAAGACCGTGGTCTATGTCGCCATCGAGGGCAAGCTCGCCGGGCTGATTGCGATCGTCGATCCGGTCAAGGAGACGACGCCCGAAGCGCTCCAGGCGCTGAAAGCCGAGGGGCTGCATATCGTGATGGTCACCGGCGACAACGCCCACACCGCCCAGGCCGTGGCCCGGGGGCTTGGCCTTGAAGATGTCCGCGCCGATGTTCTGCCCGACGGCAAGGCCGAAGTCATCCGCGATTTTCAGGCGGGCGGCGCGAATGTCGCCATGGCCGGCGACGGGGTCAATGACGCACCGGCGCTGGCCCAGGCCGATGTCGGCATCGCCATGGGCACCGGCGCCGACGTGGCCATGGAAAGTGCGGGCATCACCCTGCTCAGGGGCGATCTGCGCGGGATCATTCGCGCCCGCCGGCTGGCCAGGGCCACCATGCGCAATATCCGCCAGAATCTGGTCTTCGCGTTCCTGTACAATACGCTGGGGGTGCCGGTCGCGGCGGGCGTGCTGTACCCGGTGTTCGGCATTTTGCTGTCGCCGATGATCGCGGCCGCCGCCATGGCCCTGAGTTCGGTATCGGTCATCGTCAACGCCCTGCGGCTGCGCCGCGTCGCGCTTTAGCTGGTGGCGCGCGGGCTCAGGCGCTAAGCTTGCCGCCATGGCGCATCTGCAACCCGACCAGACCGGCGAACTGTCCGGCATCCGCCCACGGCGCAACAACCGCCGGCTGGAGCTCATGCGCGCGGCGGCGCACTGTTTTGTTGCCCAGGGCTACGCCGCGACGACGATGCGCGAGATTGCCGCGGCCGCCGGCATGCAGCCGGGCTCCATCTATTATCACTTTTCCTCCAAGCTGGACCTGCTGACCGCTGTTCACGAGGAAGGATTGCGCCGGATCACCGCGGCCACCGGCGCTGCCCTGGACCGGGTGGGCGGCGATGCTCCCCCCTGGGAGCGGCTGGAGGCGGCCGCCTGCGCCCACATGAGCGCGCTGCTGGAAGGCGATGTGTTTTTCACCGCCGTCATGCGCGATCTGCCCGATGAAGATACCCCGTCGCGCGAGCGGGTCACCGCATTGCGCGATGACTATGAGCGCATCTTTTCGCGGCTGCTCGCCGATCTCGGACTGCCGCGCGACGTCGATGCCCGTACCTTGCGCCTGATGTTGATGGGCGCCATGAACTGGGCCCATGGCTGGTATCGCAAGGATGGCGATACGCCGGACGCGATCGCCCGCAAGTTCATTCGCTATCTGCGGCAATCGCTGTCGGACTAGGCGGCGCGCTCCAGCAGCACCGCGGTGCCCAGGCCGCTGCCGGCGGGGATGGTCGCGCCCCCGCGCGCGAGATCGCGCTGGCCAAGCGCATGGGCGAGGTGGATCGTGATGCGCAGGCCCGACATGCCGACCGGGTGGCCAAGCCCGAGCGAACCGCCATCCACATTGAGCCGGTCACACGGCCATTTCCCCATGCGCCGGCAGGCCAGCAACTGCACCGCGAAACCCTCGTTGCACTCGATGAGATCGAGATCGCCAAGGCTCATTTCCGCCGACACCAGTGCCGCGTTGAGCGCATCGACGCACGAATAGCCCATGAAATGCGGATCGCAGCCAACCATGGCCGTGCCGGGCATGATGATCTTGGCAAGGGGGGGCAGGCCCAGTTTTTTCAGGCCCCGTTCGCTGCACACGAGGGCGGCGGCGGCACCATCGTTGATGCCCGCCGCATTGCCCGCGGTGATGACCCCGCCGGGCTCGACGGCATCGAGCCGGGCGAGCGCTTCCAGCGAGATATCGCGGCGGGGGTGCTCGTCGCGCGCGAAGGAGCGGGCCCCGCCCCCGCGCCGGGGCACGTCGACGGCGACGATCTCCTCATCGAACCGCCCGGCGTCTGCTGCGTCCAGCGCGCGGGTGTGGGAGACGACGGCGTATTCGTCCATCTCCTCGCGTGAAATGCCGTCCTTGTGCGCATGATGTTCGGCCACCGCGATCATCGGCCAGGGGTCGCCCCACAATTTGGACCCGGCCAGCGTGCATTCCTTCAGGCTGTCGGTGAATTCGCCGTGCGCATTGCGCAGGCCCCAGCGCGCCCCCACCACC
>JALURZ010000055.1 GCA_027058735.1 Hyphomicrobiales bacterium | reverse complement strand
GCATGGCGCCGCGCGGGCCACGATTTTTTCCGCCAGTGTCATCGGTGAACCGCGCTGCGCCATGCTTCCTAAAGCCCCAGATAGGATTTCTTGAGTTGCGGGTCCCGCATCATCTCTCCGGCCGCCCCCGACATGGCAACCACGCCGTTCTCGATAACATAAGCGCGATCGGCAATGCCCAGAGACTGAAAAACATTCTGCTCCACCAGAAAAATCGACAGCCCGTCCGCGTGCAGGCGTTCGATCAGGGCGAACAGCTCTTCGACAAGAAGCGGCGAGAGGCCGAGCGAGGGCTCGTCCAGGATCAGCAGGCGCGGCTCGCTCATCAAGGCGCGCCCGATGGCGAGCATCTGCTGTTCGCCGCCCGAAAGGGTTCCCGCCATCTGGTCGAACCGTTCCTTGAGGCGCGGAAATATGGCGACCACCCGCTCCAGATTGGCGGCGCGGTTGGGCCTGCCGCGCCGGTAGCTGCCCAACTCGAGGTTTTCACGAACCCGCATATTGGGAAAGATGCGCCGGCCCTCGGGCACCTGCACCACCCCCATATCGACCACTTTTTCAGACGCCATGCCGGTGATATCGACGCCATCGAACCTGATCGTGCCGCTGAACGGCGCATAGAGACCGGAAATGTTGTTGTTGAGGGTGGATTTGCCCGCGCCGTTGCTGCCCAGCAAGGTGACGATCTCGCCCGTCTCAACGCGCAGGCTCAAATCATGAATCACTTCCACAGCCCCGTAGCCGGCCACCAGATTGGACACCTCAAGCATGGCCGCCTCCCGCGCCCATGGCTTCCAGCCGCTCGCTGGCCCCATGGCCGAGATAGGCTTCGATGACTTCGGGCTTTTGGGTGACTTCGTTTGGTGTCCCCTCCGCGATCATGACGCCATTGTTGATGACATAGGTGCGGTCCGACAGGTTCATGACCGCGCGCATGACATGCTCGATCAGCAGGATGGTGACGCCGGATTGGCGAATGTCGCGGATGACGCCGATGATCTCGTCGATTTCCGTCGCATTGAGGCCGGCCATCACCTCGTCGAGCAGCAGCAGGCGCGGCTCCGTCGCCAGCGCGCGGGCCAGTTCCAGCCGCTTGCGCCCGGCAACCGTCAGCGATCCGGCGGGCATGTCGAGCCGGTCGCCCATGCCCACGGCGTGGGCGACTTCGCCCGCTTTTTCGAGCGCCCCGGCGCGGCTGCGCAGACGGGTATGCGCGCCAACCGCGATGTTCTGGGCGACCGACAGATTGGGGAACGGCTGGACCACCTGAAACGTCCGCACCAGCCCCAGCCGGCACACCTTGTGGGGACGCCAGCCGGTGACATTCACGCCCGCAAAAGCGACCGATCCCTCATCCGCCTTGAGAAACCCCGAGATCATGGCGAACAGGGTCGTCTTGCCGGCGCCGTTGGGACCGATCAGCGAGACGATCTCGCCCTCCCCGACACTGAGGCTTGCCCGCGACACCGCCTTGAGGCCGCCGAAGGTCTTGCTCATGGACCTGACTTCCAGGATCATCGCTGCGCCTTCCCGCCGCGTGCAACCCTGCGCCAGGCCGCTTCGGCCAGCCCCACCAGGCCCTTCGGCGCAAAGCCCAGAACAAGAACCAGGATGATCCCGAACAAGATGAGATCGACACCGGGACGCGCGCCCCACACCGCGTCGATGGCTTCGCGGGTCACCTCGCTCAGCCCGTGAATAAAGACCGATCCCACCAGCGGCCCCAGCACCGTGCCAAGGCCGCCGATAATCGGCGCGAACAGAGCCTCGACCGACTTCGTCGGGCCATAGGCGATGGCGGGATCCACGAACAGGAATTTCTGCACATAATAGATACCGCTCGACGAGGTGATGGCCGCCGACATGCAGATGGCCGCCATCTTGGTTCTGAACGTATTGATGCCAAGCGCCTCGGCGGCGTCTTCGTTTTCGCGCAGCGCCACAAGCTGCGCGCCAAACCGGCTGCGCTCCATCCACCAGGTCGCGCCGTAGGCGATCATCAGCAGCGCCAGAATGACATAGTAGTAGCCATAGCTCTTCAGGAACGGATCGGCGAAGGTGAACTGGAACAGGGCGATCGCCTGATCCGGATCGCGGTTCAGCGCCAGTTGAACGCCACGCCCGCCTTCGGTGATCGAAATGAACGAGCGCGCCACCACATGAAACGCTTCCGCGAAGGCCAGCGTGATCAGCGCGAAATAGGATCCGCGCAGGCCATAGCGAAAGCTGAGATAGCCGACAAAGAGCCCGACCAACACCCCGCCCGACACCGCGAACCACATGGCGATCCAGGGGCTGACGCCATATTTGAACTGCAACAGCGCCTGAATATAGGCGCCGGTGCCGAAAAACAGCGCATGGCCGAACGAATATTGGCCGCCATAGCCGCCAAGGATGTTCCAGCCCTGCCCGAGAACCGCGACGAACAGGGTCAGTTCGATAAACTCGATCCAGCGGCCCGATTTGACGAAAACCGGCACCGCCAGCAGTGCCGCCGCCAGCAGCAGCCAGCCGAGATGGCTTTTCGCGAACCCGTTCACGTCTTGTGCCCGAACAGGCCGGTGGGCCGAAACAGCAGGATCATGATGAAAATCGCGGAAATCGTGATGAGACCAAGGCTTTCCCCCAGATAGAGGCGCCCCAGTTGCTCGGTGATGCCGATGATGAACCCGCCCGCCAGCGCGCCGACAAAACTGCCCATGCCGCCGAGCACGACCACGGTGAAGGCGATCAGAACGAACAGATATCCGGTCTGCGGATGGACCGTGTAGGTGGGCGCGAGCAGGCTCGCCGCAACCGCGACGAGGGCGGTGCCAAGGCCGAAAGTGATGGCGAAGACATGATCGACATTGATCCCCACCAGGCGCGCGCCCTGGCGCTCCTTGGCGACGCCGCGAATGGCCCTGCCGGTGTCGGTCCGGGTCATGAACAGCCACAGGCCCAGGGTCACGGCCAGGGACCCGCCAAGGGCGAACAGTTCGGGGTAGACCGCGAAGGTGACGCCAAGATCGATGCCGTCCAGATCGTAAGGCACCTGCACGGAGCGTTCATCGGCGGAAAAGAAGAACAGCGCCGCATTCTCGATGACGATGGCGATGCCCAGGGTCACCAGCAGAATGATCTCGTCGCGGCCATGGCTGGTCTTGCCGATGACGTAGCGCTGCAGGGCGTAGCCGAACGCGAACGCCCCCGGCACCACGATCAGCATCGCCGCATAGGGGTCGATGCCCCAGAAGTGCCAGACGAAGAACACCGCATACATGGCCAGCATCAGCAACGCGCCATGGGCGAAATTGATGATATGCAGCACCCCGTATATGAGCGTCAGGCCGAGCGCGACAAGAGCATAGATCGAGCCCAGAAACACGCCGCTGATGGCCGAGCCCAGGACGGTCTCCCAACTGTAGAGAGGAATTTGCAGACCCAGAATATCCATGAGCGAACGCTGCCGGAAAATCTCAAAATGGGATGGCAGGGGCAGCGCGCGCCGCCCCTGCGATTCAGGCCATTTGCCCCGCGCGACCGGCGCCTGCGGTGTTCCTAGCTCGGGAACACCGCCTTTCTGGTCGCATAGCCGGACGGCGCGATCACTTCGATTTCGCTGCCCTGGACCTGCATGACCAGCGGTTGCGCGCCCGTGTTCTGGCCCTTGACGATCCTGGTCGCGCCATAGGGCATGAAATGACCGCTCCATGTGCTCGAGGCCATGGCCTCGATGATCCTGGCGCGGTCCGCCGATCCGGCGCGCTCCATTGAATCGGCGATCCACTTCACGGCCGTGTAGGCAAGAAAGACCTCATAGGAATAGCTCTTGCCCGCCGCCTCGACTTTCTTGCGCTGGCCCAGCGCGGCGGGTTTGCCCGGGTCGAACCAGTGGTTGCAGTCCATCACGTTCCTGGCGGCGTCCGGAAACTCGTTGACGAAGCGGTATTGCGACGAGGCGCCGCCGAGAACCGAATAGATGCCCTTGGCGGAAACGCGCTGGCGCTGCAATGTGCGCAGGAACAAGACGCCCTCATTATAGTAGTGCGAGGGAATGATGACGTCCGGCTTGATCTCCTTGATTTTCAGGGCGATGTTGCGGAAGTCCTTGTTCGGGGTGGGGTGGGGAAGGGTTTCCACCACTTCGAAGCCGGCCGGCTCCAGGCCCTTTTTCATCAGACCCGCCATGTAGCTGCCGAACGGCGTGGTGTTTTCGTGCACGATCACGATCCGCTTGGCCGGATTGCCCGCCGCCTTGTTGATCTCGATCAGGCCTTCGACACCGCGCTTGGTGATGACGCCGAACCCGGGACCGAAGCGGAACGTGTTTTCCAGCCCGCGCCCGACGATCTTGTCATTGACGCCGACATCGACCGCATGGGGGATGCCGTATTTGGCGGCCGCCTGGGTGGTGGCCAGCGAGATGCCGCTGGAAAATGCGCCGACGATGGCCGCAACCCCGGCCTCGTTGAGCTTCTCGACTTCCGCGGCGCCGATTTCGGCTTTCGACTGGGCATCGCCCAGCACCGGTTCCAGCTTCGCGCCGCCAAGCGCCTTGATGCCGCCGGAGGCATTGATCTCCTCGATGGCCATCAGCGCGCCGTAGCGGCACTGGCCGCCGGAAAACTGCAGGAACCCGGTCACCGGATGAAGGACACCCAGCTTGACCGCCGCCTGGGCCCTGGCGATGTGCGGAAAACCGGCGATGCCGGCCACAGCGACCGCCGAACCGGCGGCGGCACCTTTGACGAAGCCGCGGCGGTTGAGTTTGTATCTGGTGGCCTTTGTGTCGTTGCTCATAGATTTGTCTCCCTGATTGTGAGCGTTTGTCCTAGTCCACGGTGGACCAGGTGTTGATCTGTTCGTTCTGCACGCGCGAAAGCATCATGCGGTACTGATAGAGATCCGAGCGGTACAGCGCGGCGATGTATTCGACCGGCCGGTCGTTCTGGTCATAGACAATGCGGTCGATGCGCAGCAGGGGGGAGCCGAATTGGGTAGCGAGCGCGGGCGCCGTCTCGGTGTCGGCCAGGGTGGCGGTGATGGTCTGCTCCGCGCTGGTGACCACGACGCCGCCGCGCTCAAGCAGCGACAACAGCGGACGGGTGGCCAGATCCTCACGCCGGTAGGAGCGCCCGATATCCTCGGGCACATGGGTGGTCAGATGGGAAAACGGCTCGCCTTCCAGCCGGCGCACCCGCACCGCGCGCTGGACGATGTCGCCATCCTCGCATTGCAGCGCGCGCACCACATCCTTGACCGGCGGCACATAGCCGAATTCGAGCAGTTCGACCTCGGTCTTGAGGCCCATCTGCAGGAGGTTTTCCAGCAATCCCTCGACGCTGGCGCGCACCGGTGTCGCCGGCGCCCGGTAGACGACGCGTGTGCCGCGCCCGCGCTCGCGCACCACAAAGCCGTCGGCCGCCAGTTCATTGATCGCCCGCTTGGCGGTGATCCGCGACACGCCAAACCGCCGCGCCACCTCCTCTTCGCCCGGCAGGATGCTGTCATGGGGATATTCGTCATTCAGGATCTTGTTGCGGAACACCAGATAAATCTGGTGATACAGCGGCGTCGGCAGCCTCTCGTCGATGGCGAATTGCCCCTGTCGCGCCGCTGTATCA
>JALURZ010000054.1 GCA_027058735.1 Hyphomicrobiales bacterium | reverse complement strand
GGGCCCCTTGCGGTGGCAAAAATCCTGAACGCCATCGCCGATGAGGAAAAGCCCGGCCTGATCATTCTGGGCAAACAGGCGATCGACGACGACAGCAACCAGACCGGGCAGATGCTGGCCGGTCTGCTGGGCTGGCCGCAGGGCACATTCGCCTCCAGGATCACGCTCGCGAAGGACGCCGTGGAGGTGGTGCGTGAAATCGACGGCGGGTTGCAGACCGTGAAGCTGAACCTGCCGGCGGTCATCACCACCGATCTGCGCCTGAACGAGCCGCGCTATGCCTCGCTGCCCAACATCATGAAGGCGAAGAAAAAGCCCATTGATGAAAAACAGGCAGGCGACTTTCCCGTCGACGCCGCACCGCGCCTGAAGGTGCTCGACACGGCGCAGCCCGAAGGGCGCAAAGCCGGCGTTATCGTTGAGACCGTGGCCGAACTGGTGGACAAGCTGAAGAATGAAGCAGGAGTAATCGGATGACCGTCTTGCTGGTCGCGGATCACGACAATGCGGAGCTCAAGGGTGCGACCTTGAATGCGGCAACCGCGGCGAAAGAGCTGGGCGATGTGCACGTGCTGGTCGCCGGCAAGGACTGCGAGGGCGTTGCCAAGGCCGCCGGCGCCATCGACGGGGTGGCCAGGGTGCTGCTCGCCGATGACGACCTGCTCGCCCATCCCATGGCCGAAAACCTGAGCGCGCTGATCGTGCCGCTTATGGACTCCTATGACGTGTTGATCACGGCGGCCACCACCACGGGCAAGGATTTCATGCCCCGCATCGCCGCCCTGCTGGACGTGGCGCAGATCTCCGAAATCACCGCCATCAGGGATGCAAACACGTTCGAACGCCCGATCTATGCCGGCAACGCCATCCAGACCGTGGAATCGTCGGATGCCAAGAAAGTCATTACCGTGCGTGCCACGGCGTTCGCCGCCGCGGGCGGCGGCGGATCGGCGGCGATCGAAAAAATCGCCGTGCCCGACGGCCCCGGCATCAGCGCCTATGTGGGCCAGGAACTGTCGAAATCCGACCGCCCGGAACTCACCTCCGCCAGCATCGTCATTTCGGGCGGGCGCGGCATGCAGTCGGGCGACAATTTCGCCATGCTGGAACGTGTCGCCGACAAACTGGGTGCGGCGCTTGGCGCCAGCCGCGCGGCGGTCGATGCCGGTTTCGTGCCCAATGACTATCAGGTCGGACAGACCGGCAAGGTGGTGGCGCCGGATCTCTATATCGCGGTGGGCATTTCCGGCGCGATCCAGCATCTGGCAGGCATGAAGGACTCAAAGGTGATCGTGGCGATCAACAAGGATGAAGAGGCGCCGATCTTCCAGGTCGCCGATTATGGGCTGGTGGCCGATCTGTTCGACGCCGTGCCGGAGCTTGAGGCGGAACTGGAAAAGGTATTGTAATGGCCCGTTCAGGCCGCAGCGCGGCGCGGGAAATACAGGCGACAGGTGATGGAAATACAGAAAATCGGCGTGATCGGCGCAGGACAGATGGGCAACGGCATAGCGCATGTCTGCGCCGTGGCCGGGTTCGATGTGGCGCTTCATGATATCACCCGCGAACGCATTGAGGCCGGCCTTGCGAGCATCAACGGCAATCTGGCGCGCCTGGTGGCAAGGAAGAAAATTACCGAAAAACAGCGCGAGGGGGCGCTTGCCCGCATTGCCGTCGCCGAAGCGCTTGATGCGCTGAGCGAGGTCGATCTGGTCATCGAATCGGCCACGGAGGAAGAGGCGGTCAAGCGGCAGATCTTCGCTGAACTCTGCCCGCTGATGCGCGACGACGCCATCGTGACCACCAACACGTCCTCGATTTCCATTACCCGGCTGGCTGCGGCCACTGACCGGCCCGAACGGTTCATGGGGCTGCATTTCATGAATCCGGTGCCGGCGATGGAACTGGTCGAACTCATTCGCGGCATCGCCACCGACGACAGCACCTTTGCCACCATCACCGCCTTCGTCGACAAGCTGGGCAAGACGATCGCGGTTTCAGAGGACTTTCCCGCCTTCATGGTCAACCGCATTTTGCTGCCGATGATCAACGAGGCCGTCTATACGCTCTACGAAGGCGTGGGTTCGGTGGAATCGATCGATACCGCCATGCGGCTTGGCGCCCATCATCCCATGGGGCCGCTGCAGCTTGCCGATTTCATCGGGCTGGATACCTGCCTGTCCATCATGCAGGTGCTCTATGAAGGGCTTGCCGACACCAAATACCGGCCCTGCCCGCTGCTGGTGAAATATGTGGAAGCCGGCTGGCTGGGGCGCAAGACGCAGCGCGGGTTCTACGACTATCGCGGCGACACGCCGGTGCCCACGCGCTAGAGCAAGCAGATTCGATTTAATCGTGGTCATACCGGTCAGCGGCGAAATAGTTTTTGCATTCGTGCGGCGTGAAAGTGTCGATGGCTACGGCGATCGCGTCCCAAAGGTCGTCGATGGTTCTTGCCGCTTCCTTTCGCAGCCGCGCCTTGAGTTTTGAGAGGGCGTTTTCGATCGGATTGAAATCCGGCGAATAAGCGGGCAGATACCGAAGCGTCGCCCCGGCAGCTTCGATAGCGATCTCCCGAATGAGAATCAGGACACCAGTGAATCAGAGGTAGGCCAAAAAGGGAATCCTCAAACCGATTCAACGTTCTTTAAATCTGCTCTAGCCGGGCAGCAGTGCGTGATACCAGCGTCTGGCCCGGCGCGGGTCCGCGTCCTGGCCTGGATCGTCGGGCGGGCGCGGGGCAACGAACACCGTCTGCTTTTCACCGGCCGTCTCGCGCGGCGCGGGGCCTTTCCCCCCGCCGGAATCGGTGGCCGCCTTCTGCTCCGGGCCGTCTGAGGGCTGGCGCGCGGCCTGCTGGTTGCGTTCGGGCCGTTTGCTCACAGTGCTCGTGATCGCTTCGCGCGGCGCGGAGGCCTGTCCGCGCGCCGGCACTTTCCACTCAAACGCGTCCAGCGCGCCGCTCACCGGGGATACCGGCGCCCAGTCCTCATAGACCAGCCCATCGGCGATCCAGGCCGGATCGCGCGGCGCGCGCACCGCGCGCGCCAGCCATTCGCGCACCCGGCCTTCGTCCCCGCTCTCCCCCTGTTCGATTTCGGCCATCATAGTGCACACCCGCACGGCGGGATTGTGCGCCACCAGATCCGCCAGCGCGCCGCGCGCCTCACCCCAGGCACGCGCCTCGATCGCGGCGCGCGCAATGGCGATATCGCCCTCCTCGCCGCCGCCACCCTTGCGCACCAGCGTTTTCACCCGCCTGAGGCGCTGGCGCGGCGATATGCCCGGCTGCAGATCGCCATAAACCTCGGCGAGATCGGGATGGGGATTCGCCTTCCAGGTTTTCTCCAGCACCTGGTTCGCCTTGCGCAGGCTCATCCGGTCCGGTGACAGGCGCCCGGCGAGAACCGCCGCGGGAACCAGATCGCCCGCCAGCCTGTGCGCCCTGAGGGCCAGTTCCAGCGCCTCGTCGGGCGCGCTGTCCTCCGCCTCCATCGCCCGCGCCGTCAGCAGCACGGCGCGCTTGCGGCTGGCTTCGGGCTTGCTGATGAGTTTGTATTTCTGCTCATCGCGCACGGTCTGTTCCGCGCCGGCCCAATCCCGCCGGGCCGACTGCAGCCGCAGCAGCGCGCCGGAGGCCCAGGGCAGCGCCGGATTGATTTTCGAGGCACGCGCGGCATAGCCGCGGGCAAGGTCGGGATCGTTATTGCGCTGAGCCTCAATATACAGGCCGCGCAGACCCAGCAGCTCGGTTTCACGCGACTGCAACATCGCCTCGAAAACACGCACCGCGCGCACACTGTCGCCCTGGATCTGGGCGGTCTGGGCCTTGAGCAACTGCACCAGTGGTTCGCTGGAGATCAGCCGTCCGGCTTCGCCCGCATGACGAACGGCTGCGCGCGCATCGCCAGCACCTATGGCGATCATGCCTTTCGACAGGGCATCAAGGCCGCGGCGCTGCTTGCGCAGCCGGAAATAATCGAGAACGGCCCCCGGCGTGCCCAGCACGGCGCGCAATGCCGCCCACAGCACACCAAGTGCCGCGAAGACAATAAGAATCGCGGCGGCCATCGCCATGACGCTGGTCTCGATCTCGTAGCCGAGCCAGGAAATGGAGACATCACCAGGGCGGTCCGCAAACCACGCGATACCGGCGGCAACCGCGCTGAGAACAACGAAAAGTATGACAAACCGGATCATTCAGTCACTCTTGTGCAGCCTTCGTCGTGTTCTCCGGCCCATGGACCGCCATCAGTTTACGGCGCGCCTCGCCAACCAGAGCGATCGCCTCGAGCCGGTCGCGCAGCGCCCGGCGCCACGGGCCAAGCCCCGAATACAGGGTTTCATCGAGCTTTTCCGCCGCGCTGAGCGCCTCATCAAGCCTGCCGGCGCGCAAGGGCGCAGCGATCGCCGCGAGGGGGCCGGCGGTGCGGACATCCTGTTGCGGCTGTCCCTGTTTGCGAATGCGCACGAGCGAACCCGCCTGGCGCACCAGCCGCTCCACAAACCCCGTCTGTTCGCCGCCCGGCTGTCCGGCGCCGGGTTTTCCCAGTGCCGCGAACCGGCGTTCCAGACGCTCCTGTGAGGCCACCCCTGTTTTTGCGAATTTGGCCAGCGCGACCAGCGGCGCGACATCGCGCACCACCACTTCGATGAGCGCCAGATCGCGATCGAACGGGTGTCCGGCGCGCACCGAGCGTTCCAGCTGACCGAGGCCCAGCACCACGATCGCGCGGTTGGCGCGCCGGACCGCGTCGAGTTCGGCGCGGGTGCCGGCGAGGGTCTCCTGCAGCGTGCGCGACAGCGCGGTGAGCTGTTTTACCGCCGGCGCGCTATCGGCGGGCCGCGATCGTTCCTGGCGCGCCAGCCGCTCGGCCAGACCGGCGATCTGCCGCCTGATCGGCCCAAGGTCGGGAGCCGGCGGCAGGTTTCGCAATTTCGTTTCAAGTTCCGCCAGTTTCCGCTGCACCGCGTCCGCGCCCGCTGAATCCGGCCTTTGGGCCGGAAGGCCGGCTTCGAGTTTCCGCTGCCTTGCGGCCAGTTGTTCAAGCTTGAGCGTGATGTCGGCGGGCAGCGCCGGCGCGCCGGTGCGGTTGCTGGCGTCCTTGAGAACGTTTTCCACGCCCGACAGGTCCGACTGCACCCGCGACAGCGCCTGGCGCAGATCGCCGGCGGCCGCCTCGAGTTTCACCAGCCGCGCCCGCAGCGCCCCGTCCGCGGGCAATGCCCCGCCGCCGCCGGACGCATCAAGCCTTGCCGCCAGGGCATCCACCCGTTCGGTGGTTTTGAGCGCCATCTGGCGCGCCGCTTCGCTGGCCTTGCGGATGTCTTCAATGCCGGGCACGGCGGCCTGCCCGGCGGCATCCGCGCCCGGGCGCCGGTCGATCCGGCTTTCCAGGGCGTCGATCTGGCCGGCAAGGCGGGCCAGCGCCTGGGACAGGCCCGCATCGGTGCGAACCGCGTCGGGCGCGGTCAGCCGGACGGCGAGCACGGCGACCAGAAAGATGAACGCACCCGCGCCGGCGGCCAGAACCAGCGGCAGGGTGCCGGGGCTCGCGGCCGCCGGCCTGGCGGTGCGGGTATTTTCCGATCGCGGTTTGCGGGCGG
>JALURZ010000053.1 GCA_027058735.1 Hyphomicrobiales bacterium | reverse complement strand
CTCCGCGATCGCCGCGGAAACCTCATCGACGACCGACTGGTCGATGCCGAACTCACCGCCGCCCATCAGCGCCTCGCCTGAAACCTTCAGCAGAATGCGCGAATATTTCAACGGGGTGCTCATGCGCCGCCGTGCGCATGCTGCGGGCGGCGGCGGCGTTTCAGGGCCGGCAAGACAGCCCCGCCAGCGCGGCAGACCGGCCCGCCGGCATGGCCGCTTTCCTTCCCGCATTGCCTGTTGCGTGCAAGGTGCAACGCGATCTCCCCAACAGCCCGCCGATGTCAGGACCCGGCCGCGGCGGCCACTTCGGCGGCGAAATCCTCTTCCTTTTTTTCGATGCCATCACCAAGCTGGAAGCGGACGAAGCCGGAAATGCCCACCGGCGCGCCAATGTCGGATTGCGCCAGTTCGAGGACTTTTTCAACGCTGTTTTCGCCATCCACAACGAATGTCTGCTGCAGCAGGACGACCTCCTGGTAATATTTCTTCAGCCGGCCCTCGACCATCCTGGCGACGATCTCCTCGGGCTTTCCGCTGGCGCGGGCCTGATCGCTCAGCACGGCGCGCTCTCGCTCGACGTCCCCGGCATCAAGCTCATCGACGCTCAGCGCAAGGGGTGCGGCCGCCGCGATATGCATGGCGATGCGGCGGCCGAATTGCGTGAGCTTCTGCCTGTCGCCGTGTGAATTCAGGGCGACGAGAACGCCGATTTTTCCCAGCCCCGGGGCCACCTGGTTGTGGACATAGCTGGCGACAACGCCGTCTTGCGCCTTCAGCCCGGCTGCGCGGCGCACGGTCATGTTCTCGCCGATGGTCGAAATCATCGCGCTCACATGATCCTTGACAGATTTGCCGGCGCCGGGAAAACCGGACGCATTGAGTTTTTCCAGATCGCCCCCGACATCCAGCGCCAGGCCGGCAATTGCCGAAACCATGCCCTGAAAGACATCGTTGCGGGCCACGAAGTCCGTCTCCGAATTCACCTCGACGATGGCGCCGGCGGCTGCCTGCGTGCTGATGCCAATGAGGCCCTCCGCCGCCACCCGACCGGCCTTTTTCGCCGCCTTGGCCAGACCCTTCTTGCGCAGCAAGTCGATGGCTGCGGCCATATCGCCGCCGGTTTCGTTGAGCGCATTCTTGCAGTCCATCATGCCGACGCCGGTCTTCTCGCGCAGTTCCTTGACCATCGCGGCTGAAATATTCGCCATCTTCGTATCTCCAGTGGGATTTTCGCAAACAGGCCGGCTGCCCCGGAGGTTCAGCCCCCGGCTTGCTTGTCGAGTAGTTTCGCCTGCTCCAGCCAGCCGTCACGCTCAATGCGGCCCTTGAAATTGAGCGCACCGTCAATGGCGGCTATGTCGGCTGGGCCAAGTTCGGCGATCTGGCGATAATGAAAAATGCCCATCTTGTTGAGCTTTTCTTCAAGAACCGGTCCGACGCCGGTTATTTTTTTTAAATCATCGGCCTGGCCATCGGGGGCATCAAGACCCTTATATACGGGCGCCGCACTATCTGCTTTACCTGCTTTATCTGCATCATCTGCATGCGCAGCATCTGCATCGGGGGATTTTTTCCCCTCACCCGCTTCGCCCCCGACATCCGCCTCGGTTATTTCTGCCGCTCCGGATTTGGTCTC
>JALURZ010000052.1 GCA_027058735.1 Hyphomicrobiales bacterium | reverse complement strand
CTCACCGCCCCATGGGTTTTAAGCAACTGCGCCGAGACCCCCAGAAGATCCATTTTCGCTGCATTGGAATAGGTCACAAAGCCGCGCTCGAAAACATCCGATGAGCCGGGGATTTCGGTGAGACAGGCAGCGACCAGTCCGCCTGTGCAGGATTCAGCTGTGGCCAGCCGCAGGCCGGTTTCGCGGCATATCGCCATCAGGTCCGCCGCGCGTTGAATCAAGACATCATCCATATCCGCCCTCAGCCGAAAATGATCGTCGCGCTCGCCTGCGCGGCGATGCCTTCGCCACGGCCGGCAAATCCCAGCCCCTCGGTCGTGGTCGCCTTGATGCTGACCCGGTCAATTTCGAGTTCGAGGATCGCGGCAACGCGCTCGCGCATGGACCGGCGGTGGGGTCCGATTTTGGGCGCTTCGCAAATGAGAGTGATATCGACATGGGTGATGCGCCCGCGCCGCGCCGCCACGCGTTTGGCCACCGCGCTCAGCAACAGCGCGGAGTCCGCGTCTTTCCATGCCGCTTCACCGGCGGGGAAGTGAACACCGATATCACCATCGCAAAGCGCGCCAAGAAGCGCATCGCACAAGGCATGCAGACCCACATCCGCGTCCGAATGCCCCGCCAGGCCCGGGGCACCGGCGATCGCCACCCCGCACAGGACAAGGGGACGGTCGGGCGCGAACCGGTGAACGTCACAGCCGTGGCCGGTTCTCACATCGGGCAACGCGGACCGGACGCGGGCGCGCTCCAGATCGCGCGCCGTCGTGATTTTGGTGTTGTCCGGCGATCCCTCCACGATGGCGATTGTCATGCCCGCCCATTCGCCAATGGCGGCATCGTCCGTGAAGCCGGTTTTATTCCCGCGCGCAGCATCGCGATGGGCCTTGTGGATGGATTGAAAGGCAAATCCCTGCGGCGTCTGCGCCGCCCACAGGCCGGTCCGCTCCACGGTCTCGCGGATGCGCCCCTGTTCGCACCGTTTGAGCGTATCGGCGAGCGGCAGGGCAGGGATGACGCCTTCATTGTCGCGCAGCCCCGTGATGACCCGGTCGATGACATCCCCGTCCACGAACGGGCGCGCGGCATCATGAATGAGGACATGGGTGAGGCCGCGGCCCGCCAGCGCATCAAGGCCGCGGAGCACCGAGTCCTGCCGGGTGTCTCCGCCATTGACGGGGTCCGCGAGCCCGGGAAATTGCGCCGCAACCTCGCCAAACGCCCCGTGGTCCCTTTGATGAATGACACATTGCACCGTTTCGATATCGCGGCGGCCGTGGAACCGGGCGATGGTTTCGCCCAGAACCGTGCGCTGCGTGATCCGCCGGTACTGCTTGGGCGCGCCGCCGCCGGCGCGGCTGCCGCGTCCCGCCGCTGCAAGAATGACCGCAATGCGCATGGGTTCGTTTCCCGCCCGGCTGGACAAAGAGATGCCGGACCCGTTATCCGCCGAAAACCGGGCTCTGGCAAGCCGCTCCCCCCGGACATGGAGGCGCCGGCTTGCCGGCCGGCGGAAATAGCCGTATAGATTGCATAAGTTTTGGACAGAGACTAAAGGGTGCCTAATTTATGGGCATTGCAATTGGCCCCATCACCACCCGCAACGCGGTTTTCCTGGCGCCGATGTCGGGGATCACGGATGCGCCTTTTCGCCGCCTGGCCCATGAGCTGGGCGCAGGCCTGGTGGTTTCGGAAATGATCGCCAGTGCGGATCTGGCGGCCTCCAGACCGGCTGCGCTGCACCGCCTCCATGGCGATGCGCGCACAAGCCCGCGCGTGATCCAGCTTGCCGGCCGCGAGCCGCGCTGGATGGCGGAGGGCGCGCGCATCGCGGAAGGCTTGGGCGCGGATATCATCGATATCAATATGGGCTGCCCGGCGCGTCAGGTTACCCGCGGCCTTTCCGGATCGGCGCTGATGCGCGATCTGCCGCTGGCAGTGCGTCTGATCGAGGCAAGCGTTGGCGCTGCGCGCGTTCCGGTGACGCTGAAAATGCGTCTTGGCTGGGACGATCGGTCGCGAAACGCGCCGGAACTGGCGCGGCTCGCCGAGCGGGCGGGCGTTCAGATGGTGAGCGTTCACGGGCGCACCCGCAGCCAGTTTTTCAACGGCACCGCGGACTGGCGTTCCATACGCGCGGTCAAGGAGGCGGTCTCGATCCCGGTGATCGCCAATGGCGACGTCACCGATTTCACCGGTGCTGCGCGCATCCTCGAGCAATCGCGCGCCGACGGGCTGATGATCGGCCGCGGCGCCCGTGGACGGCCCTGGTTTCCCGGACAGATCGCGGAGTTTCTGGAAACCGGCAAGCAGAACCAGGGCCTGGATCTCGCCCTGCGCAGCACCCTTGTTCATGAACATTACGATGCCATGCTGGTTCACTACGGGCGCGAGATTGGCGTGCGTTGCGCGCGCAAGCATCTGGGGTGGTATATCGAAACGACCCTGCGCGACAGGGGGGGCTGCGATGCCCGGTCGATCGGATACTGGCGTGCCAGGCTGTGCCGCGAAGACAATCCCGATCGGGTTCACCGGCATATTGACGCGCTGTTTCGCGCAGACCCGGAGCGGAAGGTCGCATGATGCGTTCGGCGGCCGCCGGCACACCGGTGAGCGAGAACCGGGGGCTCAATGCGCAAATCGTACTCGATGCGCTGCCTCATCCGGTCTTCATCGTCGCCCCCGATGATCTAATCGCCTATGCCAATGCGCCGGCGGAAGCCCTGCTGGGCATGGGCGCGCCGGTCTTGCGCCAGCGCCGTCTCGACCAACTGGTGAGCGCCGACAGCACGGTGTGCGGCCTGGTCGCCCAGGTCAGAAGCCAGGGCGCGTCGGTCAACGAATATGCGCTCAATCTGGAGATGCGCGCGGTGCAGGGCCGTCATATTGTCGATCTGCACGCCGGGTGCATTCCAGAACACCCGGGCCATGTTCTGCTCGTGGTGCAGCCCCGCTCCATTGCCCGCAAGATCGACCGCCAGTTGACCCACCGGGGCGCCGCGCGTTCGGCACGGGGCATGGCATCCATGCTGGCGCATGAAATCAAGAATCCCCTGTCGGGCATTCGCGGCGCTGCACAACTGCTCGAACCGGGTCTGCGCGAGGACGACAGGTCCCTGACCCGCCTGATCTGCCAGGAGACCGACCGGATTTGCGCTCTGGTGGACCGCATGGAGGTGTTCAGCGACGAGCGCCCGGTGGCCATGGAGCCCGTCAACATGCACGCGGTTCTGGACCATGTGAGACAGATCGCGGCCAGCGGATTTGCCCGCTCGATCGCCATTTCCCAAGATTACGACCCCTCGCTTCCCCCCGTCATGGGCAATCGCGATCAGTTGATCCAGGTTTTTCTCAATCTGGTCAAGAACGCGGCCGAGGCTGTTCGGGGGCGCAAATCGGGGGGGCGGATAATATTGACCTCCGCGTTTCGCAGCGGTGTGCGCCTGAGCCTGCCGGCCAGCAGCGCCGCGGTCGCCCTGCCGCTCGAATTTTGCGTGGCGGACAATGGCAGCGGCGTGCCCGATGACCTGCGGGCCCATATATTCGACCCCTTCGTGACCACCAAGGCGGAGGGCAGCGGGCTGGGGCTGGCGCTGGTGGCGAAAATCATCGGCGATCATGGCGGCACGATCGAATGCCTGGAAAGGCGGCGGCACACACTGTTCCGGGTGTTGCTGCCCATGCACCGGCCGCGCCACGACAGCAACGGGAGAGCGGAGTGATGCCTGATCCGACGGTTCTGGTGGCCGACGACGACGGCTCGATTCGCACGGTTCTCAGTCAGGCGCTGACGCGGGCGGGCTATGTGGTGCGCTCCACCGGCAATGCCGCGACCCTGTGGCGCTGGGTGTCGCAGGGCGAAGGCGATGTGGTGGTCAGCGATGTCGTGCTGCCCGATGAGAATGCGTTTGACCTGCTGCCGCGCATGAAGAAGGCGCGCCCCGAACTGCCGGTCATCATCATGAGCGCCCAAAACACCCTGCTCACCGCCATCAGCGCGGCTGAGCGCGGGGCCTGGGAATATCTGCCCAAGCCGTTCGATCTGAACGAACTTGTGAGCATTGTCGGCCAGGCCCTGAAGAACCCGAAAGCCGGCCAGGCCCCGCTTGGGAACCAGCCCGATGATGCCGACAAACTGCCGCTGATCGGCCGCTCCGCGGCGATGCAGGAAATTTACCGGGCGCTTGCCCGCCTCGTGCGCACCGACCTCACGGTGATGATTTCCGGCGAATCGGGCACGGGAAAAGAACTGGTGGCGCGCGTCCTGCATGATTACGGCAGGCGCCGCCACGGCCCCTTTGTCGCGGTCAACATGGCGGCAATTCCTCATGAACTGATCGAGTCTGAACTGTTTGGCCATGAAAAAGGGGCGTTTACCGGCGCCGGCGCGCGTACTGCCGGGCGCTTCGAACTGGCCGAGGCGGGCACGCTTTTTCTCGATGAGATCGGCGATATGCCCATGGCCGCCCAGACCCGCCTGCTGCGCGTGCTTCAGGAGGGCGAATTCACAACGCTGGGGGGGCGTGTTCCGGTCAAGACCGATGTGCGGATCGTGGCGGCCTCAAATCGCGATTTGCGCCGGCAGATCTCCGTTGGGGCTTTTCGCGAGGATCTGTTCTACCGCCTCAATGTCGTGCCGATCAGATTGCCGGCGCTGCGCGAGCGGGTGGAGGACATTCCCGACCTGGTGCGGCATTTTCTCGCTCGCGCGGCATCGGAAGGGCTGCCGGCGAAACGTCTCGATGCGGGCGCGCTCGATGTTCTGAAAAAGCATCGCTGGCCGGGAAATGTGCGCGAACTGGAAAATCTCGTGCGCCGGGTGGCCGCGCTCTATTCGCAGGATGTGATTGCCGCGCAGACGATCGCGGCCGAACTGGCGGAGGCGGAAAACGATGGCGGACCCGCCGAACTGCCCCCCGGCGACAGCATCCGTGAACTGCTGGAGGGATATTTGGTGCGATATTTTGCCGAATTCGGCGAGGACCTGCCTCCCGCCGGCCTCTACAGGCGCATATTGCGCGATGTGGAAACTCCGTTGATCCGCATGGCGCTGGCCGCCACGTCCGGCAACCAGATTCAAACCGCCGCGCTGCTGGGCATGAACCGCAACACGTTACGCAAGAAAATCCGCGAACTGGATATCCAGGTGTTGCGCGGCCCGCAAAACTAGGCCGTCCGTGGCGATACCGGGGGCGCAGATGATCGGCGGCGGAGACCGAAACTAGTTGCATTTCTGCAACATTGTGATTTATTTGCCATTATCTGGCGGCGTGAGAGCATCGCAATTGCCGTTGTCGCTGGCGGTTGGCATGTTGCGCCCTCGCGTGAGCGCCGGAATATGGCCTGAATCGGCCCGTATGAACGGAGCCGACGAACATGAACGAACCCGGCGGAAACGCGGGTTGCAACACTTGAGCGTGCAAATCCTGATGGCGACCACGATCGATCAAGGCGTCGAAATGTCGCGGTTCGACGCAGCCGGCCGGCGCACGAAGAATTTGCGGCGGGTCCGCGCGTGGCTGGGCATCGCGGTCGTGTCGCTGGCGATCTTGCTGGGGCTTGTCACCTTTTCCATTCTCACCGGCCTGACGCCGATTTCGCCCGACCCGCCGGTGGTCATCGCCTTGATGATCATCAATGCCGGCACGGTGACGGCGCTGATCGGGCTGATTACCTGGCATGTAGTCGATATTTCCATCGCCCGCCGCCGCAAGGTGGCCGGTGCGAGACTTCATGTGCGTCTGGTTTCAATGTTCTCGATCGTGGCGGCTATCCCGGCGATCCTGGTCGCCGTGTTCGCCAGCGTTACACTCGACCGGGGGCTGGATGCCTGGTTTTCGGAACGCACGCGCACCATTGTCGACAATGCGCTGAGTGTCGCGCGTTCCTATGTTCAGGAACACGGCCAGGTCATTCGCATCGATGCGGACAACATGATCAATGTATTGAACCAGCGCATCGACCTGTATATGACGGACCGGCGCCGTTTTCGCCGCATTCTGACCATTCAGACGGGCGTTCGCCGTCTGGCGGCCGCCTATATCATCGATCAAAATTCGGTCGTGCGCATGGAGGTTTCCCTGTCTCAAGAGCCGCCCCTTGCGCCGGTGGCGAAGGAAATCCTCGAACAAGCCGCGGCGGGAGAAGTGGTCGTCATACCGCCTGGCGATACAAACCGGGTGACGGCGGTGGGCAAGCTTGACGGCTTTGATGAAGAGTTTTTCCTGGTTGTGTACCGCTATGTCGATCCGCGGGTTCTGGAGAGCATCGGCACGGCGTTCGTCGGCAAATCCGAATATGACCGCATGGAGGATCGCCGCGGCAGTGTGCAGTTTACTTTTGCCCTGATGTATGTCGGCGTTTCGCTGATATTTCTGCTGGCCGCCGTCTGGTTCGCCATCCGGGTGGCCGACCGGCTGATTCAACCCATCAGCCGGCTGGTGACCGCCGCCCAGAAAGTCTCCGAAGGGGTGCTGGATGTCGAGGTGCCGGTTGGCCGGGGGGAGGGGGATCTTGCGACCCTTGGCCTGACTTTCAACCGGATGACGACGCAATTGCGAACGCAGCGCGATGAACTGGTCAGCGCAAATGTGCAACTCGACGAACGGCGGCGGTTTACCGAAGCGGTTTTGTCAGGAGTGAGCGCCGGGGTCATCGGGCTGGGCAAGAACAAACGCATCAATCTGGCCAACCGGTCGGCGCTGCGCCTTCTCGATATCGAGGAAGACCGGCTGCTGAACAAGCAATTCACCCGCGTCATACCCGAATTCGCGCCCATATTCGCCCGCGCCCTGAAAAAGGCGCGCGGCGACGCGGAAGGCCAGGTCACGCTGCGCCGCGATGGCGCCGAACGCATCTTGACCGTTCGCGTGACGACGGAACACGATGGCCGCCGGATTCACGGTTATGTCGTTACCTTCGATGAAATAACCGAACTGGTCACCGCGCAGAGAAGCTCGGCCTGGGCCGATATCGCCAGGCGCATCGCCCATGAAATCAAGAATCCGCTGACCCCCATCCAGCTTTCGGCCGAGCGCCTGCGGCGCAAATATGGCCGTGTCATCCGCGAGGACCGGGAAATATTCGAACAATGCACCCAGACCATCATTCGCCAGGTCGGCGATATCGGGCGCATGGTCGATGAATTTTCCTCTTTCGCCCGCATGCCCAAGGCGGTTCTGGAACCCCACGATCTCGGCGAGGTGGTACGCGAATCGGTGTTCCTGCAACAGGTCAGCCAATCGGCGATATCACTGGACATGAAGCGTCCCAAAAAACCCATCATCGTTGCGGTTGACCGGCGTCTCATTGCCCAGGCGGTCACAAATCTGGTCAAGAATGCAACCGAGTCCATCGAGACCAGACAACGCTCCGAGGCTGGTCTGAAGGGGAAAATCACGGTACGGGTCGATCGTCAGAAGGACAGCGCGCTGATCGAGGTGATCGACAACGGTATCGGGTTGCCGGTGGAGGACAGGCGGCGCCTCGTCGAGCCCTATATTACGACCCGCGAGAAGGGTACGGGCCTTGGCCTTGCTATCGTCATGAAGATCACCGAAGAGCATGGCGGACGGCTTGTGCTGGACGACGCGCCGGGATTGGCCAAAGGGGAAACAGGGGCGCGGGTGAGAATTGAAATACCGCTGACCAGCGCCGTCCCGCCGGCGGCCGGCGCATCCGCCAGTCGATCGCGCCGGGCGCGGGAGAAAAAGACGAAAGTTAATGCGTAACCAAGAGGGGAGTAGGCGCAAATGGCGTCAGATATCCTGATCGTCGATGATGAAGCCGATATTCGCGAACTCATCGCGGGCATTCTCGAGGACGAAGGTTTCAAGGCGCGCACGGCCTCGGACAGCGATGCCGCGCTGGCCGCGCTGGAAGATCGCCGTCCCTCGCTTGTCGTGCTCGATATCTGGCTTCAGGGCAGCAGGCTGGACGGTCTTGAGGTGCTCGACGCCATCAAGAGCGCCCATCCCGAGCTTCCGGTCGTCATCATCAGCGGGCACGGAAATATTGAAACCGCGGTTTCCGCTATCCGCCGCGGGGCCTATGACTATGTGGAAAAGCCGTTCAAGGCGGACCGGCTTATCCTGGTGGTCACGCGGGCGCTGGAAAACTACCGGCTGGTGCGTGAAAACGAGGACCTCAAACGCCATTCCATCCAGGACAATGCGCTGATCGGCGAATCGCTGGCCATGAAGCAGGTTCGCCAGGCCATCGAGAAGGTCGCGCCAACGAACAGCCGGGTGCTGATTTCGGGTCCCTCGGGGTCGGGCAAGGAAACCGCCGCCAGGCTGCTTCATGCCTGCTCCCACAGGGCTGAGGGTCCGTTCACCGTACTGAATGCGGCGACGATTACGCCCGAACGCATGGAACTGGAAATATTCGGCACCGAGGAACAGGGCGCCGCGCGGAAAATCGGCTCGCTGGAAGAAGCCCATGGGGGAACGCTGTTCATCGACGAACTCGCCGATATGCCGCTTGAAACCCAGGGCAAGATCCTGCGGGTTCTGGTGGACCAGACCTTCCACCGGGTGGGCGGCGAGCGCCGGGTCGAGGTCGATGTGCGGATCGTGACGTCGTCGAGCCGCAATCTGCCGGGCGAGGTTGCATCGGGCCGGCTGCGCGAAGACCTGTATCACCGCCTCAATGTCGTGCCGATCGCGATCCCGCCGCTCAAGGACAGGCGGGAGGATATTCCCGAACTGGCGTCCTTTTTCATGACACGCTTCTCGCAGATGTCGGGGCTGCCCATCCGTAAGATGGGAGACGATACGATTGCCGCCTTGCAGGCCCACGACTGGCCGGGAAATGTCCGCCAGTTGCGCAATAACATCGAACGGCTGATGATCCTCGTGAACGGCGATCCGGAGGAGGTGATTACCCCTGAGATGCTGCCCAGCGAGGTCGGCGAGTCAGCGCCTCCCCAGGTTCACAATCCAGGCGGCGAGCATCTGATGACGCTGCCCCTGCGCGATGCGCGCGAGGTATTCGAGCGCGAATATCTGATTGCCCAGGTGACGCGGTTCGGAGGCAATATCTCCAAGACCGCCAGTTTTGTCGGCATGGAAAGATCCGCCCTGCACCGGAAGCTGAAATCGCTCGGGGTGCCGGCCAGCGGCCGGCCGGCCGTCGTGCAACAGAACTGAGCCCTGCCTCCGGGGCGGTTATTTCGCTTTTGCCCGGCCCGTTCCCGATATAGTTTAGCGCCAGCCTTATCGACGGCGCGTTTCTTCACTCAGGCGGTTGTCCCATGAAAGTGATCGTGTGCGGCGCAGGACAGGTCGGCTTCGGCATCGCCGAACGGCTTTCGCGCGAGCAGAACGATGTCACCGTCGTCGACAGTTCAGACGAACTCATTCAGATGATCACCGACAGGCTGGATGTGCGCGGCTTTGTCGGCCATGCCGCCCATCCCGACGACCTGCAGCGCGCCGGCGCGGAAGACGCCGACATGCTGATCGCGGCGACCTTCACCGATGAGGTCAACATGATGGCGTGCCAGGTGGCCCACTCGCTGTTCGAGATACCGACCAAGGTCGCGCGGGTCCGCGCCCAGAGCTATCTGCAACCGGTCTGGCAGAGCCTGTTTTCGCGCGATCACGTGCCCATCGATGTGGTTATTTCTCCTGAAATCGCCGCCGGTGAAATGGTGTTGCGCAGACTGGCGCTGCCGGGCGCGTTTGAAACCCTGCACTTCGTGGAGGGCATCGTCTCGGTGGTCGGCGTGATCTGCGAGAACGATTGCCCGATCATCGATACGCCGTTGCGCCAGTTGACGGAACTGTTTCCCGATCTCACGGCGGTCGTCATCGGCATATCGCGGCAGGGGAAAATATTCATTCCTCACGGCGGCGACCAGATGCTGGCCGGGGACGAGGTGTTTTTCGCCGCCGCCCGGGATCAGGTGCCGCGCACGCTCAAGATTTTCGGCCATGAAGAGATCCAGGCGCGCCGCATCGTCATTGCCGGGGGCGGCAATATCGGGCTTTACGTGGCCCGCCGGCTGGAGGAGCGCGGGCAGGATGTCCGCCTCAAGATGATCGAGGCCGACCACACCCGGGCGGTCGAGATTGCCGAACGGCTGAAGCGCGCCGTCGTTCTGCATGGCAGCGCGCTGGATCAGGAAATTCTGCGCGAGGCGGGTATCGGCGAGGTTGAGGAATTCATCGCGCTGACCAATGACGATCAGATCAATATTCTCTCCTGCGTCATGGCCAAGCGCGAGGGGGCCGCGCGCACCGCCAGCCTGATCAACAACACAGACTACAACGACACGGTCCGCTCGCTGGGCATCGATACCATCATCAATCCAAAGGCCACGACGGTGTCGAGCATTCTGCGCCATGTGCGCCGCGGCCGTATCCGTGGCGTCTATTCGGTGATGAACGGGGCTGCCGAAATCATCGAGGCCGAAGCGCTCGAAACCTCGTCCCTCGTCGGCCAGCCGCTGCGCGAGGCGCAGCTCCCCGATGGCATGCGGATCGGCGCCATCGTGCGCAACCAGAAGGTCATCATGCCCGACGGCAATACCCAGATCGAAGCCCATGACCGCATTGTCATGTTTGTGCTTGCCGAACAGGTTCGCGAAGTCGAGCACATGTTCCGCGTCAGCCTCGAATTCTTCTAAAGCGCCATGCCCAATCCGTCTGTTCTCTATATCGTTGGCTGGGCGGTTGCGATTCTGGCTGCGGCCATGCTGGTGCCGCTCGCGGTGGCGCTGAGCCATGGCGAATGGAACGAGGCCAGTTCGTTCTTCATATCCGGCCTGGTCACGATGTTTTTGGCCGGCGGCCTGATTGCCGGCGCTAGGGGCCATTCAGCGCCCGTGGACCGCCAACAGAGTGTTGTGCTGCTCCTGCTGGTCTGGATGGTGCTTGCGATCTGCGGGGCACTGCCGATCTACTTCGCCGTTCCCCGGGCCGGCCTCATCGGCGCATTGATGGAATCCGCCTCGGGGCTGACGACGACGGGCGTGAGCGCTCTGGGAAGCGTCGATGCCTTGCCCCGGACGATCGTTTTCTGGCGTTCGCTTCTGCAATGGCTGGGAGGCGCGCTGGTGCTGCTGAGTATTCTGCTCATCTTGTCGCCATTCCGCATTTCCGGGCCCGCGGGGCCGGCCTTCGGCAAATTGCCGGTTCTTGAGCGCAGCGATCTGCCGCGCCGGATCAAATCTGTGACCGCAACCGTCCTGCCCGTATACGCGGGGCTGACATTCGCCTGTTTTGTCGCGCTGTGGGCCTTCGGCGTGCCGGGATTTGAAGCTCTTTGCCTGGCGCTCTCGACTTTGTCGACCGGAGGTTTCCTGCCGAGCGATGCCGGCATCGCGCAATATGGCTCGGCGATGGTCGAGTTCGTATTGATTGTTTTCATGGGGGTGGGAGCCACCAGTATCGTTGCGCACCGGGCCACGGTTGCGCGCGGCGGCGCGCGGCACAGCCTGCAGGGCGAAAGCGGAAGTTTTGTTCTGCTGGCCCTGGTGGCCGCGCTGGCGCTTACATTCTACCATGTCGTTGCGGGCGCGGGCAGTGGGGTATCGCTGCTGGAAAACTTCAGGGTTGCGCTGTTTCGCGCCGTCTCCATCGTCTCGACAACCGGGTTTGACAATGCCTCTGCGGGTTTTTCCATCCCGGTTCCGATTACCGCACTTTTGATGCTGACCCTGGTGGGCGGATGCGCGTTTTCGACCGCGGGGGGATTGAAAATCTTCCGCATCTCGATGTTGCTTAAGCAGTCGGGCCACGAACTCGACAGGCTGGTGCATCCCCACGGCGTATCGATCGTGCGCATGGCGGGCCGTTCGACACCGCCACGGGTCGTGAAACCCGTCTGGATTCTGTTTTCGGTTTATCTGGGTTTTGCCATCGTCATCAGTCTGACCCTTGCACTTGACGGCCTGAGCCTGCAAAACAGCCTGGCGCTGGCCATTGCTATTGTGTCCAACTCCGGTCCGGCCATTGCGCTGGGACCGGCGGGAGCGGACGGCGACCTGATCGCCGGCCTGTCCGTTGCGACAAAAACGGTGCTGACCGCCGGCATGATCGTGGGGCGCCTTGAGCTTCTCATTGTCCTGTCGCTGTTCAGTGCGGGGTCCTGGCGCTCATGAAGGGCTGACAACACGATGACACGAATAGCCTATGTCAATGGCGCTTATGTCCATCATCGCGACGGATGCGTCCATATCGAAGATCGCGGCTATCAGTTCAGCGATGGCGTTTACGAGGTCATCGAGATCTACAAGGGCAAGCTGGTGGAGGAACGCCGCCACATGCAGCGCCTGGAACGCTCCTTGCGCGAAATCCGCATGGCCATCCCCATGAGCGCTGCGGCACTCGGCCATGTGTTGCGCGAAACCGTGCGCAGGAACCGGGCGCGCTACGGCTTTGTCTATCTGCAGGTCAGCCGCGGCGTTGCGCCGCGCGATCACGGCTTTCCCCAGAACGGCTGCGATCCGGCCGTGGTCGTGACCGTGCGCCCGAAAAACAAAGACCACGCCCGCACCGCCGCGGCCACGGGGATCAAGGTCATCACGGTGCCCGAAACCCGCTGGAAACGCCCGGACATCAAGTCGGTGTCGCTGCTGGCGAATGTTCTGGCCCGCCAGCAGGCCGGCCAGGCGGGCGCCAAGGAGGCCTGGTTCGTCGATGAGAACGGATTTATCACGGAAGGCGCGGCGGCGAATGCGTGGATCATCGACAACGGCGGCGCCTTGATCACCCATCCGGCGCAGCAGGGAATCCTGCACGGCATCACCCGCGCCGTTCTGCTCGATCTTGCGCGACGCGAAGGCATGAGCGTGGAGGAACGCCCGTTCACGCTCAAGGAGGCCTATGAGGCGCGCGAGGCCTTTTTGACCGCCACGACGTCCGTCGTGATGCCGGTCGTGCAGATCGATGAACGGATCATCGCCAATGGCGAGATCGGCTCGATAGCGGGGCGGCTGGGCGCGCTGTTTGCCGACGCGGTCGAACTGTCGTAAATTTCTTCACGGCCCGAATGCGCACCGCGGTCGTGATATTGTCATTTTTGGCATTGCAAAAAACACCATAAAACAATAAAGTATAAGTATTACTGGAACCAGTTTCTCATTCTGTGCACACCCATAGACGGCGCACCTCCCGGCAGGCGGGCAAACAAATGGCCTTGCGGGAAGGGCGCAAAATCGCGTCTAATAATAGACAAAAGCAGTTTGGCCGATAGTGAGGTCCCGCGCCGAATTGCTTGTTGAGATCAACTGATGTGCGGCGGTTCGATCACGGTACAAAGCCGTTGCGAAAACCCGGGAAACGGCATGGCTGCGGAAAAAAACCACAATCTTCAGGACACATTTCTGAATCATGTTCGCAAGAACAAGTTTCCGGTCACGGTTTTTCTCGTCAATGGCGTAAAACTCCAGGGCGTTATCACGTGGTTCGATAATTTCTGTGTGTTGCTGCGCCGCGACGGCATTTCGCAACTGGTCTACAAACATGCGATCTCGACAATCATGCCCGGCCAGCCCATCCAGCTTTTCGACAGCGACGAAGAGGCCGGCGGGTAAGTGAAAGCGCAACAGGCCCCACGCGCTCTGGAGTTCGCTCAGCGTCCGGTTTCGCGTTCAAGGAAATGGCGGGATACCCGGCGCGATCCCACCCGCGCCCTGATTGTCCATCCGGCGTTCGTTGCACGCGCAAAGCCGGCATCCGCCCCGCGCCCGGCCCGGGCGCGGCTTGAGGAAGCGGGCGGACTGGCGCGCGCCATCAATCTTCAGGTCGCCGGCGAGATCGTCGTGAACGTGCGTGCGCCGCGCCCCGCGACATTGCTCGGCTCGGGCAAGGTGCGGGAAATCAGGGGCACCTTGCTGGCGCTCGACTGCGATCTGGTGATCTTCGATTCTCACCTGACGCCGGGCCAGCAGCGCAATCTGGAGCGGGCCTGGAATATCAAGGTGCTGGACCGCACCGGCCTCATTCTGGAAATTTTCGCAAGCCGGGCGCAGAGCCGGGAAGGGCGCCTGCAGGTGGAACTGGCGCAGCTGTCCTACCAGAAGAGCCGGCTGGTGCGCTCCTGGACGCATCTGGAACGCCAGCGCGGCGCTCTGGGGTTTGTCGGCGGTCCGGGCGAAACCCAGAAAGAAGCCGACCGCCGCATGATCCAGACGCGCATTGCCCGCATCGAACGGGAACTCAAGACGGTCACGCGCACCCGCGCGCTGCACCGCGCCAGCCGTCAGCGGGTTCCCTATCCCGTCATCGCTCTCATCGGCTATACCAATGCCGGAAAATCCACGCTGTTCAACCACCTCACGAAGGCCGGCGTGAAGGCCGAAGACCTGCTGTTCGCCACCCTCGATCCAACGATGCGCGGCATCGACCTGCCCGGCGGCCGCCGCGCCATCATATCGGACACAGTGGGGTTTATCTCTGATTTGCCGACCCAGCTTGTCGCCGCCTTCCGCGCGACCCTTGAAGAAGTCATCGAGGCCGACCTGCTCATCCATGTGCGTGATGTGTCCCATGCCGACAACGAGGCCCAGGCGGGCGATGTCGAACAGATCCTCGGCGATCTCGGCCTGGGCGACACGCAGCAGCGCAAAATACTGGAAGTGTGGAGCAAGATCGACCTGGTGAGCGGCGATGAGCGAACCCGGATTGTCAATCTGGCGTCGCGCAACGAGAACGCCATCGTCATTTCCGCGCGCACGGGCGAGGGGCTTGATACATTGCGCGCGCGTGTCGAAGACGTGCTCGCACGCCATGATGACACGCTGGAACTCGTGCTGGATGCCGGCAACGGCGAGGCGGTCAGCTGGCTGCATGAGCATTGCGATGTCCTGGCGCGCGACGATGACGGGGAGGGGCGCCTGGCGATCAGCGTGCGCCTGAGCGAGTCCAGAAAGGGTGCGTTCTACCGGCGGTTTGGCGATACGCTCGGACCAAGACGGATACTCTAACCGTCACGTTCCCATTGTTTGACCTGCGACCAGATTTTTTCCATTTCCTCAAGGTCCATTGCGCCTTGCCGTCGGCCCTTTGCGGCAATCCGGCGTTCGAGCGCCTGATAGCGCGCGGTGAACTTTGCGTTTGCGCGCCGCAAGGCGCGTTCCGGATCGACCTTGAGATGGCGCGCCAGATTGACCGCCGCAAACAGCAGATCGCCCATCTCCTCTTCGATGCGCGACGGGTCGCCCCCGCCGGCGGCTTCGCGAAGCTCGCCGATTTCTTCTTCGAGCTTGTCATAGACCGGCGAGGGGCCGGGCCAGTCGAAGCCGGCGCGCGCCGCCTTCATTTGCAGTTTCATCGCGCGCAGCACGGCCGGCAGGGCGAGGGGCACGCCCTCAAGCGCACTTGGCGGAGCTTCGGCCTCATCGCCGGCCACAGCGCGCGCGGCCGCCTTTTCCTCCGCTTTCAGATTCTCCCAAAAGCCCGGCTTTGCGCCGCGCGCGCGTTCTTGCCTGCTGCCGAAAACATGGGGGTGGCGCCGCACCATCTTTTCGCATATGCCGGCGACCACGTCGCTGAGCGTAAACGCCTCGTCCTCCTCGGCCATCTGCGCGTGAAACACCACCTGTAAGAGCAGATCCCCCAACTCCTCCTTGAGGTTGTCCAGATCGCCCCGCTCGATGGCGTCCGCGACCTCGTAGGCCTCCTCGATAGTGTAGGGGGCGATGCTCCGAAACGTCTGCTCCATGTCCCAGGGGCAGCCGGTTTGCGGTGTGCGCAGGGCGCGCATGATTTCGCGCAGCCGCTCAAGGCCGTCTGGCGCATCGTCTCGTTTCATTGCTTTTGTTTCCATCTTGCCCGTCTCAAGGAGCGTTCCGTGTCACGCACAGTGATACATCACAGCGCAACACTGGCAAATGTGAGGGGCGCGTGCCGGGCCTTTTGTCCACCGCCCCGCGATGGGTCGCGCCATCAAGAGAATTCGCATAATATATATTATGGAAAATAATAGATGCGCGCCCCGCAGGCGTTAACGCCCCCGATACGGGAGTGAAAATCACCCCAGATCGATCCTCATCCCGTCATAGGCCGGCTCCACCGGCCCGGGCAGCGTCCTGCGCAGTGTCTCATAGTCCAGGTCGATGTGCATATTGGTCAGGACGGCGCGGCGCGGGCGCAGGCGCTCGATCCAGCCGAGCGCGTCGTCCAGACTGAAATGGGTCGGATGTTCGCTCGGGCGCAGGGCGTCGACGATCCAGACATCCAGGTCTTGCAGGCATTCGACGCTTTCAGGCGGGATGTCCTTCACATCGCTGGAATAGGCAAGCCCGCCGAAGCGGAATCCAAGCGAATCCAAGTCCCCATGATGCTGGGTGAACGGCAGTGCCGCGATATCCCCGCCCGGCCCCTTGATCGTGACCGGCACGAAGGGCGTGATCGCCGTGGGGCTTACGATCGGCGGATAGCTGCTGCCCGCGGGCGTCGAGAAGCAATAGCCGAACCGCCGGCGCAATTTGTCGAGGGTGCGTTCATCGCCGTATATATCGATGCGGGCGCGGCGGGCGTAGGAGATCGCGCGCAGATCGTCGATGCCATGAATATGGTCGGCATGTTCGTGAGTATAGAGAACGCCGTCGAGCGTGCCGACGCCGGCCGCCAGCAACTGGTTGCGCATGTCGGGCGTGGTATCGACCAGCACCGTGGTCCTGTCCTTGGCCGTGACGCGCTCTACCAGGATGGAGCAACGCTGGCGCCGGTTCTTCGGGTTGCCCGGATCGCACACGCCCCAGTCGCCGCCGATGCGCGGCACGCCGCCGGATGATCCGCACCCCAGAATGGTGACGCGCAGCGTCATGCGCCGTTTGTCGTGAAGGCGGCGGGCTTGGGAACCTTGGAAAACAGGCGGAAGAAATTCTCGCTCGTCCGCCGTGCGAAGACGGTCTCGTCCACCCCGCGCAGTTCGGCCAGACGGCGCAGCGTATGGAGCACATAGGCCGGTTCGTTGGGTTTGCCGCGCATGGGAACAGGTGTGAGAAACGGCGCGTCGGTTTCCACCAGGATACGCTCATCGGGAACGGTTTGGGCAACCCTTCTGAGATCGTCCGCGTTGTTGAATGTGACGATGCCGGAAAACGAGATACAGGCCCCCAGAGCCAGCGCGCGTTCAGCCAGCGCCGCGCGCGATGTGAAGCAGTGGAGCAGGGGTTTGAACGCCCCCTTCCCCATCTCGTCTTCCAATATGCGCGCGGTGTCGTCTTCGGCCTCGCGCGAGTGGATGATGAGCGGCAATCCGGTCTCGCGGGCGGCATCGATGTGAACGCGGAAACCCGCCGCCTGCTGGTCGCGCGGACTATTGTCATAATGATAGTCGAGACCGGATTCGCCGATCCCCACGACTTTGGGATGTTTGGCCAACTCGACCAGCCGGGCGGTGGTCACATCGGGTTCTTCGGCGGCATGGTGCGGATGGGTGCCGACCGAGCAGTAGACCGTGGCATGGGCCTCCGCGATCGCCAGCACGCTTTCAAACTGTTTGACCCGCGTGGAGATGGTGACCAGCAGGCCGACGCCGGCGTGCGCCGCACGCTCGAGCACGCCGTCTATTTCGGGTGCCAGTTTGGGATAGTCCAGATGGCAGTGGCTGTCGACAATGAACATGATGGCTCACTCCCGCCCGGTTTCGACATAGCGCGGAAAGACCGGCTGCGGTGCCGGGATCCGCGTGCCCGGTTTCAGGCGGTTTGCCCCGCCGAGGTGTTGGAAATCACGCGCCGCCTCCTCGATTGCCAGAAGATCGAGCAGTTTCGCCGCCGATTCGGGCATGAACGGCTGGGCCAGGATGGCGATCTGGCGCACCACTTCGGCTGTTACGTACAAGACGGTGCCCATGCGCTCAGGGTCGGTTTTTTTCAGCACCCAGGGCTGCCGGGCGGCAAAATACCTGTTGGCCTCCCCGACCGTTGACCAGATCGCTTCCAGCGCCCGGTGAATGGCCTGCCGGTCCATGGCCTCGCGCGCCTGAGCCACGATCCCGTCCGCGTGTTGCAGAATGGCCCGCTCGGCCTCCTCCAAGGCGCCCGGCCGCGGGATTGCGCCATCGCAGTTCTTCGCGATCATCGACAAGGAGCGCTGCGCAAGATTGCCCAGATCGTTGGCGAGATCGGCATTGATGCGATTGACGATGGCGTCGTGCGAATAGTTGCCGTCGCGCCCGAACGGCACCTCGCGCAGAAAAAAGTAGCGCATCTGGTCGATGCCGTAATGATCCCCCAGCGCCATCGGGTCGATGACATTGCCAAGCGACTTGGACATCTTCTCGCCCTTGTTGAACAAAAACCCGTGCCCATAGACCCGTTTTGGCAGTTCGATGCCCGCCGACATCAGGAAGGCCGGCCAGTAAACCGCGTGAAAGCGCAAAATGTCCTTGCCGATGACGTGCACATCGGCCGGCCAGAAGGTCTTGAATTTTTCCCCGCCGGTGTCGGGATAGCCGGCGCCGGTGAGATAGTTCGTCAGCGCATCGACCCACACATACATGACATGGCCCGGCGCACCGGGCACCGGCACGCCCCAGTCGAAGCTGGTGCGCGAGACCGAGAGGTCTTCGAGCCCGCCCTTGACGAAACTGACCACTTCGTTGCGCCGCGTACCGGGACCGACAAAGTCCGGATGCGCCTCATAATGCGCCAGCAGTCTGTCCTGATAGCGCGACAGGCGGAAGAAATAACTTTCCTCCTCGACCCATTCAACAGGCGTGCCGGTGGGGCCGGTTTTCTGTCCCCCCTCGCCTGTCGTCACCTCTGTTTGCGTGTAGTAGGCTTCGTCGCGCACCGAATACCAGCCGGCATATTTGTCCAGATAGATATCGCCATTGGCCGCCATCGCGTTCCAGATGGCGGTCGATGCCCCGTGATGACGCGGCTCGGTGGTGCGCACGAAATCATCGTTGGAGCAGTTCAGCCTGCTGACCATCGCTTCGAATTGCGGGGTCATTTCGGCGACCAGCTGGGCCGGCGTCAGGCCCCTTTCCGCGGCGGTCTGCTGCATCTTCTGGCCATGTTCGTCCGTGCCCGTCACGAACAACACCTTGAAACCGTCGAGCCGTTTGAAGCGGGCAAGCGCGTCGCTCGCCAGCGCCTCATAGGCATGGCCGATATGCGGCGGACCGTTGGGATAGGAAATCGCGGTTGAAATGTAAAAGGTCTTGGCGGACGACATGAATGCTCCGTTGGGCGAATGGACCCGTTTACGGATGTCGCCGGGTGCTGTCAACTCGTGCGCGAGCTAACCGCCAAGCGTCCGGTGGGCCGTCGCCTCCAGATCGAACAGGGCATTGAGGACAACCTGACGGCGGTCGAGATTGAGTGCATCGGCCTGGCGTACGGCGTCTTCGAATTTCCGCCACGCGCCGGCCCAGATTTCCGGGTGGCGACTCATGCCCAGGCGTTCGGACAAGGCGGCATCGCCGGCGTCCGCGCCGCCGCCGTTTCCCATCGCCCCCGCCCGCACGGCCCGGGCAATCTGGTTGCTCAGCAGGGTGCAGAACAACCGGTAATCGCCTTCGGCGCTGTCGCGCGACAGGGCCGCCGACAACGCCAGCGCCCCTGCCCGGTCGAGATCCGGCAGGCCGTCCAGCAGCCTTGATATCTTCGCCTGCATGGCCAATCCGCCGTCCATGTGCAGACGGACCGCAAGCCCCGGACTGCCCCGCGATAAAGCGGCCAGCGCCGTCAATTCGTCCGCGGACGGTTTTTTCCCCTTCCTATTGGTAAGCCGCTCCAGCACCCGTTTGACCAGATCGTCCCCGACAGGCGTGAGGCGCACCAGCCGGCAGCGGGAACGGATGGTGGCCAGCAGCCGGCCCGGATTGTTCGATATCAGCACAAACAGGCCGCGGCGCGGCGGTTCCTCAAGCACCTTGAGAAGCGCGTTGGCGGCCGTCCGGTTCATCTCATCGGCACTGTCGATAAGGCAAATGCGCCAGCCGCTGGCGTTGGAGGTATGGGCGAAAAACCGCGACACGCGCCGCACATCATGCGCGCCGATCTCCTTGCGCCAGCGTTTTTTCTTTTCATCGAAAGTGCGGCGCAGGACAAACAGATCAGGATGCGTTCCAGCGGCAACCTGTTGAAAAACAGTATCGCCTGGGTCGATCGCAAGGCTGTCGGCCTTTTTTGCTGCCGCCCTCCCGCCGGCCCCGCCAGCCAGCAGAAACCGGGCAAACCGGTAGGCCAGGGTGGCCTTGCCGATGCCGGGTGCGCCGCCAAGGATCCAGGCATGGGGCAGTTTTTCGCCATGGATCGCGCCAATGATGTCCGCTTCGATCCTGCTGTGGCCATACAGCGCCGCAGCCGAGCGCGGATGCGGCATGCCCGGCAGGCAGTCGGGCTGGTAGGCATCGTTCACGGGCGCGTTGTGTTCAGGCATCGTCAGCCGCCTTTTGCCTGTGCATCAGGCCTTGAGAAACCGGGCATGCACGATGGCCCAGATTTCGCGCTCAATGTCGGCCATGGGGCCCCCGGCGTCAATGACGACGCAGCGCTCCCGCGCCCTGTCCGCAATCGAGAGAAACGCCTCGCGAACGGTCTGGTGATAGGCTGCCGTCTTGCTTTCGAAGCGGGCATCGTTTTGACCCGCGCGCGCGGCGGCGCGGGCGAGACCGGTGTGCGGATCGATGTCGAGGATCAGCGTGAGATCGGGAACCGTATCGCGCACCACGGCCTGCTCCAGCCGGTCGACGAGGTCGCTTCCCGCACCGCCCGCAAGGCTCTGATATGCCCGCGTGGAATCGGAGAAACGGTCACAGACCACCCAACGCCCGCCGGACAGAGCCGGTCTGACCGTTGTGCGCAGATGATCGTCGCGCGCGGCATAAAACAGCAGGGTTTCGGCCAGGCTCGACCACCTGTCCGCGTCACCGCTCACCAGCAGCGCGCGGATCTGCTCGCCGCCCGGCGAGCCGCCCGGTTCGCGGGTGGCCACAACCGGAATTTTTTCGCCGTTCAGCCGTTTGACCAGACGGCGGGCCTGGGTTGATTTGCCGGTGCCCTCCCCGCCTTCGAACGTGATGAACCTTGCCCCGGCCGCCACAGCCTTCAGCCGCCCAGGAGCATGAACTTCAGCGCATTGAGCCCGCGGGTCAGCAGCCCTCCCTCAGGCATGTCCTGTGCCGCATAAAGCGGGATCGTGGCTTTGAAATTGTCAATCGACCTGATCCGCAATTCAGCAATCTGCTGGCCCTCGACTATGGGTGCGCGCACCGGTCCGGTATAGACGATTTCAGCACTCATTTTCCGCCGCGCGGCCCGTGTCATCAAAACGGTGACATCCTTGCGCGCCTTGAGCGGCACATAGGCTTTCTCCCCGCCCCACACGGCCGCCTCGCCGACCGCAACACCGTCCTCGAACAGCCGGTAGGGCTTGAACGTGCCAAACGCCCACTGGATCAGTTTGCGTCCCTCCTCGGCCCGCTCTTTCCGGGTTTTCAGTCCGTTGATGACGATGATGATCCGCTGGCCGTTGCGCTGCGCCGAGGCCACCAGGCCATATCCCGATTCTTCCGTATAGCCGGTTTTCAGGCCGTCAACGCCAATGTCCAGGCGCAACAGGGGGTTCCGGTTAAGCTGCTTGATCTTGTTCCAGGTGAATTCGCGCTGCGAATAATATTTGTAATAGTCCCCGAATTCATAGATCAGCCGGCGCGCGATCAGCGCCAGTTCGCGGGCCGTCACGAGATGACCCGGATCAGGCCAGCCTGTCGAATTGAGGAAGGTGGACTTTGTCAGTCCCAGTTCGCGCGCCCGCTCGGTCATATCCGCCGCGAACGCTTCTTCCGATCCGCTCAGCGCCTCGGCAAAGGCGATGCACGCATCGTTGGCGGACTGCACGATCACCCCCTGAATGAGATCCCTGACCGGGACTTTCGTTCCCACTATCGCAAACATGCGCGAACCGCCGCGCCGCCAGGCCTTTTCTGAAATGAACAGTTCCTCGTCCATCGACAGTTCGCCGCGCTTGAGCGCCTCGAATACCATGACCATGGTCATCAGCTTGCTCAGGCTTGCCGGCTGCATCAGTTCATCGGCGTTCTTCTCAAGCAGAATGGCGCCGCTGTTCGCGTGCATGACAATGGCGTAGGGTGCGCTCGTTTTCAGGACAGCGGCGCTGGCCGATGCGGCAAATCCCGCCACAACGAGCAAGGCCAGGACACACCGGCGGATGCTCATCGCAATCGCGCCGGGCGAGAGATCATGCCCGCGCCGCGGTGACATTGGACGGTTGTTCATCGACTCACCCCACATAGCGCCGGTCTGGCGCCGCTGTCGCAATATCCGTTGCCTGGCGAACCGCCAGCTTAGCGGTCGCGGCGAGCAAAAATCAACCGGGTTGCGGGAGCATGCGGGTTTTTCGGTGAATTATTCTGTTTTGACAAGGCGGGCGCCCGAAAAGCCGGCGGTGACGGTCCGGCTGCGGACCTGGTCTGCTTCCTGCCCGGAGCGAAACGGACCGAGCCGCACGCGATGGAAAGTCCGGCCGGCGACCTGCGCGGGAATGATGCGGGTCACGCCGATATCGGTGAGGCGGTTTTGCGCGATCTGTGCGTTGTCGAGGCGCGAAAAAGCCGCGACCTGAACAAAATAGCGTTGCCCGGCGCCCGGCCGGCGGCCGGGCGCGGCCGGCATGGCCGCGATCGGCGCAATCGTGAGACGGTCGCCCTTGCGCCGCGTGGTTGCGGTCGTCAGGGGCGCCGATGCGCCGCCGGCCATGCGGATCAACTGCCTGTTTTGCGCCATGACCGCCGGATCGTCCCCGTTCAGCGGCGCTGGCGAGAGATAGCGCACGCGAACCCGGGTGGTTCCCGTTCCAATGAATCCCAGCAGCGAGGCGCTGCGTTTCGACAGGTCGATAATGCGGTTGCGGGCATATGGACCGCGATCGTTGACCCGCACGATCAGGCTGCGTCCGTTGCGCAGATTCGTGACCCGGGCATAGGAGGGCAAGGGAAGCGTGGGATGAGCGGCGGTCAGCCGGTTCATGTCGAACCATTCGCCATTGGCGGTCTGGCGGCGATGAAATTTGGGACCGTACCAGGAGGCAATGCCGGTCCTGTCGTAATCGGGCTCTTCTTTGGGATAGTACCAGTTGCCGGCGATCTGATAGGGCTTGCCCACCTTGTAGACACCGCCGCCGATGGGCAACGGACCGGCTTTGTCATAGCGCGGGCTTCCCGTGCCGGTCGGTTTTGAGCTGCATCCCGCCAGCGCCAGCACCGCGGCCATCAGCGCCGAGACGGCGATTTTGCTGTTTGCCGGCATGCAGACCCGGCCCTGCGGGTCAGGGCCGGCGCTGTGGCAACCGTGCGCTGTTGATTGCATAACTCGCTACACTCACCCGCCCCGGGCGATGCCGGAAACGTGGTGCGGCAGGCGAAATACGCAACGCCGCCTGCCGCAGGAATACAAACACACCAGAGCGCGCACTGTGCACCGTGACTGGTAAAATATTTGTTGACGCTCCACGTCTGTGCAAACCTTGCCTGCAACTGCGGATGGTTATGGTGAACAGAATGCAAACCGGACCCGGTGACATCCCGGTTTCCCGGCGGCTGGCGGCTCTGATTTCGCAAAAGCCGGTCACCGGCGGCGATCTCGAATGCGCGGCGGTGCTGCTGCTCGACGCGCTCGCCAATATTATCGCCGGCCGGAACAGTGACCCGGGCCGGGTATTGCTCAAATGGGCCGCCGCGCAGAACCCCGATGCGGCGAACCGGCCCGATGCCGGGCGTCTGGCCTTTCTGTATGGCGGCCTGTGCCATATTCTGGAGATGGATGACCTGCACCGTGCGTCGGTCGTGCATCCCGGTTGCGCGGTGGTGCCTGCGGTGCTGGCGCTGGTCGCCCGCGACGCGCGGCTTGGACGCGACGGCAAAAGGGTTCTGGGTGCCGTCCTCAAGGGCTTTGAGGCGGCAACCCGGGTCGGCATGGCAGTCGGAGCAGCGCATTATCGCATCTGGCACAACACGGCGACCTGCGGTCCGTTCGGTTCGGCCATGGCCGCGGCGGACCTGCTGGGCCTGGACACACGGCAGACGGCCCATGCCCTGGCCAATGCCGGCACCCAGTCCGCGGGGCTGTGGGAATTCATCGAAACCGGGGCCATGACGAAGCACCTGCACGCGGCGCGCGCCGCCGAAGCCGGCCTGGTGGCGGCCCAACTGGCGGCGCACGGCTTTACCGGGGCTGAACGGATTTTTGAAGGTGAACGGGGCTTTTTCGCGGCCATGTGCCCCGACGGCGCGCCCGGCGCCGTCGTCGCCAGGCCAGGCGATGGCTGGCAGGCGCATCAGACATCGCTGAAACCGTGGCCGTCCTGCCGCCATACCCATCCCACAATCGATTGCGCGGGGTCCATACGCGACAGCCTGAACGGACCGGAGCAATCCCTCGATGCCATAGCCGGCATCGAGGTCAGGACCTATCAGGCGGCCCTGGATCTGTGTGACCGGCCGCACCCCCAAGGCGGTTACGAAGCCAGGTTTTCCCTGCAGCATTGCGCCGCCGCGGCCCTGACACTCGGCCCGGTCGATTTGTCCGCCTTCGATCCCGCGATGATCAAGGCTCTGGAGCCCCTGAGAGCCCGGGTTTCGCTCACCCATGATCCGGCTCTGCAACGCGCCTATCCGCGTCATTGGGGGGGCGGCGTGAGGGTAACGTTCCGGTCGGGCGAAATTCTGGAGCACAGGTGCGCCGATGCGCTTGGCGACCCGGATGCCGCCCTTGATCGCGCCGCCCTTCTCGCCAAGGCCGGAAGCCTGATGCGCCACGGGGGCGTGAAGGATTGTGACCGGCTGATCACACAGGTCCTGGAAATGACGGATGGCGCCCCGGCGCCCCGCCTGGCGTTTTGATCCACGGCCAACGGGTCAGCGGCGCGCGGCGCAACGGGCCGGATTCAACACATCGCTGCTGGAATTCTCTATACTTGGCGCAATCGGCTGATTCGCTTCGGGAGAATGCCCCATCTTCTCCAGACTACGCACGATCTCCTGGCAGCAGCGCTCACTATTCGGTCGGTTCATCGCATTGGTGATGATGTTTTTCGCCGTGCTGATGGCGGTCAACTTTACGGTTATCAGCGTTCGCGGCGGCAAGGCGATTTCGAATATTCATCGCGACGCCTTCCAATCGGTTTTGGCGGCGCATGCCGACAGGCTGGGGTCGTTCATCGGCGACCGGCTGCAGGTTCTCGACAACATTGCGAAAATGCCAGCGGTCACCCGCGGCGTCGTGCAGGGGCGCAGTTCGCGCGACGGGCTGGCCGGCTTTCTGGACAACGTCTCGTTGCTGGGCGCGCGCGAAAAACTGATCCTGGCCGACGGGGCGGGACGGATTATCTATAACAGCGATCCGCCCGGCATTCTCGGTTTCGATGTGTCGCAGCCATATTTCAGGAAGCTGTTGGGCGGGACTGCCGCCTACGCGGTGTGGCTGCGGGCCGCAGGCGATGCCGGTTCGCCGCGCCGGTTTATCGTCATCGCGGTGCCCGTGCGCGGCGGCGGCGCGATCCGGGGCGTTCTGATCGCCGAAATCCGCCTTGACCGCGATCTTGTGAAAATTTTTGGCGGCAGCATCAACTCGCTCCCTCACCAGATATCTCTGTCAAGCAACGATGTGACCATTTCCTCGCCTGCGCCCGACATGACGCGGCCTGCGACGTTCACCCGTCACCTGAGCGCATTCGATCTCACGCTGAACTACCGGATCGATGCGGCGAGCGCGTATTCGCGCCAAAAGATTGTCCTCTGGGAGATCGTGTTCGGACTGTTCACCAGCACGATCCTCGTCTTTGCCCTGTTCTGGGTTTTGGGCCAGCAATTTCTGGTGGAACCGTTTGCCAGGCTGGCCTCGTTTCGCTACGCGGTTTGTCACGCGATCGAAGGGATCGCCAAATTCGACGCCCGGCGCCGTCTGGAATACTGCAATGATGCCTATGCCGTTTTTCTGGGAAAGTCTCCAGAGGATCTGAAAGGCAAGCAATGGCCGGATATCATTCCTTCGCGCTCCATTCTGGTGGAAATGTGGGAGGACTACCGGACCATGCAGCGGACCGGCAAAATGTCGTCGGACCGGACCCTGACCATCCGCGGAGAAACGGTTCACCGCCGCGTTACCCAGGTGAGAGACACCGAGCGCGGGGTGAACGGCAAATACGGCTTCTACAGCTTCGTCACCGATATCACCCCGCGCCGGCAGGCCGAACTGGTGCTGGAGGATCAGGCCAGGGGGCTGAAACGCTCCAATGTGGACCTGCAACGCTTCGCCTTCGCCGCCTCGCACGATCTCAAGGAGCCGTTGCGCAAGATCGAAATGGCCTGCTCCGTCATCCGCAAGGAACATCGTGACCTGCTGGACGCGGAGGGCCGGGAAATGATCGACATTGCGGAGACGGGCGCGGCGCGGATGGGGCAGTTGATCGATGATCTGCTGGAGGTGTCGAAGATCGAGACGTCGCACTTCACCCTTGTGCGCTCCAACCTGCGCGATCCCCTTGACGATGCGATCCGCAATCTCGAGCCGCTGCTTGAGGAAACAAACACCAGGCTGGTCATCCGGCGGCTGCCGGAAGTCGCCATCGTACCGGGGCTGATGCGCCAGGTGTTTCAGAACCTGCTGACCAATGCGGTGCGTTATCGCGGCGAATCGCCGCCCGTCGTCGTCATCGAAGCCAGGCAGACCAAGACGGCGTGGCGAATATCGGTAACCGACAACGGCATCGGCATCGACCCTGAATACCGCGAGCGCATCTTCGAACCGTTCCAGCAACTGGCCCATTCAACGCCAAAATACGGGACCGGGATCGGGCTGACCCTATGCAAGAGGATCATCGAGCGGCATAATGGCGATATCTGGTTGTGCGGCCGCCACAAAAAAGGCGGCGCGCGGTTCGTGATCGAGTTGCCGCGAAAAATCAAGAAGCGCCATGCGGAAAGGCCCGCACGAGCCGCCTAGACGATATGAGGGATCATCGCGGGTCGTCGCGAAGGTGGCGGGCATCGACAATTCAGCACGATAAGGTGATGCTGGAAGAGGGAGGAGCGTGAATTATGGCGAAGCGCAAAGCCAAGCCGGCCGGCAAGAAACTGCAATGGCTGAAAAACTACCCCGAAGGCATCAAGTGGGATGCGGCATTCAGGGGCGAGGCGGTGAACGCCATGTTCGACCGGTCGGTGGCGAAATATGGCGACCATGCTTTCAGTTATTTCCTCGGCAGGGAGCGCACCTATCGCGAGGTTGGGGCGCTGGTGGACAAGGCTGCCGCCGGGTTGCAGTCCCTGGGCATCGGCAAAGGCAAGAAGGTGGGTCTGCTGCTGCCCAATTCGGTTGCCTTCGTCATGTTTTATTACGGCACGCTCAAGGCCGGCGGCACGGTCGTCAACCTCAACCCGCTCTATTCCACCGATGAACTGTCCTTCAATATTTCCGACAGTGAAGCCGATATCGTGGTCACGGTGGATCTCAAGGTGCTGTTCTCGAAACTCGAACCCCTGATCGAAAACGGCACCATCAAGAAAGCGGTTGTCTGCCCCTTCAGGGAAGAACTGCCGGCGCTCAAGGGGTTTTTGTTCGGTTTGCTGAAACGCTCGGAGATCGCCGATATTTCGCGCTCCCCGGTCCGCCAATCCATTGTCCCGCTCGCCGATCTGATCGCGAATGTCTCCGCGCCCGGGCCGGTCAGGATCAACCCGGACAAGGACCTGGCGGTGCTGCAATATACCGGCGGCACCACCGGGCTGCCCAAGGGCGCCATGTTGTCCCATGCCAATCTGACGATCAATGTGCAGCAGGTGCGCGCCTGGTTTCCGCAAGTCGAGGAGGGTTCTGAAAAGATCCTCGCCGTATTGCCGTTCTTCCATGTTTTCGCGATGACGGGCATCCTGAATTTCGGCGTCTTTCTGGGTGCGGAAATCATCATGATGCCGCGCTTTGAACTGAAAGACGCGCTGAAACTGATCAAGACGCGCCGGCCGACCATCTTTCCAGGCGTTCCGACCCTGTTCAACGCGATCATGAACAGTCCCGACGCCAGAGCCGAAGACATGAACAGCCTGAAGCATTGTATTTCGGGCGGCGCGCCGTTGCCGCTCGATGTGCGGCTCGGCTTTGAGAAGATCGCCGATTGCAAGTTGATTGAAGGCTATGGCCTGAGCGAGACCTCGCCGGTCATTACCGCCAATCCCCTGTCCGGCGTGGTCAAGGAGAATTCGATCGGACAACCCCTGCCCGCTACCTATATTTCAGTGCGCGATGTTGAAAAGCCGACCCGCGAGATGCCGCTTGGTGAAAGCGGCGAAATCTGCGCCAAGGGGCCGCAGGTCATGTCGGGCTACTGGAAACAGCCGGGCGAGACAAAGGCGGCGTTCACGGATGGGTATTTCCGCACCGGCGATGTGGGTTACATGGACGAGGACGGGTTTTTCTACATCGTCGACCGCCTCAAGGACATCATCATCTGCTCCGGCTACAATGTTTATCCGCGGCATGTGGAAGATGCCATCTACAAGCATCCCTCGGTCGAGGAAGTCACGGTCATCGGCGTTCCCGACGACTACCGGGGCGAGGCGCCCAAGGCCTTCGTCAAGATCAAGGATGGCAAGACCCTCGATGCGGAGGAACTGAGGCGGTTTTTGAAAACCCTGCTCTCGCCGATCGAGGTGCCCGATCAGATCGAATTCCGCGATGAACTGCCAAAGACGCTGATCGGCAAGCTTTCCAAGAAGGAACTGCGCGAAGAAAGCGGTTGAGCGGGCACGTCTTTGATTCTGGCGGGCCGGAGCCGGCAATCGTCAATTGGCGCGTCCGGGGCGTTTGTCAGCGGTGATTGTCAGGTCCGCGGGCGGCGATCCGCCTGCGGGAGAGCGTGGACACGGGGTCCTGGATGGGTGGCCGAGTGGTTGAAGGCACCGGTCTTGAAAACCGGCAGGCGCTAGCGCGTCTCGGGGGTTCGAATCCCTCCCCATCCGCCATCCCCGTCGCACCGGCTACATCACCGTGACCTTGAGCACCACAACCATGGTCGCGTGGGCCTCTGTCTTGCCGGTATTGGCGATGACGTGATCGCGATCCGCGCGGTAGCGCAGGGTCTCGCCCGCCTTGACGAGCCTGGTTTCGCCACCGACAGTGACTTCCAGTGCGCCTTTCAGGACGCTGAGATGCTCGCTCGAGCCCATCTGATGCGGCTCGGATTCAAGCCTGCCGCCCGGCTTCGCGCGGAAGTCATACCATTGCACCCACCCCACGACATCGAGCGCCCCGATGATGGTGAGCCGGCAAAGACCATCCTCGCTCATCAGCACGGGGGTGGCGGACTTTCCCGCATGTTCGAGAAATACGGGCCGGGTATCGGTGCGCAAAACGTCCTCAACGGTGGTATCCAGCGCTTCGGTCAGACGCCACACCGTGCCCAGGGTGGGATTGGTTTCATTGCGTTCGATTTGGGAAATAATCGACTTCGCGACCCCCGACTGCTCCGACAAATCGCCGAGCGACATCTTGTAGGCCTTACGCAGCCTCTGGATGGTCTTGCCAAGGCCCGCCGCATAGGGCTTTGCTTCCGCCTTGCCGGCTTTGCCGCTGCCCGCCTTCGCCATATCGGACCGATCATGGAAAGTCTTGCCTGAACCGCGATGCTAGCATAGTTCGCCGGAAGCGGCGCATCAATCCGGGCTGCAATGCGCGCGCGCCGGGAAAAGATGCAAAGCCTCGGGGGGGGGCGGCCCGTCCCACGGGGTCCGGTTCGCAAATCCCCGCCAGCGCTAGAGCGGAGGAATGCGCAGCACCTGGCCGGGGTAGATCTTGTCCGGGTGGGTCAGCATCGGCCGGTTGGCCTCGAAGATGACATTGTACTTGCCGCCCTTGCCCTTGCCGTACTGGGCCTCGGAGATCTTCCAGAGCGTATCGCCCTTCTTGACCGTGTAAAATTCAGAATCCGCGCCTGCCTCATCCGCCGCGCGGGCCTTGGACTCAACGGTTCCGATGCCAAGCACGTTTCCGGCCGCCAGAATGACCTTCTCCAGTACCGACTTGTCTTTCACCTCGCCGGTGATGACCGCCTTGTCGCCCTGCACCTCGACCTGCACGCCTTCCGAACCCAGCCCATGTGAGTCGATCGCCTTTTTGATGTCATCGGCGGTCGGGTCGCCGCCGCCAATGCCCAGCGCCTCGCCCGCCGATTTGATAAACGAAAAGATCCCCATGAGCACCTCCTGTTATAATAGATCGTTTCACTGCGCCACCACCTATACGGACATATCCGCCGTAAATCCACCCCCCCGGGCGCGGCGGCCCCGCGCCATGCAGGACAAGCGTTGCACGCAGCCGTTTTCCACACGCCGCGTGGCGAATCGCCACGCAACCCTGTACGCATCGACGCTGGGATCCTGTCGAAAAAGAAGCGGGCATGACCGGAGGATTTACAGGTGCGCGATTGACGGTCCTGGCCGTGCTGCTATTGGCTGCGGTGCTGCCGGCCCGCGCCCAGCAGGTGCCTCATCCGCTAGCGGCCCTGACCGGCGGCGAAGTTCAAACGGCCCTCAGGCTGCTGCGCTCAGCCGGCTATGCGGACGATGAAACCCGCTTTCCCGACATGCGCCTTGAAGAGGCGCCCAAGGCCGACATACTCAAATGGCGGCCCGGTGACCCCTTCACCCGCAAGGTGCGGGTGACCATGCGCCGTGACGCCAGGACGTTTGACGCGATTGTCGATCTCACGGCCGGGAAAGTGCTCTCTCACCGGCAATTGCCCGGGGTTCAGCCCAGCATCATGCAGCATGAATTCGACCGCGCCCGCGCCCTCACCAAGGCCAGCCCGCGCTGGCAGGCGGCGATGAGACGGCGAAACCTCACCGATTTCAGCAAAATCGGCTGCACCCCTCTCCCGCCCGGCCGCTTTCCCGATTCGCCGACGCAGCAGCGACGCATCCTGATGGTGATCTGCTATGACAATACCCGGGCGATCAGCCGCTATACGGGCCAGCCCATAGAAGGCGTGGTGGCCTTGGTCGACATCGATGGCGAACGCGTCGTCAATGTCATCGATCGCGATGTTGTCGTGCCGCCGGCGCAAAGCGTTGAGCGCGCCGCGGGCAAACCGCCGCAATACCGCGCGCCGCTCAAGCCCGTGCTCAATCTGTCGCCGGAGGGGCGGAATTTCCAGATCGAGCGCGGCTGGCTCATAAGGTGGCAGGGCTGGTCGTTCCAGTTGCGTATCGAGCGCCAGATCGGTCCGGTGATTTCGCTGGTGAAACTGCGCCAAAACGGAATCGACCGGCTCATGGCTTACCAGCTTTCCTTGAGCGAAATGTTCGTGCCCTACATGGACACCGATCCCACCTGGTCTTTCCGCACCTTCATGGACGCGGGCGAATACGGCATCGGCTATCTGGCCTCGTCCCTGGCCGCGGGCAAGGACTGCCCGCTGCAATCGGCGTTCATCACCGTCGGCATTCCCGGCGACCGCGGCACGCTGTTCGCGGTCAAGCGGGCGGTATGCGTGTTCGAACGCGCGACCGGCGATCCGCTGTGGCGCCATCGCGACCCTGCAACCAAACGCATCGCAAGCCGCCCCGATATCGAACTGGTGGTGCGCATGATCACCACCGTCGGCAACTACGATTACGCGCTGGACTGGGTGTTCCGGCTGGATGGCAGCATCAAGGCGCGGGTCGGCGCGCTGGGCTATCTGGCGGTCAAGACCGTCACGGATGTGAAACCCGAAAGCCCGGTTCTGGGGGGTGAGACCTCTTATGGCACCCTGGTCGCGCCGGGAGTGCTGGGGGTTTATCACGATCATCAGTTTTCCTTCCGCCTCGATCTCGATGTCGATGGCCAGGCCAATTCGCTGGTGCGCGAGGAGATCGTGCCAAAACGCCTGCCCGAAACAGCGCAGCGGCGCAGCATCTGGACCCTGCGAAGCACGACGATCGCGCGCGAGGGCCCGGTGCGCGAGGGAAAACGCCCAACCATGTGGCGCGTCATCAACCCCAATCGCGTGACCTCACGGGGCTATTATCCGGGTATTCAGATCCTGCCCGGCCAGCAGGCGCCTTCGGTGCTGTCGCCCGACGATCCGGCCCAGGGGCGCGCTGCTTTTTCGGCCGAGAAAATGTGGGTCAGCCGCTACAAGCCCGATGAACGCCGCGCGGCGGGAGACTTTGCAAACCAGAGCGAGCCGGGCCAGGGCCTGCCCGAATTCGTTGGCGATGGTGAAAGCGTCGAAAACAAGGATCTGGTGATCTGGTACTCAGCCGGGTTTCACCACGTCACCCGCACCGAAGACTGGCCCATCATGCCCGGCATGTGGCTTGAGTTCACCCTGCGCCCGTTCAACATGCTGGACAAGAACCCGGCCGCCGATCTCGCCCCCGACTTCCAGCAGCGCCAATAGGCCCGGTCGCGAACTCACGGCCCGGACCAGTCGAGGGCGCAGATTTCGGCGCTGCGGCCCGCGAAGTTCCAGACCCGGCCAAACGCCCGCACCCGGCTCCTGGTGGCGCGCGCCACGGTGACTTCGGGCGCGATCCAGTATTCGCTGTTGGTGATGACGACGCCTTTGTCCTTCGCCTTGCCGGCGACCGGCTCGACTTCGCCATCGACCATTTTGGGGATCTTGAAGCGCCTGATATCGCCGTCGTTTTCATACAATACCGGGGCCTGCTGTACGCCCAGGAACTTGCCGACCAGAATGGACAGCAGCCCGGTCGAGCCGCCGGCCCGGCCGGAAAAAATCCTGGTCAGCGCCTTGAGCGCATAGATGTCCGCGCGTTCATCGACGATGGCCGCCGCGGTCCAGTTGCCACGGCCCATCAGGCCCGGAATTTCGACAATCAGGCCGACATTAAGACCCGACAGCCCAACCTCCCCATACTCACCCTTGTCGATACGAATGCCGATCCAGGTCTGACAGTAGCCTTCCGTCGGCGGGTGTTGCCCCAGCGAGAGCACGCAGGGGCAAAACACCGTGCAATTGCAACTCAGCGTCAGTTCGCCCTTCAGGGTCCAAGGCTCCAGTGCACTCATCGTCTTCAAACTCCAGACAGAAACGGCGCTAACCCATAACCGCAAATGCGGCGGCCCAAACCAGAAAACCGGCGCCCGAAGCCGCCACGAGCGGGCGCGGATTCCGCACGGTTTTTTCCAGCGCCATGAGGATCCCCAGCAGCGCCATCCATACGATATTCATCAGCCCTGCGGCAAACATCACCGACATCAGCGCCCAGCAGCAGGCAAGACACACGACCCCCTGCCGGAGGCCCAATTTGAATATCCCGGCCGGCCGCACCGTCCAGTTGGCGAAGAAAAACGCGAACGGCGCGCGGCATCTGGCGAGGCAGGCATGTTTGTACGCGCTGAACTGATAGGCTCCCGCAACGGCCAGAATGCCGGCGGCGAGATAAGGCGAGACCGGCCGCAGCGCGCCCGACAGCCAGCCGCCGTGAACGAGCGCCACCTGCGCGCCGCTCGCCAGCAGGCCGAATCCGATCCACACCGTGGCGTAGCCGGCAACGAGCACCAGCGGCCCGGCGACCGGGACGCTGCGCTCCCTCGCGGCTTCCGCGATGTTTGCATAGGTGGAGAACATCGGTGCCGCGCCCGGCAGCATCATCGCCGCCGTCATCGCCAGCCACATGACCAGTACCGCCAGAAACGAGACGGCGAACGGGAGGCTGGCCGGATCCGCGCTCAGGCTTTGCGGGATCGCGGCCCGGCACAAGGAGGTGAGCACCGCCAGCAGGCCGTCGCCGGGAACCAGAACCTGAAGCAGCGCCCCCGCCAGCCCCATGCCCGGGCCGGCGTCGAGGCCCGCCGTCCGGCGGCTGAATTCACCCGCCATGGCGACAAGCGTGATCCAGCCGGCGATTGCCGCAAGCGCACAGGTCGTCAGCACCAGCGCGCGCGGGCGCAGGAACGCCTGCAAAAGACCGTGCCGAACGGCGCCCTGCATCCATGCTTTTCCAGTGTCAGACATTGCTGGCGGCCACTATCTACTTTCCGGTGAAGACCGGCTTCCTTTTTTCCAAAAATGCGTTAACGCCCTCGCCGTAGTCGGCGCTGTTCGCCGCCTGGCGCTGGTAATCCGCCTCCAGCTCGAGTTGGGCGGCCATGTCATTGGTGGGCGCTGCATGAATGGCCCCCTTTACGAGACCAAGGGCGCGGGTCGGCATGTGCGCCAGGCGCATGGCCAGCGCGCGGGCCTCATCCATCAGCGTATCATCGTCGCACACCTGCCAGATCATGCCCCAGTCAAGGGCCTGTTCGGCGCTGACGCCCTCGCCCAGCATCGCCATGCCCTTGGCGCGCGCCTCGCCCGCCAGGCGGGTCAGTGTCAGTGTGCCGCCGGAATCGGGCACCAGGCCGATCTTGCAGAATGCCTGAATGAATTTCGCGCTGCGGGCCGCCAGAACGATGTCGCAGGCAAGGGCGATATTGGCGCCTGCGCCCGCCGCGACCCCGTTGACCGCGCATATCACGGGGATGGGCAGCGCGCGCAACCGCAAAACGAGGGGGTTGTAGTCGCGCTCCAGCGCCTCGCCCACATCGCCGTCCGGCCACATGGGAAAGGCCGGGTCGCCCAGGTCCTGGCCGGCGCAGAATCCGCGCCCCTCGCCGGTAATCAGCAACGAGCGGGCGTCTCCGCCGTTTTGGATTTTATCCAGCGCGTCGCGGATTTCCACATGCATCGCGGCGGTGAAGCTGTTGAGCTTGTCGGGCCGCGCCAGCGTCAATGTGGCGACGGCGCCGTCATGTTGAAGACGGATGGACTCATATCCCATGGGTGCATGGCTCCTGTCGGCAATCGGGTTGTTCGCGGTGAACCTATCAGATCAGGGGGCGGGCGGGAAATGCCGCAGTTGGAAGAGACCATCCCCTGTGCGGCGGCGCGTCGCAAGGGGGTTGGCAAACGCGCGTTGCGGCGCCACTGTGGGCAGCGGGACCGAAACCGCACGAACGGAAGCTGACAATGGCCAGACAGGAGCGTGTGCAGATTCTGGTGGCGGGGGCCGGACCGGCGGGGCTGATGAGCGCGCTGCTGCTGGCCGAAGCCGGGCTGGACGTTCTTTGCGTGGCGCCGGATATCGACAAGCTTGGGCGCAGCGCGGAGCAGATCGACGCGCGCACCACCGCCCTCATGCAGGGCGCCATCCGGCTGTTGCGCCATGCCGGGGTGTGGTCAGGGCTGGAGCGGCTATGCGCGCCGCTCTGGCATCTGAGGCTGATCGACGACACCGGCCGCCTCCTGCGTGCGCCGGAGACCCATTTCGATGCCCGTGAAATCGGGACCGAGCCATTCGGCTGGAACGTGCCGGTGGGCGAGCTGATCCAGGCGCTGCATACGCGTGCCGCCAGACTGCCCGGCCTCGAACTGCGCGCCGGGGCGGTGGCGGGGGTGGATCATACGGGCGCTTCGCCCGTGGTGAGGCTGTGTTCGGGCGCGCGTGTCGAGGCTGCGCTGATCGTGGCGGCGGACGGGCGCGATTCGCCGTGCCGCGATGCCGCCGGCATCGCCACGCGCGTTCAGACATTCGATCAGACGGCTCTTGTGTGCTGTTTTGCGCATGATATGGCTCATGAGGATACATCGATCGAGTTTCACCGTCCCCCCGGCCCCCTCACCCTGGTGCCCCAGCCGGGCCGGCGCTCGAGTCTGGTGTGGGTTGAAACCGGCGCCAGAGCCGAACAACTGACGGCGCTGGGCGATGACGCCTTCGCCGCCGAGCTGGAAACCGCGACGCATTCCTGTTTCGGCGCGCTTGGCGATGTGACCCGCCGTGTCGCCTTTCGCGTCGCCCCGCTGATGGCGCGACGCTTTGCCCGCCGCCGCACCGTGCTCGTTGGCGAAGCGGGTCATGTGCTGCCGCCGATCGGCGCCCAGGGGCTCAATCTGGGGTTGCGGGATGCCGCGCTGGTTCTGGACCTTGTCGCCGCGGCTCATGGGAGCAACGATGACATCGGCGGCGCGGCGCTGCTGGCTGCCTATAACCGCCTCCGCCGGCGCGATGTCGTGCCGCGCGGCGTGGTGACCGATCTCTTGAACCGCACCTTGCTGTCCGACCATCTGCCCGCCCAGGCGATGCGGGGCATCGGGCTGTCGCTGCTTCAGCGCGTCGGCCCGCTGCGGCAGTTCGTCATGCGCAACGGGGTGGGCACGGAGCGCGACCTGCCCGCCTTGATGCGGCCCTGACTTTTATTTCGATTTGAGGATCTCATCGTTATGCGCCCCCAGCGCCGGGGCGGCGCCCGGTTGATCGGAGGGCGCGCGGAACTGCGGCGCGACCGGCACCGGCAGCGCGGGCAGCAGGCTGCCGTCTTCGTTGGTCAGTATGTGTTCAAACAGGCCGCGGGCGCGAAAATGCGGGTCGTTCAGGGCCGCTTCCAGGTCCTGGACTATGGAGCAGCAACAATCTTCGCCGAAAAATTTCTGGCGCCAGTGACTGGCCGGCATCGCGCCAATAATGTCGCCCACCGCGGCAATGGTCGCCGCGCGGTCCGCCGTGTCGTCGCGCAAGGCCTCGGGCAGCTCGATGAGTTCGCAGAACCGCTCCCAGAATTTCTGTTCGAGCGGCGCGGCGGCCACAAACCGGTCATCCCGGGTAGGATAGATCCGGTAGCGCGGCGATCCGCCGGTCACCAGGTCGCGGCCGTTTTGCGGCCATTGCCCGCTCACCAGCCCCTTGCCGATCGCCCAATATGCGAGCATGAACAAATTGTCCGTCATGGCGATATCGAGATGGGTCCCCTCGCCTGTCTGGCGCCGGGCGATCAGCGCCAGCAGAATATTGACGACGGCCGGATAGCTGCCGGCCGCCAGATCCGCGATCAGTGCGGGCGGTATGACCGGCTGCTGGCGGCTGCCCATGGACAGCGCCAGCAGGCCGGTATCGCCGATATAGTTCAGATCGTGCCCGGCCGTATGGGCGCGCGGGCCGGTATGGCCGTATCCGGAAATCGAACAATAGATGATCTTCGGGTTGATTCGCCTGACCGCCTCATATCCAAGCCCCAGGCGCTCCATCACGCCGGGTCGGAACTGCTCCATCAAGACATCGGCTTCTTCGAGAACCGGGCGCAGCAGCGCCAGCGCCTGGGGGTCTTTAAGATTGAGGGCAAGGCTCTTCTTGCCCCGGTTGAGCATGGCGAAATTGATGGCGTCCCGGCCCCATTTCGGCGCATAGGCGCGCATGTCCTCGCCGGTGCCTGGGCGTTCGATCTTGATGACCTCCGCGCCCGATTCCGCCAGCACCAGAGCCGCCATGGGACCGGGCAAAAGCGTTGTGAAATCGAGCACCTTGATGCCTGAGAGCGGTTGAATGTCAGTCATGGGCGTTGCCGAAAATCAGGGGCTGCGAAGCCGTCAAAACAAACCGGACGGCAGCAATTGCTGGTCCACCAGGTAGAGCAGAAACGTGACCGTGAACAGGGACACCGCGGTCGAGACCAGAATGGCGTTCGATGCACCGTCCACATAGGCATCCGTTTTGGCGGCAAGCACATAGACGCTCGCAGCGCTAGGCATCGCCGCCATCAGCACTGCTGTGCCGATCCACAACGGTTCAATGCCCCCCATCAGATTGAGAACGAGCAGCACCAGAACCGGATGCAGGATCATCTTGCAAAAGATGATGAAGGGGAACTCGGGCCCGAAGCTGCGCAGCGGGCGCAGCGCGACCGTCACCCCGATCGCGAACAATGCGCATGGCAGGGCTGCGCGCGAGAGATAGTCCAGCAGGCGCCTGACGGGCAGCGCCAGTTCGAGGGAAACCGCCGCCGCAACCGCGCCCAGCAGCGCCGCGATCACCACCGGGTTGAGCGCCAGTTCGCGCAGGGCGCGGATGACCGCGGCCACCCAGTCTTCTTCCGAATCGCCATCGAGCGCCGATAACATGGGCACCAGAGTGAACTGTAC
>JALURZ010000051.1 GCA_027058735.1 Hyphomicrobiales bacterium | reverse complement strand
AATCGGATCTGTCGAAATCGACGCCGGCATTGCCAAGCTGCATGGCGCGCTGCTTGAGTTCGATCAGCGCCAGGGACGCATCGACGAAAACGACGATGATGACCGGGACCTTGAGATCGCGCGCGCTGGCCAGTTCGCCGAGGACCATTTCGAGGCCCGCATCGCCGGTGAACGCCACTACCGGTTTGCGCCCGCTGGCGATGGAATGGCCGATCGCCAGCGGCAGGGCGACGCCCATGGTGCACAGGCCCGTGGACTGCAACAGCGTGCGCGGGCCATGGCAATGCCAGATCTGGTTGAGCAGAATGCGGTGCGCGCCGGTATCGACGGTGGCGACGATATCCTCGGGAAGGGCGGCGCGCGCGGTTGCGATAATGGCGGCCGGTCCCCAGTCCTCATCCACCGGGAAGGCGTCGGCCAGCGCCTTCTTTATGGCGGCGACCTCATCGGCGGGCCAGCATTGGCGCGGCTGTGTGCCGTCGCGCAGCGCCCTGATCCCGGCCGCGGTGTCGCACTGGAAACGGTATTTCGCCAGATGCATGTAGTGCGTGTTGGCGGCAGCCGCGAATTCGACCACATCGGCGTCCCCCGGCCACGGGTCTTTCCAGCCGGCGCGCATTTCAATCGGGTCGTAGCCCGCCAGGATCACAAGATCGGACCCTTGCACAACGGGAAGCAGAATGGCGTCGGCCCTGGGCGAAAGCCCGGCGGCGCCAAGACACAAGGGGTCGTCCTCGCGCATCAGCCCCTTGCCCTTGTAGGTGGTGATGAGGGGGATCGAGAAATCCCGCGCAAGGCCGGCGATGTCGCCGCCCGCGCCGTGATTGAGCGCATCGACCCCGGCCAGCAGCACGGGGCGGCGCGCGGAATTGAGCAGCGCGCGCACGGTGTCGAGGTCGCGGCCGGGGGCGGGCGCGGTCGGCAGCGCGGGCGTCTGGCGGATGATGGCGTTTTCGCCCTGTTCGCTTTTCGCCACCTTGATCGGCAGATCGAGATGGACCGGCCCGGGCTGATCGGCAAGCGCCAGCATCACCGCCTTGTCGATGAGGGCGGCGGCCGCGCCGTCGGCCACAGTCCAGGAGGCCTTGGCGACCGGGGAGAGGACGGCGCCGTGATCGAAGATCTGATGGGTGTATGTGGCGGTGTCTTCGGGATCGACGCGCCCTGAGAGCACGATCATCGCCACCCGGTCTTGATGGGCATTGGCGACCGCGTTGACAAGATTGGCGACACCGGGGCCGACCGTCGCCACGAGCAGCGCCGGGGCGCCGGTGGCGTGGTGCGTGCCTTCGGCCATGAAGCCACCGGCGTTTTCGTGTTTGCACAGGTGAAATTCGATGCCGGTCCGGGTGAGCGCGTCGATCAGGGCGAGCACCTCGCCGCCGGGAATGCCGAAGGCATGGCGGCAGCCGGCCGCGTACAGGCGGGCGGCGGTTATCTGGGCGGCTGTTGCCATGACTTCAGTTTCCGGAAGTTGGTCGTGGGGCGGGGGGTCAGAGCTTGCCCGCTTCGGCCAGCCTGACATAGCCGTCGCGGGTCTGCGGCACCTTGCGCCCGAGGATCCGGCTGGCGACCACCGTGCGCAGGATCTGCGCGGTGCCGCCGCCGATGGTGAACATGCGCGCATCGCGCGCCATGCGCTCCAGCGGCATGTTGCG
>JALURZ010000050.1 GCA_027058735.1 Hyphomicrobiales bacterium | reverse complement strand
GTTCTCTATATAGTGGCCGTGTTTGGAATGGAAAAACCCGTGCTGGCGGCAAGCGCCGGCTAAGCGTGCGATCCACGCGGGCGGCCTCCCGCGCCCGCTCCCGCCCCCGGCAAACCGATGTGAGCACTCATGAGCAAGGCAACTCGCGAAGCGGTCCTGATCACAGGTGCGGCCCACCGGATCGGCAGGGCGCTGGCTCTCGATCTGGCCGCGTCGGGCTGGCGGGTCGGCGTTCACTATCACAGCGCGCAGGACGCCGCGAACGCGCTGGTGCAGACCATACTCGATGCCGGCGGCGGCGCCAGGGCCTATGGGGGAGATCTGTCGCTGGGGGAAACGCCGCACCGGCTGGTGGAGGATTGCGCGCGCGATCTGGGGCCCGTGACCTGCCTGATCAACAACGCCTCGCGGTTCGAGCCCGACGAACTCGCCGGCGTCTCGCAACAGAGCTGGGCGGCGCATCTGGATATCAACCTGCGCGCGCCGGTATTTCTGGTTCAGGCATTTGCGCGCGCCCTGCCCGAGACCATGCCGGGCGCCGTCATCAATATTCTCGATCAGCGGGTATGGAAGCCAACGCCGAAATTCTTCTCCTACACTGCCAGCAAATCCGCCTTGTGGATGCTGACAAAAACCATGGCCCAGGCGCTGGCGCCACGCATTCGCGTCAACGCCATCGGCCCCGGACCGACGCTGCCCAACGAGCGGCAGAACCAGGACGATTTCGACCGGCAGACCGCCGCGACCCTGCTTCAGCGCGGCCCCTCGCTGGAGGAAATCTGCGCAGCGGCCCGATTCATTCTGGACACCCCCTCCCTGACCGGGCAAATGATAGCTGTTGACGGCGGCCAGCATCTGGCGTGGCAGACGCCTGACGTCATGATGGCGAAGGAATAGTCGCGAACGGATGCCGGGGGTGCGCTTTTGAACCGGGCCAATCGCTCCAGGTCAGGCATGTTCAGGCGCATGCACGGACCATTCACAATTGGTATCGAAGCCATGAACAAGTCACTCAAGACACAGACCCACCGCATCGCGGATGCGCTGCATGCGGTGCGCCATGTTTTCGTGCGCGACCTTGAAATTGTCGCCACCCTGGGCATCCACGATCATGAAAAGCTTGCCCCGCAGCGCATCATCGTCAATATCGACCTGAGCGTCAGCGATGCCGGTGCGGGCCATGACGACAGCATCGCCAATGTGGTGAGCTATGAGGATGTGGTCGCGAAGGTGCAGGCGATCGCGGATGCCGGCCACGTCAATCTGGTTGAAACCATGGCCGAAAAGATTGCCCAGAGATGCCTTGAAGACCGGCGCGTTCAGGTCGCCAGGGTGCGAATCGAAAAACCGGAGATTGTTGCCAATGCGGCCAGCGTCGGCATTGAAATCGAGCGTATTCAGCCGCTGGGCTGACACATTGGGGGCAGCCCCGGTCAGCACACCCGGCATCGACCGGATGCGATGAGCAAGCCTGTCAGCACCAGAACCCCTGCCAGAAAGACCGCGCCGGGCGGGGCGGCGTTCATCGCCAAATTCGCAGCCGGCCTGCCAAATGCCCCGGGCGTCTACCGCATGATCGACGCCCGGGGTTCGGTTCTATATGTGGGCAAGGCGAAAAACCTGAAAAAACGGGTGCAAAGCTATACCCGCATGATGAGCCATCCCAACCGCATCGCCCGCATGGTGCTGGCGACCGCGGACATGGAGGTGGTGACGACCGCTACCGAGACCGAGGCCCTGCTGCTCGAAGCCAACCTGATAAAGCGGCTGAAACCCCGCTACAATGTCATTTTGCGTGACGACAAATCCTTCCCCTATATCCTGCTTGCGCGCGATCATCCCACCGCGCGGATCCTCAAACACCGCGGCGCGCGGAACCGCAAGGGAGAATATTTCGGGCCGTTTGCCTCAGCCGGCGCGGTCAACCGGACCCTGAACGCGCTGCAACGGGCGTTTCTCCTGCGCTCCTGCTCGGATTCGGTTTTCAGCAACCGCGTGCGCCCCTGTCTGCTTTACCAGATCAAGCGCTGCAGCGCCCCGTGCACCGGCGAAATCACGCCACAGGCCTATGAGGGACTGATCGACGAGGCGTTGCGGTTCCTTACCGGGCGCAGCCAGTCCGTCAGACAGGACCTGCTGGCCTTGATGGAGCAGGCGAGCAGCCAGCAGGATTATGAGCGCGCCGCCGTCTATCGCGACCGGATCGCCGCGCTCAGCCATGTTCAGTCGCACCAGGGGATCAACCCGCAGACATTGAAGGAGGCCGATGTCTTCGCCCTCTGGCGCCAGGCCAACCAGACCTGCGTGCAGGTGTTCTTTTTCCGGGCCGGGCAGAACTGGGGCAACAGGGCCTATTTTCCGCGCGCCGACCAGAGCTACGACGAGGCGGGCGTGCTGGAGACGTTTCTGGCGCAGTTTTATGACAACAAGCCGCCGCCGCGCATGATCCTGCTGAGCCACGACATCAGGCAGCCCGCCTTGCTGTCGGAAGCGCTGGCAACGCGCGCCGGACACACCGTCAGGCTCGCCGTGCCAAAGCGCGGCGAAAAACGCAAGCTCGTGGGGCATGCGCTGGCCAATGCGCGCGAGGCGCTGGCGCGCCGGATGGCGCAATCCGCCTCCCAGCGGAAACTTCTGGACGCGGTCGCTGAGGCATTCGGCCTCGACCAGAGCCCCGAGCGCATCGAAGTCTATGACAACAGCCACATATCCGGCGCCAATCCGCTCGGCGCCATGATCGTGGCCGGCGCCGAGGGGCTGCTGAAAAACCAGTACCGGAAGTTCAATATCAAATCTTGCAACATGGAGGCGGGGGACGACTATGCCATGATGCGCGAGGTGCTGACCCGGCGATTTACACGCCTGCTGCGCGAGGAGGGCGGCGCGGGAGCAAAACCAAAGGGCGGCGAAAGCGGAACCTGGCCGGACCTCATCGTGATCGATGGCGGTGCGGGGCAGCTTGGGGTCGCGATCGCGGTGATGAGCGATCTGGGGGTCGGGCATGTTCGCGTGGTCGCCATGGCCAAGGGGCCGGAGCGCAACGCGGGTCGCGAGCGCTTCTTCATGCCCGGCGTCGAGCCGTTCATGCTGGAGCCGCGCGACCCCGTCTTGTACTATCTGCAGCGGCTGCGCGACGAGGCGCACCGCTTTGCCATTGGCAGCCATCGCGCACAGCGCAAAAAGGCCATGACCGGGTCACCCCTCGACGAGATTTCCGGCATCGGCCCGGGCCGCAAACGCGCGCTGCTGCGTCATTTCGGCTCGGCGCGCGAAGTCGCACGCGCGGGGCTTTCCGATCTCGAAGCGGTTGCCGGCGTGAGCACGGCCATGGCGGCGCGCATCTACGGACATTTTCACGACCAAGCCGATTGACGCGGCCTGCGCGGCGGTGTTCTGTGGCACCGGTACACGGGACTGGGGATCAGGCTGCACGGCTGACAATGATCACAAGCCTGCCGAATATTCTGACCTATGGGCGCATCGCTCTGGTGCCCGCCCTGGTGGCCTGCTTTTTTTTCGAGGGCGAAACGGCCGAATGGACCGCGCTGGCGATTTTCGCCATCGCCGGTCTGACCGATTTCCTCGACGGGCTGATCGCGCGGGCCTGGCACCTCCAGTCCGATATTGGCCGGATGCTCGATCCGATCGCCGACAAACTGCTGGTAGCCAGCACCCTGGTCATGCTGACCAGCAACGGCCGCATCGCGGGCTTTACCCTGATCGCGGCGGTGATCATTCTGTGCCGCGAAATTCTGGTTTCGGGATTGCGCGAATACCTGGCCGAGGTCAAGGTGTCGGTGCCGGTCAGCCGTCTCGCCAAATGGAAAACCGCCGTGCAGATGGTCGCCATTGGCTTTCTGCTGGCCGGCGACGCCGGCAATGCGCTATTCGCCTATTCCACCACGGTCGGGATCGTCGGCCTCTGGATCGCCGCTATATTGACCCTGTATACGGGCTATGACTATCTTCGCGCCGGTATTGTTCACGTGATCGATTACGACTAGTCTCAGCACCATGAAGATTCTCTATTTTGCCTGGGTCCGCCAGAAGACCGGCAAGGCCGAAGAAAACATCGAGGTGCCCGAATCGGTCGAAACCGTGGCCGATCTTATCGCATGGCTTCGCGGCAAGGGCGGCGGCTACGAGCACGCGTTTGCCGATCTGCGGCTCATCCGCAGCGCCGTGGATCAGGTCCACGCCACACCGGACACCACAATTCGCGATGCCCGCGAAATCGCGTTTTTTCCCCCTGTAACCGGCGGCTAGAGCGTATCTTTGTTATAGGGAATCATTTGACCGGATTTTCGCGTTTGCTGGCAAGGCCAGGCTTTCCGCCTTGGTCCGGCCGACCAAAAGGAAAGCCTGACGATGTCCAGAAAGCGCAAAAGTCCGGTCAAATGATTCCCTATAACAAAGACACGCTCTAAGCGGTTTTCACCGCCGCCTGCTCACCCGGCTGCACCGCACGCATATAATCGTCCATCAGGGCTTTCGTGATGTCGCCGACCGCGAAACTGTAGGGGCCGATTTCCGAAACGGGCGTCACCTCGGCCGCCGTTCCGGTGATGAAACACTGCTCGAACTGCGCCATTTCGTCCGGCATGATCGCGCGCGTCGTCACCTTGATCCGGCGCGCCCTGGCCAGGTCAATGACCGTGCGCCGGGTGATGCCGTCAAGAAAGCAGTCCGGGGTGGGTGTGTGCAACTCGCCGTCCTTGACGAAAAAGATATTGGCGCCTGTCGCTTCGGCCACCCGCCCGCGCCAGTCGAGCATCAGCGCATCCGCATATCCTTTCGCTTCGGCCGCATGTTTGGAGAGCGTGCAGATCATATAAAGGCCTGCCGCCTTGCTGAGACAGGGAACCGTCGCGGGGTCGGGCCGGCGATAGGTCGCCAGATCGAGACGGATGCCTTTCAGCCGTTCGGCGGGGTCAAAATAAGACGGCCATTCCCACACCGCGATCGCCAGATGAATGCGACTGGCCTGGGCCGACACCCCCATCATTTCCGACCCGCGCCACGCCACGGGGCGAACATAGGCCTCCAGCATGTTCTGCGCCGCCACCGTCGCCCGGCATGCCTCATCGATCTCGGCCACCGAATAGGGAATCTCAAAACCCAGAATCTCGGCGGAACGGCACAGCCGCTCGGAATGCTCGGTGAGCTTGAATATCTCGCCGCCATAGACCCGCTCGCCCTCGAACACGCTGCTGGCATAGTGCAGCGCATGGGTGAGAACATGCAGCTTCGCGTCGCGCCAGGGCACCATCTCGCCATTCAGCCAGATGACCCCGTCAAGTTGATCAAAGGCGGGTCCCGCCATGGTTCAATCCTCCAACTGTCGCGCCCGGCCCCGGCAGCACGGCCCGGCCATGCGAAACGCTTGCAAAATAAGCCCGATCTGATAACCGTCTCACTCAAAGGCGCCGTATTTCCCGCCGCCCGTCAGCCGGAAACCGGCGCAGACCGGGGCGGTCGGAACGAAACAAGTGCACACCATCTGGCCAAGAAACGATGTTTCATTGCCCGAATTGTGCATTAGACGTAACAAACAGATAAAAATATGTCAACATGGCTGACATAAATTTCACTTCCGGCCTTTCCCCCCGCGCGGCGGGCGCCGCGGGCGACACGCCCGCGCGGCACGATCAGATTGTCGAACTGATCGAATTGCTGTTTTTCGCCTATCGCGATTTCGTCAGCGACCCCGATGAAATCCTCAAGGAATTCGGTTTCGGACGG
>JALURZ010000049.1 GCA_027058735.1 Hyphomicrobiales bacterium | reverse complement strand
CGTGATGAAAACCGGCGTTCCCGCTGCGCCGGCGGGGCGGGCGGAAGGGGGGCGGGACAGCGGCAAGGCGCGTGCGCGCTATCTGTCCAGGCGGAACTTCAGCTTGGTCGTGCCGTTGGTGCGCAGGGCATGATACCACTCGCCCTTTTTCAGCACGATGCGGCATTTCAGTTTGCCCCGGCTGAGCCATCTGAACTGCATGCAGAACCGGTTGCCGGCGACATACCACTTGCCGCGATCGGTGATGAAGCCGGAGCGCGCCTTGAGGCGGCCATTGGCCTTGACCTTCACTGTGAACGGCACGCTGTCCCGGTTCTTGTAGCCATAGGCAATGCCGCTGATGCGTCCGGGGAACAGCGCCGATATCTGCTGGCCGCTGAGGACGTGGGACCGGGCCTGAGCGTCATCCGCGATGCCGCCAAATGCGCCAAGCGCCAATCCGGCAGCGCCACAGACAACGGGGTTGTGAAACTTCGGTAAATCAGTCATTGGACCCGCACATGCGCGCCAGCCAAAGACAGGGGGGATGTTGTCCGGAACGGCCCTGTCAATCCGCTTGATTCTGCACGATCGGGCGACGGCAATCAAGGCGAACGCGATTTGCCCGTCAACGCGGTTGTTGGGGCTGATTTCCGCCGCTGTGCGCAGGCCGTGCCCGGCACAGCGATTCCCGCAGCGCTAGAACGGGATCTCGTCGTCCAGATCGGCGGAGAAACTCTTCTTGGCCTCACTCGATTCCAGCGGACCGGACGACCCGAAATCACTGCTCGCGCCGTAGTTTCCCGCGCTTTCGCCCATGGCGCCATTGCGGCCATCCAGCATGGTGAGCGCCGAATTGAAACCCTGCAGCACGACTTCCGTCGTATATTTGTCCTGCCCCGACTGATCCTGCCATTTGCGCGTCTGCAGTTGGCCTTCCAGATAGACCTTCGAGCCTTTCTTGAGAAACTGCTCGGCGATCCGGCACAGGCCCTCGTTAAAAATGACAACCCTGTGCCATTCCGTGCGCTCCCGGCGCTCACCCGTCGCCTTGTCCTTCCAGGTCTCGTTGGTCGCAACGCTCAGATTGCAGATCGGGCGGCCGTCCTTGGTGCTGCGCATGTCGGGGTCCGCCCCCAGATTGCCGATCAGAATGACCTTGTTGACACTGCCTGCCATCGTACTCTTGTCCTTTTGCGCCCTGATTGCCGCTTCAAGCCCTCCGCGCCTGCAGGAAAGCCCGTTACCAAGTTACCCCGCCCCGCACCCGCCAGCCAGAAGCCGCGCTGGCTTTTGCACAGGTCATGCTTCGCTGATGTAACAATGTTCAGTTTTTGTTCTTATCATGGTACGATCGCGATGGCAAACGTGCATATGCGGCGGTTTTTTTCTCAACGAATGGCGTTGCGCGCGATGAACAGGAAAGAGGGGCATATAAATGGCCGGAGGAAGCACGCAACTGGCGAAAGCGAGAAAGTTCCGCGACCTGCATCTGGGCGAAACCTGTTTCCTGATGCCCAACGCCTGGGATGCGGGCAGCGCCAGCATCCTCGCTGCATCCGGCTTTGCGGCTCTTGGCACAACGAGCGCCGGGATCGCCTATTCCCTTGCGCTGCCCGATTATGTCAACGCCCTGTCGCGCGCGCGGAACATGGCCGCGATCAAGGCGATCTGCGAGGCCACCGACCTGCCCGTCAGCGCCGATACCGAAGCCGGCTACGGACCTGCCCTCAGCGATGTCGCAACAACAATCACCATGACCATTGCCGCAGGCGCGGTCGGCGGCAGTATCGAGGATTATACCGGCGACAAGAGCCTGGGGCTGTTCGACATCGAAGAGGCCGCCGATCGCGTGGCGGCCGCACGCGAAGCGGGCGATGCGTCCGGCATGCCGTTCACGCTGACCGCGCGCGCCGAATGCTTTCTCGTCGGCCATGCCCAACCTTTGCGCGAATCCATCAGGCGTTTGAACCGCTACCGCGAGGCCGGCGCCGATTGCCTGTATGCGCCCGGTCCGGCCGATGCAGAAACCATCGCGGCGCTGGTTGGGGAAGTCGACGGCCCGCTGAATGTTGTCGCGGGCCTCGGCGCCACCTCCCTGAGCGCTGACGCGCTGGCGGACCTTGGCGTCAGGCGGATCAGCAATGGCGGCGTGCTGGCCCGCGCCAGCCTTGCCGCGCTGCGGCGCGCGGCGCGCGAAATGACGCAGAGGGGGACTTTCTCCTTTGCCGCCGATGCAATCGCTGATAGCGAATTGAAGCGTTTCTTTTCATCAAGATGAGTGCCCGCGCCGTGAATGACCGCCCCCCCCGGGAAGGTGAAATCGCCCTTCCCTTCGACCCTGCCGAGACGGCGGATGATGCGCGCGTGATCTTCATCGGGCGCATCCGCAGTCCGTGGAAGACACGCGGGGAATGTCCGCGCAATCTTTCGATCGCGCGCGAACGCGGCCAGGCGGCTGTTGTCGAAATCGATGGCCCGTGGCGGCCGGGCCTCGCCGGACTAGAGCAAAAGACCCATATCATTCTCGCCTATTGGATGGACCAGGCGCCGCGCAACCTGATTGTCCAGGCGCCGCGCCATGGCTCCGGCCCGCGTGGCGTTTTTGCGCTGCGCTCGCCGGCCCGGCCCAACCCGGTCGCGCTGGCCACGGTGCGGCTGACCGGCCTTGATATTGCCGCCGGTGTGCTGAATATCGACGCCATCGACTGTCTCGACCGCACGCCGCTCGTCGATATCAAGCCATGGATCGGGACCATCGATCAGGCCGGCGACTGATTGTTGCGCGCTACACGATCAGGGCGATCAGCACGATCATGAACGCGACCCCGGCCAGCACCGCCAGTCCGAAGAAAACGCCGCTCCAGAAGGTGTCGTATTTGATGTATCGCAGCCGCGCGCGGATATCGAACGGGCCCGCAGGCGGCGTGATATCGCCGGGCAGGTAGCGCTCAGCGCTGGTGCGCGGGCAATGCAGGTGGGGTGCGAGCGCGCACACGCCGTTCCACAGGGTCAACACCGCCAGGATTGAAAACAGCGCCACGCCGACCGCGTCAATTTCGATATTGTACAATTTGATGGCCACCAGATAGGCGATGCCAAGCGCCAGATAAATGACCGTGCGCACCCCCGCCAGACCGGGGGATTCAAGCAGGATGCTGGAATCGCAATGGGGGCACTGGAAGGTCAGATAGAAATTGTAGGGCGTCTGCTCGACCTTGACGATGGTCATGTCGGGGGCGCCGCAACTGCCGCATTTGCGGGTTTCCTGCACGCCCGTCTCCGCGTCGCTGTGCGGCAGGCCTGGTTTGTCGGGGCTTTTCAATTCACTCACTTTGGTTTCGGCATTTCGACAGGACCGCCGGCCTCGCGCCAGGCGCTGAAGCCCCCTGCGATGTGGCACACGGGCTTCAGCCCCATGTTCTGCGCGCTCTGGGCCGCAAGGGCCGAGCGCATGCCGCCGGCGCAATAAAACATGAAGCATTTGTCGTCGGCAAAAATTTCGCGGTGATACGCGCTTTGCGGATCGATCCAGAACTCCAGCATTCCGCGCGGGCAGTGAAACGAGCCGGGGATCCACCCTTCCCGCTTCAGTTCGCGAATATCGCGCAGATCGATAATCGCGACGTCATCGTCGCCGGCGCGGGCGATCGCTTCTTCAGCGCTCAGGGTTTCGATTTCGCGTTCGGCCGCTTCGCAAAGCGCCTTGCATCCTGTGGTGATTTTCTGCGCCATGGGCATTGCTCTTCGTATTTTCCTGTCAGACCCTGGAGTTTGGCCGCCCGTCGCGCCTGTGGCAAGGCCCGCTGGCGCCATTGTGAAGGCGGACATGGCTTATCGGGCGAATCGTCGTAAGACCTTCGCCCATGCCTGCTCCCCTTGACAGCCTGTCGCGCGAAACATGCCGCTCGATCCGCATCGTTCTGTGCGATATCGACGATACCCTGACCCTGCACGGCCGCCTGCCCGCCATCGCCTATGGGGGGCTGGAACGCCTGCGCGAGGCCGGACGACGCGTCATCCCCGTTACCGGGCGTCCGGGGGGATGGTGCGATCACATCGCCAGAATGTGGCCGGTGGCGGCCATTGTCGGCGAAAACGGCGCGCTGTATTTTCGCTATGACCGGGAAGCACGCAGGATGATCCGCCGTTTCGTGCGCTGCGCCGCCCAGCGCGCGGAAGACGCCGGGCGCATGGAAGACCTGAAAACATCCATTCTCGAAGCCGTTCCGGGTGCGGCGCTGGCCTCCGACCAGCCCTATCGCGACACCGATCTGGCGATCGACTTCTGTGAGGATGTGCCCCGCCTGCCGCAGCCGCAAATCCGGAAAATCGTGGCGCTTTTCAAAGAAGCGGGCGCGACCGCCAAGATCAGTTCGATCCATGTCAATGGCTGGTTCGGCGATTATGACAAGCTCACCACGACCCGGCGCATGCTTGCGGAAATGTTCGACTTCGACATCGATGCGCGCAACCGCGAGGTGGTTTTTCTGGGCGATTCGCCCAATGACGCGCCGATGTTCAAATTCTTCGAAAACTCAATCGGCGTCGCCAATGTGGCCGATTTTTTCGGCCAGATCACTGATGAGCCGCGCTATATCACCAAGAACCCCGGCGGGCGGGGCTTTGCCGAGTTCGTCGATCACCTGCTGGGCGCATAAGCCCTGTTGCTCAATGAACGATCCGCTCGATGGCGAGCGCGGTGGCTTCGCCGCCGCCGATACACAGCGCCGCGACCCCTTTGTCGATATCGTATTTTTCCATGGCCGCCATCAGCGTGACGGTGATGCGCGCGCCCGATGCCCCCACCGGATGGCCCAGCGCGCACGCGCCCCCATGCACATTGACCTTGTCATGGGGCAGGTCGAGATCGCGCATGGCCGCCATGGTGACGACCGCGAACGCCTCGTTGATTTCATAGAGGCCCACCTCGTCTTTCGACCAGCCGGTCCGCGCCAACAGTTTCTTGATGGCGCCGATGGGCGCGGTTGTGAACCAGGCCGGCGCCTGGGCGTGGGTTGCAGCGCCGGCGATGCGCGCAAGCGCCTTGAGCTTGCGGCGGTCGGCTTCTGACTGGCGCATTACCACGAGCGCCGCGCCGCCGTCGGATATGGAGCTTGAATTGGCGGGGGTCACCGTGCCGTCCTTGCGGAATGCGGGTTTGAGCTGCGGGATTTTTTCAAGGTTCGCCTTGGCCGGCTGTTCGTCGTCCGTGACGGTCCGCTCGCCCTTGCGGGTCTTGAGGGTGACCGGCACGATCTCGCCATCGAAGCTGCCGTCATCGCCGGCGCGTTTGGCGCGCGACAGCGATTCGATGGCAAAGGCGTCCTGCGCCTCGCGGGTGAACTGGTAGTGCCGGGCGGTGTCTTCGGCGAAAGTGCCCATCAGCCGCCCCTTGTCGAAGGCGTCCTCGAGCCCGTCCAGAAACATGTGATCCATGACCTGCGAATGCCCGAGACGAAGTCCTTCGCGCGCCTTGGGCAACAGATAGGGCGCATTGGTCATGGACTCCATGCCACCCGCCACGATCATATCGCGGTTTCGCGCATGCAATGCGTCATAGGCCATCATGACGGCCTTCATGCCGGATCCGCACATCTTGTTCACCGTGGTGCAGGGCACCGCTTCGGGCAGTCCGGCGCCAATGGAGGCCTGGCGCGCGGGCGCCTGGCCCTGTCCGGCCGGCAGCACGCATCCCATCAGCACCTCGTCCACCTGATCCGGGCTGACGCCCGCGCGCGCCACCGCCGCGCCGATTGCCGCTGCCCCAAGAGCGGGTGCTTTGGCCGCGGCGAGATCGCCCTGAAAACCGCCCATGGG
>JALURZ010000048.1 GCA_027058735.1 Hyphomicrobiales bacterium | reverse complement strand
GTACAACCCTGATGCCGATCGGACTGAGTTCATTACGACCGATCCAAGAACGATGTGCATTGAAATTCGCGTTTCGTACATGTCCGGTGCGCGGCGCCAACACATCGGGACACAGTGAGATCATCAAAGACAGGAACATCAAACCCGGCCTGGATCGAATTCAGAATGGCGACGCCGTCTTGGTCAGCGGCCCCATCGGCGATCACGGTGTTGTCGTCTGTTGGCCCGCGAACAGTTCGACCTGCGTGGGGACCTGGGCGAAATTGAACGTCTGCTATGTCTGGAGGACGTAGAGCAGAGACAGGTAACCGACAAAGGCCGCCAGCAGCAGCGCGCCTTCGACCCGATTAATGCGGCCTACGCCGCGAAAACCGTAGGCCATGGCGCACAGGGCCAGGGTCAGGCCGATCATGACGGGGAAGTCCCGGGTCAGGACCTCGGGCGCGAACGGGCCGGGCTGAATCACCCCGGCGATGCCCATGACGGCCAGGACGTTGAAGGTGTTTGACCCGACCACGTTGCCGATGGCGATATCGTGCTCACCCTTGAGGGCGGCGGAAATCGAGGTCGCAAGCTCCGGCAGACTGGTGCCGACGGCCACGATGGTGAGCCCGATGACAAGATCGCTGACTCCCCAGGCCTGGGCGACCTGTACCGCCGCCCACACCAGGACGCGGGAACTGACCAGCAGCAGAGTCAAACCCACGGCCAACCAGAACAGCGCCCGGCCCGTGCTCATGGCGGGCGGCATCTCGGCGGCGTACTCGGCCGCCATGGGGTCGGCCGCGGCGTGGTTGCGGGCGCGCCACGCCAGACTCAAGGTCCAATACACCAAGATCCCGAAGCCGGCCAGCAGCAGCAGCCCGTCCCCCCGGCCGAGGGAACCGTTCAGCAGAAGCGCCAGGGCCAGGAATATTGCCGCCAGCAGAATCGGCAATTCCTTGCGCAGCAGGCTGGAATGCACGGTGAGCGGCCGCACCATCGCCGCTGCGCCCAGGACCAAACCGATATTCGCGATATTGGAACCGATCGCGTTGCCGATGGCGATGCCGGGTCTGCCGCCCCAGGCGGCGACGGCGGAGATCAGCATCTCGGGGGCGGAGGTGCCGAAACCCACGATGATCAACCCGACCACCAGCGGTGACACGCCCAGGTTGCGGGCAAGGGCGGCGGCCCCTTCGACGAACCGGTCCGCGGCCCACACCAGCAGCGCGAATCCGAATACGAGCCCGGCGATGGGTAGCCAAAGGGATTGCATTTATACGCTTCGTTCTTGTTGTTTTGCTTTTGACTTTTCCGCCGGATTCCCGTTGTGGGTGCGAGTGATACCGGCGGTAAGGATAAACCGCGGCGCGCCTTCCCCCGACGTGCCGATCGGTTGCACGGAGGTCCGGGGCACCGCCACCAAGTAACCGCCGATCATGTGACGCAGGGGCAGGCACACCGCCGCGTCGTCGCCGGCAGATCGCGCAGGTCCCGTCGGATGATGAAACCGATGAGGCGCATTCCATTGAGCGCAAGGACCACCGTCTGATGAAGCGCCTGCTCCCGGATCTGGGAGAACACGGTGAACGGGTCGCGGATGGCGTCGTACACCGAGCGAATCAATGGGATGCGGTACAGCGGGCGTTCCGTCCCGCCGTAGAACCTTCGCACCGGCCGGGTGCGCATCAGCAGTCCGACAAAAAATATCAGCAGCAACCCGG
>JALURZ010000047.1 GCA_027058735.1 Hyphomicrobiales bacterium | reverse complement strand
GGTCGAGTGGATTTCGCAAGTGAGTTGCCTCCGGGCATGATAATCTGCGGGTCGGAAACCCGATTGCAATAGATCAAGAAGCGCGCGGTGCGTCCAGCCTGACGGGGACGGGTGCGCGGAAGGTGCTGATGAACGGGCGGGGATCGGAGCCGGACATGCAAGGCCTGTCGCAATCGCGCGGCCGCCTCGATATCGAGACGAACGGACCCGGCATGGTCGAGATCACGGCGCAGGTTGCCCGGTGGCTTGCGCGATCGCGCTGCCGCGATGGGCTGCTCAGCCTTTTCGTGCGCCACACCTCCGCCTCGCTGACCATTCAGGAAAACGCCGACCGCGATGTCCTCCACGACCTTATGGATGCGCTCTCGCGCCTGGCGCCGGTCGATGCTGCCTACCGCCACACCACCGAAGGTCCCGATGACATGCCGGCGCATGTCAAGGCCATGCTGACATCGGTCAGTCTCACCATTCCGGTCGACAGCGGGCACATGGTGCTGGGAACATGGCAGGGCATCTATCTGATTGAACACCGTGCCAGGCCTCATCGCCGCAGCATCGTTTTGCATGTGATCGGATCATAATTTTGAAAAAATTCCCCGGCGGCGGATCAGTAATCCGCCCGCAGGCGCGCTTCGCGCCCGAGGCGGTCGGCGACGGCTTCGCCGGCGGGAATGCGCATCTCGTCGGCCAGATCGTGCAGATGCCGGCTGGCGCCCCCTGAAAGCAGTGAAATGACAATGCCGGCGGAAAAGCCGACGGCAATGCCGAACACGCCGGCGGCGATATTCGGCACGCCGAAAATTTCCGGTATCAGCCCAAGTTCGGTAAACAGGATGTAGAGCCCGGTGGCGGCCGCGCCGGTCGTGGTTGCCACCAGTGCCGCCCAGCGTGTGTAGCGCTTCCACCATATGCCCAGGGTGAGGGTCGGGAAAAACGCGCCGCCGCAAAGGGCGAAGGACCAGGCGAAATACTTCACGATTTCGGCCGATCCCGCAGGCGTCATCCGCGTGGCGAGATAGGCCGATGCGATGATGGCGATGCGCCCGGCGAAAAGCCTGTGCGAGGTTGAAATTCCCGGACGCAGAACGGCGAAATAAAAATCATGGGACAGCGTGTTGGCCAGCGCCAGCAGTGCGCCCGCGACGGCTGCAAGAATTGCCGCCAATGCGCCGATCCCGCTCACCGCCGCCAGGGTCTTGCCCAGGCCGGTCATGTCCGGGAGAACGACAAACATCATGTCCGCGGACATCTGCAGGTCCGCTGCCCGCAACAGGCCTTCCGCATTGCCGGTCTGGCGGCATGCGGCGGCGACCTCGCTGAGGAGCGTGGCATCAGCGCCGCAGATTTTCAGTTTGCCGATGTTCCCGTAAAGCGTGATCCAGTCCGGCAGCCTGGCGAACTGGGTGCCAATCACGCTTTGATAGATTTCCGATTTGACCAGAATGGCATAGGCCGGCGCGGTAAGGCCGAGTAGGACGACGAAAAACACCGCCCAACTGAAGGAGAAACGCGCGTCATCGATGGATCGTGTGGCGAACGCGCGCGATGAAATATAGGGGGCGCAGGCGGTGCCGGCGAAAATCGAAACAAAAAGCGTGAAAAACACCCATTTGCCGATGCCCCTCGCATCTGTCAGGTCCGAAGCCTGCTGCGCCACGCTGGCCAGGCCGCGCGACACCAGATCGCGCTCGATCTGCACGATGCCCTCGATCGCGTCGCCATAGGACAGTTGCGGCAGGGGCGTGCCGAATTTGATCACGGAAAGAACGCCGAGCGGAACGAAAATGGCGAACACAACGACGAACCCGAGCGCGGCCTGGACCCAGGTCGCCGCGCGCATGCCGCCGAGCAGCAGAATGCCGGCGGCGAATGTCACCGCCACCGGGACGATTGTGCCCGCCGCGACACCGAAATAGCGAAGGCCGATGATTTCCAGCCCGGCGAGCGATCCCAGAAGCAGCGCAAACGCGGCCAGCGCCATGACGCCGGCGGCGACCGTGCGCAACAGCGCGCTGTCGAACCGGATGCCCAGGAATTCGGGCAGGGTGAAGGTGGCGACCTTGCGCATCGCGGGCGCGAACAGCACCGCCAGGGCCACAAAACCGGCGCCCCAGCCGACGAAAAACGCAAACCCGGCATAGCCTGAACTGTAAAGCAGCCCGATGAGGCCCACCAGGCACACGCCGGCCACCTGGCTGGCGGCGGCCGCGCCGTTCAGGACCGCTGGCGCGGCGCGCGTGGCGGCATAGAAATCCATGGTCTGCATGGTCCGGGCGCGCAGCGCCAAGGTCCCGGCGGCCGCGAACGTCAACATCAGCAGAATGCCGGCATGCGAGGCCAGAATGACCCCAAGAAAATCCAGCAGCGCCATCGCGGCGACGATCGCCGCGAACAGGACCGCGAACACGGCAACTATCATCGCTTGGATACTAATGGTCCCCGGGCCTCCGATGGCTTGCCGCGAAGCGGGACGGCGCGCCACGCTCTAGTCATCTTCGAGCAGCTCGTATTTTCTGTCCAGATAGCGCTGGTAGTTCGCGTACACGAAAACCAGGATGACGAACAGGGTCAGCGCCCCCTGGACGGCGAGAAAATAACCCAGCGGAAAACCGAGAAACGACATCGAATTCAACCCGGCCAGACCGGCATTGACGCCAATAACGAAAAGCAGAACCGTGGCCATCGTGAACCAGGCGACAAACCGGGTCCGGCGCCAATAGGCAAGCTGTTCGGAAGACTCCATGATATGCGCCCCGTGGTCGTGGATTTTCGCGATCGCGCCTGCGGAACCGAAGCCCGGTGAACGGGCATCCTCCCACGCGGTGCGATGATGGCAATTCCGTTCCCGGCGTCAAGGACCAATTGATCGCGCCGCGCAATGCCGGCATCCTGCCGTCCGGGCCGCGCGGCCCTCGCCTCGATTGCCGGCCGCGGGCAAATAGGCGTATACACAGGGGCACGCGGGTGCGCATTGTTCCGGCAATGCGCAATGCGAGGTTGCGCCGGGTGCCGGAAATCCGGCCGTTTATGCTGGCGGCGGCTTTGAACTTGAGCTCATGACCTGGACCGAGGGGCTTCATGACTGCACACCGCATTGTCATTGCTGATGACCATCCGCTGTTTCGCGACGCCCTGCGCCAGGCTCTGGACGACGTCATCGCCCAAATGGTGATCGATGAAGCCGGATCGCTGGAAGATGTCGTGAACATACTGGAGCAGGGCGATGCCCCCGATCTCGTCCTGCTCGATCTGAAAATGCCCGGCGTTCAGGGGTTTTCCGGCCTGATGTATCTGCGCGCCCAGTTCCCGGAAGTACCGGTCATGATCGTTTCAGCCACCGAGGATCCGCCCGTGATCCGCCGCGCTCTCGAATTCGGCGCCTCGGGCTATATTCCCAAATCCTCACCGGTGGACGTGATACGCCGTGCGGTGCGCGGCGTTCTTAACGGTGATATCTGGGTGTCGGAAGACATCGATATGGACCTGCACGACGACAGCGAGTCCGCCCGGCTGGCCGAACGCATGGCGACGCTGACGCCGCAGCAGGTGCGGGTTCTGATGATGCTGTCGGAAGGGCTTCTCAACAAACAGATCGCCTATGAACTGCAGGTCGCGGAAGCGACCGTCAAGGCGCATGTCTCCGCGATCTTGAAAAAGCTCGGCGTGGAAAGCCGCACCCAGGCGGTTATCGCCGCCAACAGGCTGGCCGCCGGTCCCTGGCAGGACACCTGAAGCGCCGCGCCCGCCGGCCTATTCGGCCGCCTGCCGGCGGATATGGTATCGTGAGACAATGGCGCGCAGGGCGGCCGGTCTTATCGGCTTGTTGAGCAGGCTGATCCCGGCCTCCTTCGCCTGGGTCCGCAGCTTTCTGGAGCGGTCCGCCGTTATCAGTATGGCGGGTATGTCGGGCAGATATTTTTCGCGCAGCAGGGCGATCGCGCTCAGCCCGTCCTCGTCATCGAGATGATAATCGGCCAGAACAACGTCCGGCCGCCACGCGTCCGCTTCCAGCAGCACGATCGCCTCCTCCAGACCGAGCGCGGTGGTAACCTGGCAGCCCCACCCGCCGAGCATTACCGACATGCCATCGAGAATGCGCGGCTCGTTGTCGATGCACAAAAGCTGCAGGCCGGCGATCTTGCCGGAAAGCGGCGCCGCGCGCGCGGCATCGCGCATGGGCAGATCGCGGGTGCTGGCGATGGGCACGCTGACGGCGAACACGGAGCCCCTGCCGGGTTTCGAGCGCACCTGCACCGGGTGATCGAGAACCCGGCAGATACGCCGCACGATGGACAGGCCGAGCCCGATGCCCTGTCTCGGCTGGCCCTGCGGCCGCAGTCTGCGGAATTCCTCGAATATGACCTCCTGGTCGGCCGGGGAAATGCCGGCCCCCGTGTCATGGACCTCGAGGCGCACGTGGTCGCCCGCGCGCCGCGCGCCGACAAGAACCGTTCCGCCGGTGGTATATTTAATGGCGTTGGAAAGGAAATTCTGCAGCACGCGCCGCAACATGCGCCGGTCGGAGCGGACCGGAAGGCTGCTGGCTACGACGCGCAGGCGGTTGCCGTGTTCCTTGGCCAGCGGTTCGAAATTCGCGGCGATCGAGCCGAGCAGGTCATCGAGGCGGAAGGTGCTGATTTCCGGTGTCAGGGCGCCCGCGTCCAGCCTGGATATGTCCAGCAGCACACCGAGGATCTCTTCGACCGATTCCAGCGAGGCGTCCAGATTCTGGACGAGGTCGCGGTCCGCGGCGCTGTTGCCGCGTTCAGCCAGGGTGGTTGCATAGAGGCGCGCGGCGTTCAACGGCTGCAGGATATCGTGGCTGGCGGCGGCAAGAAAGCGGGTCTTGCCGAGATTGGCGGCTTCGGCCTCCGATTTGGCCAGCGCCAGGGCGTGGTTCACCTCGACCAGTTCCGCGGTGCGCTCGCTGACCCGGCGTTCCAGGGTCTCGTTGGCCCGGGTGAGGGCCCGTGCGGCGTCCACCCGGTCCGTGATATCCATCACCGTTGTCACCACGCCGCCGTCCGGCATGGCGTTGCACCGGATCTCCAGGGCGGCTCCCGTCGAGGTCATCTGCTCCAGGAAGGGGACCTTGGAAACGACATAGCGCTCTATTCTCTCGGCGACGATCTTTTCGACATCGCCCTCGCCGAATTCGCCTTTTTCGGCATTGTGGCGGATGATTTCCTCCAGCGGCACGCCGACGCGGCCCAGATCCTCGGGAATATTCAGCAGCACCCGGTATTGCGTGTTCCAGCAGGTCAGCTTCAGGTTCCGGTCGAAAACGGCGATCCCCTGGCTGACGTGATCGAGCGCGGACTGCAACAGATCGCGGTTGTACTGGATGGCGGCGGAGGCATCGTCCAGCAGCCTTATGGCGCCGCGGGTATTGAGATTGCGCCGTTCCAGCAGCAGCGCCAGCACCAGCCGCGAGGAGGCCGCGCCGATGGCGCTGGCCAGCAGATATTCCGCATGGCGCAAATGCCGGATGTCGGCTTCCTCGTTGGCTCCGGCCACAACATCGCGGGTGGCGGCGAATTCATCGAACGAGCGTCTGGTGCGTTCACGCCCGAGATAGCGCGACACCGTGCGCTCCAGATCCCCAACCGTGACGGCACTGCGCCACAGCCGGAACCCGTGCGCGGGCACCGCCAGATCGGACGAGACGAATATGCTTGCCTGCAGCCGCTCGATCGGCGACTGCCGGGTGATCAGGGAAACCGAGACATAGGCCGCGATGTTGGCGATCAGGCTCCACAGGACGCCATGGGTGAGCGGTTCGAACTCCAGGTTGAACAGCACCTCGGGCCTGAGCAGGGCAATGCCGAACGGCCCTTCGGTGAGCAAGGTGGCGGGCATCCACCCGGAATT
>JALURZ010000046.1 GCA_027058735.1 Hyphomicrobiales bacterium | reverse complement strand
GGCCCGCTCGTGTTGCGTCAAACATCGCGAAACCGAGGCGCGGGCCTATTCCGCCGCCATGGGCGGGTGGGCATAGTCGGCGAGACTGCCGGCGATATGATCCGCCAGCGCGTGAGCCGCGGCATTGGCCGCTTCCCCCTTGCGCACCATGCCGATGTCGAAACTGCCGATATCGGGAAAGCCATCGGCCTGCCTCAGCACGCGCATGCCCGGCTTGAGCACCATCTTCGGCACGGCCGCGACCGCCAGCCCCGCCAGCACGGCGGCTGAAATGGCCGCGCTGTTCTGGCTGGTATAGGCCATGCGGTATGCGCGTCCCGTCTTGTCGAGAGCATCCAGCGCGACCTGCCGCCAGGCGCAGCCGATGTTCGACAGCGCCAGGGGCACCACCTCTTGTTCATGGGTGTGATGGCGCGCGGAGGTGACCCAGATCAGCGGTTCGCGGCGCACGACTTCACCCTGAATTTCATTGGGCGTGCAGGTGACGATGGCGAGATCGAGCTCGCCGCGCCGGGTCCGCTCCACCAGGACGTCGCTGCCCTGGCACGCGACCTCGACCTGGACCAGGGGGTGGGTGCGCGAAAACCGCGCCAGAATTTCCGGCAGAAAGCGGTCCGCATAGTCGTCCGGCGTTCCCATGCGCACCAGCCCCGAGCACGATGGCTCGCGAAAACTCGTCATCGCCTCATCGCTCATGCGCACGATGCGCCGGGCATAATCAAGCAGCAGTTCGCCATCCGCCGTCAGCCGCGAATTGCGGCCGTCGCGGACAAACAGTTTCCTTCCGATCATCTCCTCCAGCCGTTTCATCTGCATGCTCACGGCTGATTGCGTCTTGTGCACCTCTTGGCCGGCGCGGGTGAAACTGCCGCTGTCGGAAATGGCGACAAAGGTTCGCAACTGATCGGTGTCGAGGGAGTGGGGCATCGGGCTCAATGCATAACAAGAAATGATTCATAACATAACAAACATTCGTTTGATAAATCAATGGTGAATCATCACTATCATGAATATCAAATTTTGCAGCACATGACAAACGAAACGCCAAGCCAGGAAGGACAGTACCATGACGACGGTCAATCACCTGACGCAAACCCATCACATCCGGGGCCGGCTGGCGGCGGCCGGGGACTGGATAAAATTGCACGCATCGCGCTGGCGCGCACGGCGCAGGGTGCGCGATCTGCTGGAACTCGATGATCGCCTGCTCGACGACATGGGGGTGACGCGCGACGAGGTGCGCTGGGCGTCTTATCTGCCGTTGTCGGTGGACGCGGTGCGCGAACTGAACCGGCAATCGAGCCTGCGCCGCGGTGGCGCGGCGCGGGCCGCATCACCGGCCCGCCGGCGCGAAACACCGTGAACCGGACGCGGCCGCTGGCCCGCGCGGCCCGCCCGCGAATGCGCCAGTTTCGGGGCCCTGCACAAGAAGTCAGGGGAGCAGCCGTGCTGCCCTGATTGCGTTTGAGGGCCTAGCGAACGAGCTTGCCGACCATCTCGAAGATGTCGTCGGCCACGCTGCCATCGCCATCGGCATCGAGCAGGGAGCCGAAAATATCGCTGCCGGTCACAGCGCCCGAACCACGCTTGGCGCCGCCGGAAAGGGCGCCTGAAAGCACGCTGCCCAGGATCGAGCCCAGTCCGCCGCCTGCGCCGCCGCCGGGAATGCCGAGCGCGCCGCCGAGGCTGTCCTGAAAATCCGGCTGGCGGGTGCGGTTGGCCAGGGCG
>JALURZ010000045.1 GCA_027058735.1 Hyphomicrobiales bacterium | reverse complement strand
AACCGGGGCCGCGGGCGCGGGCGGGCGTGAGGGCGATTTTGTAATAGGCGGCGTCCGGTTTGGCTCCGCGTGAGAGTGAAAGGGAATATCATGGCTTTGGGAATGACGACGCGGAAAATGAACTGGCGCATCGGGATACTGACTTTTCTGGTGCTGTTCATCGCTTCCATCAATCTGGTCCAGGCACAGCCGATCGTACTGAAGTTCAGCCACTTCATGCCGCCGAAACACTGGTGGAACCAGGTGATCGTGCTGCCCTGGGCACGGGAGCTGGAGCGGCGCACCGGCGGTCGCGTCAAGGTCGAGGTCTATCCCGGCACATCGCAATATGGCAGCGTCGCCAAGCAGATCAGCCAGGTGCGCGAAGGCGTCATCGACATCGCGCGCGGCATGCGGGGATTCCCGAAGGGGCAGATGCTGCGCTCCTCGATCTTCGAACTGCCGTTTCTGGTGACCGATCCGCGTCCCGGCTCCCTGGCCGTCTGGCAACTCTACCAGGAAGGCCTGCTGAAGGAGGATTTCGAGGATCTCAAGGTTCTGGCTCTCGATGTCCATCAGGGCGGGCTGATCCACACCGCGGTCCGCCCGGTCACCAAGCTGGAGGACCTCAAGGGCTTGCGGCTGCGCACCCCCAGCGAGGCGGTGTCGGCCATGCTGCGATATCTCGGCGCCGAGCCCAAGGGGGTGCGCCCCGCGGATATCTACGACCGGCTCGACCGTTCCGCCATCGATGGCGTGCTGACCGTCTGGGATCTTGTGGAGGCCGCGAAACTGAACGACCTGCTGAAATATCACACCGACGCGAACGCCTATACGGTCGTGTTCTACATGGTGATGAACAAAAAGAAATATGATTCCCTGCCGGCATTCGTGCGCAAGGTTATCGACGACATGAGCGGCGAGAAGCTGGTGCGCAAGATCGGCGGCTGGTGGAACGATTCGGCCGTCGCCGGGCGCGAAGAGGCGCAGGCGCGCGGCAACACGATCATTCCGGTCAGCCGGGCAACGCGTGATGGCTGGCGCGAACAGCTCACGCCCATGATCGACAAATACCTGGCCGACATGGAAGCCAAGGGAATCATGAACGCACGCCAGATCTACGCGCGCGCCCGGGAACTGGTCGGCCACTATGAACAGCAGATGAGCCTGTCTGAACCCCAAGGTGTCCGCCGGCTGAACAAGACCGCCGGACGGACGCAATAACAAGCGGGCCCGAAAGCACCGCAATCGAATACAGGAGACTTTAGAGATGACGCGAATTTTCTTGGCGCTGGCCGTTCTCGTGGCGGGTGTGGCCCTTGGCTGGCCGGACAGGGGCCAGGCGCAGTCCCCCCGGCATGGCGAAGCGGCGGCGAAGGCAAAACCGCCAAGCCCGCAGGCCCTGTTTCGGGCGACCACCAAGGCGAAGGTGAATGGCGGCACGGTGGGTTTCATCGCCGATACGGTGGGCAGCACCCACACCCGGATGACCGCGGATGTCGCCGCCGTCCTGGACAAGGGCGATGAACTGCGCGTTCTGCCTGTTCTGGGCCGCGGCGCGCTGCAGAGCATTACCGATATCCTCTATCTGCGCGGTATTGATTTCGGCATCGTTCAATCGGACGTTTTGAAATACATCAAGGATGAGGGCATCTATCCCGGTATCGAGAACCGCATCAATTATGTCACCAAGCTGCATAATCAGGAATTTCACATCATTGCCCGCAAGGACATCCGCACTCTTGAGGATCTGCGCGGCAAGAAGGTGAATTTCGGTATCAAGGGCTCCGGCGCCTACATCACCGCGACGGCTGTCTTCAAGGCGTATTCGCTGAAGGTCGTCACCACGGAGTTTGATGAGGTGAATGCGCTGGACAAGCTCAAGCTGGGGGAGATCGCCGCCATGGTCTATGTGGCCGGCAAGCCGGCGCCGCTGTTTGCCAGCGTGGCGGCGGATGACGGGCTGCATCTTGTTCCGGTTCCCTACAAGGACAGTCTGGTGGATTATCTGCCCGCCAAATTCACCGCGCGCGACTATCCGGCCCTGGTCGAGGAGGGCAAGACCGTCTCCACGGTCGCGGTGCGGGCGGTGCTTGCGGTCTTCAACTGGCGCCCGGGCGGCGAGCGCTACAAGAAGGCCGTGCGCTTCGTCTCCACCTTCTTCACCAACTTTCACGAACTGCGCAAACCCCCGCGCCATCCGAAATGGCGGGAAGTCAACATCTATGCGAAGGTGCCGGGCTGGAAGCGCTTTCCGCCCGCCACCGAGTGGGTCGAACGCAAGGCCAGGGAGGTTGCCGAAAAACGCAAGCGGCTGCAGCCCAAGAAACAGGCCGCCGCGACGGCGCCCATGAAACAGGCGTTTGTGAAGTTCCTGAACGCGCGGCGCCAGGCCGGTCAGGCGAGAGCCCTGAGCGGGCCGGAAGTCGACAAGCTGTTCGAGAGATTTCAGCAATGGCAGAAGGCCAGGGGCCAGTAGCGGCGCCTGAGCACTCCAGGAAAAGGAGCGGGACCGCTCCCCGCGAGCGTCCCTTCCTTTTTTCGGATTGTATCGGGAATACCGGCGGCGAGGCCGGCATTTGCCCGCAGGCAAAAAACCGTTGCGCCTCGCCTGCAAGACACCAGTCATAACAACCAGAGCTGGACGTGCCCGCGAGTTTTGAGTTCGGGTCAAACCGGCTTCCCTTGAGGGCGCATACCGGACCGGCATGCGTCCTTTTTTTCCCCAAAGGTGCCGCCGGGTGCCGCGCGGCGCACGGGGACCCCGGCGCACGGGGACCCCGGCGGGCCGCCCATGTATTTTCAATGCCGTTTTCAAGGGCGCGCGGATCACAATTGGATCACGCCCGTTCACCAAACGGGGCCGGAATTTCACATTCAAATCACCTTGTCTCGAGCCCCCTTCCACCGGCCCCGGCGCGCCCTAGATGTGGTCCATGCCCGGAACGAAAATCCGGGAAACCGAAACCGGACCCTGTTCCGGACCCTGTATCGTGAAAAGGAGATATCACCCATGTTGAAGATTGCGAAATCCGGCATTCTCGCCCTTGGCATCGCGCTCGCCCTGCCGGTCGTTGCCGCCCAGGCATCCGATGGTGCCGATGAAGCCCCGGAGATCCGCGGTGTGACCAAATCCGTCACCTCAACGGGCACCGTCTTGCCCAGCACCACCGGCGGCTTCGTCGAGCCCGACAGCCTGCGCTAGCCGGGCTCGCGGCAACCGTCCTGAAAACACCGTGGACTCTTGGTCCCTCTGGCGGTTGGCGGGCCGTCAAGATCCACACAAGCCGGGCATGCGGCCTTCTCGCCGCATGCCCGTTTGTCCTTGCGCGCGCCACGCAGTTCCGCCCGCAAGCCTGTTCGGGGCGTGCACAAAGGTTTTCGAACAATTCTGGAACATGATAGAAAAAAATGTTTCAAAACAGACTGTTGAGAATTTTCTTGCCAATGAGAACAAAATGTGTACATTTGGGGGCGATTGCAACCCAGTGCTCCCTGTGAAATAAGGAACCGACCTCATGGCGCAGACAAAACTCCGTATCATCGAAGCGGACGACATAATGGACAAGGAAAAAGCGCTGGACGCGGCCCTCAGCCAGATTGAGCGCGCTTTCGGCAAGGGATCGGTGATGAAGCTTGGCAAGGAAAGCCAGGTTCTCGAGATCGAGTCCATTCCAACCGGCTCCCTGGGGCTGGATATCGCGCTTGGCATCGGCGGGTTGCCGCGCGGACGCGTCATTGAAGTCTATGGGCCGGAATCCTCCGGCAAGACAACGCTGGCGCTCCATGCGCTGGCCGAGGCCCAGAAAATCGGCGGCATCTGCGCCTTTATCGATGCCGAACACGCGCTTGACCCGGTCTATGCGCGCAAGCTCGGGGTCAATGTCGATGACCTCCTGATCTCCCAGCCCGACACCGGGGAGCAGGCGCTCGAAATCACCGACACCCTGGTGCGTTCGGGCGCGGTCGATATTCTGGTCGTCGATTCGGTGGCCGCCCTGACCCCGCGCGCCGAACTCGAAGGCGAAATGGGCGACAGCCTGCCCGGCCTCCAGGCGCGGCTCATGAGCCAGGCGCTGCGCAAGCTGACCGCCTCGATCGCCAAATCCAACACCATGGTGATTTTCATCAATCAGATCCGCATGAAAATCGGCGTCATGTTCGGTTCGCCCGAAACCACGACCGGCGGCAATGCCCTCAAGTTCTATGCGTCCGTCAGGCTGGATATCCGGCGGATCGGCCAGATCAAGGACCGCGATGAGGTGGTGGGCAACCAGACCCGGGTCAAGGTTGTGAAGAACAAGGTCGCGCCGCCGTTCCGGCAGGTTGAATTCGATATCATGTATGGCGAGGGCATTTCAAAGCTCGGCGAGCTGATTGACCTTGGGGTCAAGGCCGAAGTGGTCGAGAAATCAGGCTCGTGGTATTCCTTCGGCAGCGAGCGGATCGGGCAGGGGCGCGAAAACGTCAAGGCTTTCCTGAAGGACAATCCCGATACGGCCGAACAAATCGAACGGTTGATCCGGCAGAATGCGGGCCTCATTGCAGACGTTGCCTTTGGTCTGGAGGAAGAGGGAGACACCGCGGCGAAGCCCGGCGGGAATATCGGGGAAGCGGCCGGTTGACACCTGAATTTGAGGCCTCGTGCCGGGCCGGGCTTGAGGCCCTGGAAGGGTTCTCGCCTGGCGGCAGGACACGGAGGCCTGGCGATCCGCGTTGTCTCATGCCCCCTCCATGAGGGCGCGCGGGCGCAGATGTGGCCGCTGGGCAAACGGGCGTTCCCCTTGAATGGGGGACGCCTTTTTTTTGCGCCTGCGCGCCGCCCGCGCTCCGGTTTCCCGCGGGGCCGGTGCGGGGAAGTTCCGCCAAGGCGGCGGGGATGGCGCGTTTGTTCCCCTCCCCGGCGGGGCCCGGGCTGTCTGGACAGGTCCGGGCGGTAGCGCTACAAGCGGAGGCGCCCGGCGTGCGGGGGATGCGCGCGCGGATGACCGGTGCACGGGCGCGGGACTTGCGCATGGCCGCGCAAACTGGTGATTGAAGCATGAGCGGTGTTAACGAAATCCGGACGGCCTTTCTCGAATATTTCGGGCGCAACGGCCATGAGATCGTGGCCTCCGGTCCGCTCGTGCCGCACAATGATCCCACCTTGTTGTTCACCAATGCCGGCATGGTCCAGTTCAAGAACGTTTTCACCGGCCTTGAAAAGCGTCCCTACGACAAGGCGGTCACATCGCAGAAATGCGTGCGCGCCGGCGGCAAGCACAACGATCTGGACAATGTCGGCTATACTGCGCGCCATCACACGTTCTTCGAGATGCTGGGCAACTTTTCCTTCGGCGATTATTTCAAGGAACGCGCCATCGAGCTTGCCTGGAACCTGGTGCGCAAGGAGTTCGACCTGCCCGCCGAGCGGCTGCTGGCGACCGTCTATGCGCAGGATGAGGATGCGTTCGAACTGTGGCGGAAAATTTCCGGGCTGCCCGAAAGCCGTATATTGAAGATCGCGACCAGCGATAATTTCTGGGCGATGGGCGATACCGGCCCCTGCGGTCCGTGTTCGGAGCTGTTTTTCGATCATGGCGACAAGATACCCGGCGGGCCGCCGGGCAGCGCCGATGAGGATGGCGACCGGTTCATCGAGATCTGGAACCTGGTGTTCATGCAATATGAGCAGGTGACACCGGAAAAACGCGTCGAGCTGCCAAAACCCTCCATCGATACCGGCATGGGGCTGGAGCGGATCGCCGCTGTTTTGCAGGGCACCCACGACAATTACCGCACGGATCTGTTTCGCGCGCTGATCGAGGCCAGCGTAGAGGCCAGCGGGGTGCCGGACGAAGGCGAGCACGATGTCTCCCACCGGGTGATCGCGGATCATCTGCGCGCGTCCAGCTTTCTGATTGCCGATGGGGTTTTGCCGGCCAATGAGGGGCGCGGCTAT
>JALURZ010000044.1 GCA_027058735.1 Hyphomicrobiales bacterium | reverse complement strand
TATGAAGTCGACATGCGCCTGCGTCCGAGCGGCAAGGCGGGACCTTTGGTGACGAGCCTTGCGGCGTTTCGTGAATACCAGCGCAACCATGCCTGGACCTGGGAGCATCAGGCCCTGGTGCGGGCGCGGCCGGTGGCCGGCAAGCCGGAACTGTGCCGCGAATTTTCAAAGGCGAGACACGAAATTCTATGCCTGGCGCGTGACCCCGACCGCTTGAGACAGGAGGTCCGGGAGATGCGTAAAAAAATGACCGAGACGCATGCCGGCCGCAATCCTACCGAATTTGATGTTAAGCACGATCCGGGAGGTATCGTCGACATTGAATTTATGGTGCAATACTGGGTTTTGCGGTGGGCGCACGAGCATCCGGTGCTTACCCGCCATACGGACAATATTAATATTCTGGAAGCCTTGGCCGGTGCAGGTCTGCTGGATGCCGGGCGATCGCGGGAGCTGGCAGACGCCTATCGCCGCTATCTTTCCATCGAGCACCGATTGAAGTTGATGGAGCGTGGATCGCTGATCCCTCGCACGGAACTTGGCGGTCTCCCGGAAGGCGTGCGCCGGGTGTGGGACGAAGTGTTTGAATAAGAGTTTGAACCGCAGAGATCACAGAGCACGCAGAAAGATTATTGTTCTTGAATCTCCGCGTCATCTGCGCCTTTGCGGTGAAAATTAATATTTTTTGGAGATATTGCGATGTCGATGGCAGACCGTGACGGCGTCATCTGGTACGACGGAAAGCTGGTGCCCTGGCGCGAGGCCACCACTCATGTGCTGACGCACACCCTGCATTACGGCATGGGTGTGTTTGAAGGCGTGCGCGCCTACAAGACGGACAAGGGCACCGCCATCTTTCGTCTTGAAGAGCATACCGACCGCCTGTTCCGCTCGGCACATATTCTGCAGATGACCATTCCTTACGACAGGGAGACGATCAATAAGGCAATCACCAACGTGGTGCGCGAGAACAAACTGGAAAGCGGCTATATCCGTCCCATGTGTTTCTACGGCTCGGAAGGGATGGGGCTGCGCGCCGATAATCTCAAGGTCCATATGATCATCGCGGCCTGGCCCTGGGGCACCTATCTGGGGGAAGACGGGGTGAAAAACGGCATCCGTGTGCACACGTCGTCGTTTAACCGCCATCATGTAAACGTGTCCATGTGCCGCGCCAAGGCCAACGGCCATTACATCAACTCCATGTTGGCGCTGCACGAGGCATTGGCCTGCGGCTGTGACGAGGCGCTGCTGCTTGATACCGAGGGCTATGTCGCCGAAGGCAGCGGTGAAAACTTTTTTATTGTGCGCGACGGGGTGATTTACACCCCGGATCTCACTTCGTCGCTCGACGGCATCACGCGTGATACCGTCATCCGGCTGGCGCGGGAGGCCGGCATCGAGGTGCGGGAAAAACGCATCACGCGCGATGAGGTGTATATCGCCGATGAGGCGTTTTTCACCGGCACCGCGGCGGAGGTGGCGCCGATACGCGAGCTGGACGGGCGCGTCATCGGCGGCGGCAAACGCGGTCCGGTAACGGAAAAACTGCAAGCGCTGTACTTCGACCAGGTGCACGGCCGCAGAGCCCGGTATCCCGAGTGGTTGACGTTGGTTAAGTGAAGGACAATGAGATAGGAGTGTACCGTGATTCAAGCAGATGCAAATTCGGAAAAATTGATTCAGCCTAATGCGAAGAACCGCTATGAAATCACGCGGGCCGATCTGCCGCTGCACTGCCCGATGAAGGGCA
>JALURZ010000043.1:792-1757 GCA_027058735.1 Hyphomicrobiales bacterium | reverse complement strand
CCGTCGGCCGCCAGCGCTTCGGCGATTTCGTCGCCGATGCGCCGGGCGGCACCGGTGACCAGTACCGCGCCCATGGCCCCACTCGCTTTTCGTTATTCTCCTGCGCGCCGCCGCCTAATCGCCCAACAGCGCGCCAACGGGAATATGGTAATAGATCATGGCCACCTCCACACCCGGATTCTTGTCGTTCAGATGGGCGTTGGAGGTATGGCTGATCCCCAAACTCACGCGCGACTGGTTGTCGAACTCATAGCCGATTTCGATCTGACTGCGGAACCCGACGGAGTTGCCAAGATCCTTGCTGTTGCCGTCGCTGTAAAGACCCACCCCGAAGCTTGGCGTGACCACGATACGCTCGCCCAGACGAATATCCGCCAGCACGCCGCCGCCGCCATAGAGTCCCCCATCCAGATTGGCTTCCGCGCCGACCCAGGGTTTTATGAAACCCAGAAAACTCTTGCCGAACCGATACTCCAAACGAAACTCGGCGGAATCCTCATCGTCGAAAATATCGAACCACCCGGCACTGACGCTGAGACGATCCACATCGCCCGCCGCCAATGCCGGCGCGACCGCTCCCGACACCGCCCAGATAAAAACACCGGCGGCCCCGGTAATCTTGCATAACACCTTACATACCCCCCAATCGCCCCTGCCCAGGCCACGCCTATGATAGGCAATCCAAGGCGCGACGCAACTATCGTGCGTGTTCGGTAATCGCGGCCTGACCCACCCTGGTCATGGACATGACCGCAGCCTGTCCATTTCCCGCACCAGCACGGCGCGCAGCCCCGGCTCCATGGCCGAATGTCCCGCGTCGGCGACGATCTCCAGCCGCGCTTGTGGCCAGGCCTGCACCAGGGTATCGGCGCTGATCATCTGTGCCACCCGCGCCGCCAGGCGATCATTGTCGCCATAGCGCATTTCCTCGGTCGCCACGGTGTCGTCTCCATTGATCACCCGCA
>JALURZ010000043.1:0-782 GCA_027058735.1 Hyphomicrobiales bacterium | reverse complement strand
GACCATGTCATAGCGTCCTTGCGCGATGATCATGGGAATGCCGCGCAGCCGGTGCAGATTGTCCAGCAGTGCGTTTTTTGGCAGGAAAAAGCGGTTGACGAAATAATGTGCTTCGATACGCGCCAGGCCCAGCACGCCGCGGTCGTTGCCCGCGCCCGAGCTGCTTGGCAGCAAGGTCGAGCAGGCGGCTTCATATTGTCCCCACGCCCGCGCCGCGGGCATATGCACGCCCGGATCGGCGTCGATCAGGCGCCGATAATAGGCGGTCAGCAGATCCCCCCGCTCCGCTTCGGGAATCGCCGCCGCGAATTGCCGCCAGGCTTCGGGGAAAAACCGCCTCATGCCGTAGAGAAACCAGTCCACTTCCTCTTCCCGGCACAGGAAAAGTCCGCGCAGCACCAATGCCTGGCAGCGCGCGGCATGGGCCTGTGCATAGGCCAGGGCCAGGGCGCTGCCCCAGGACCCGCCGAAAACGATCCAGCGCTCGATCCCGAGACTTTCGCGCAGCCTTTCCAGATCGGCGATCAGATGTTGCGTTGTATTGTCGATCAACGAGCCCGCCGGCGTCGAGCGTCCCGCCCCGCGCTGATCATAGAGCACGATGCGGTAATGCTGTGGATCGAAGAACCGCCGATAGGGCGGCAGCGCGCTGGCACCCGGACCGCCATGCAGAAACACCACCGGCGCGCCGTCCCGTTTACCGGAGACCTCCCAATACATGTTATGCCGCTGATCCAGTGCCAGCCTGCCGGTGGCATGGGGCTCTATTTCGGGATATAGAT
>JALURZ010000042.1 GCA_027058735.1 Hyphomicrobiales bacterium | reverse complement strand
TTCAACGAGTCCCTGGAGGTGCTGCAAAAACTTCTGAGCGAGGAAGAGGTTTCCTGGGACGGGCAGTATTACAAATTCGACCCGCTCACCATCATGCCGCGGCCGATATCGCCGGGCGGGCCGCAACTGATGATGGCGGTGCTCAATCCGCAGGGCGTCTATCACTGCGCCAAACGCGGTTTCCACATACAGACGACGCCGCTGGCGGGGCGCCACCAGTTGCTGCTTGACCAGGTGTCGGGCTTCAACCGCGCCAAAGACGAAATGGGCGAGGCGGGCAAGAACCTCACGTTGTCCCTGTCGAGACTGGGGTTCGTGACCAACAGCGATGGCGAGCGCGCATCGCGGCTGGCGCAGGCGGAAAAATACTACGCCCGCTTCGACAACGTGTTCACCGGGCCCGGCATTGTCGAGAACGGGCTGATCAGGGAACTGCCGCGCGAACAGACCCGCGAGCAACTGGCCGAAAGCCTGCTTATCGGCTCCGCGCAGGAAATGATCGACAAGCTTGGGGTCTACAGCGATCTGGGTATCGACCGGTTCATCCTGAGCGTCAATTTCGGCGTCGATCAGGGCGCGACCCTCGATTGTATCGCGCAATTCGCCGAGGAGGTCGCGCCGGTATTTTCCAGCGCCATGAAGCCCGCGCCACAGGCGGCGAAATGACACGGGCAATCGATTGCGCCTATTCGCTTGAGGGCAGCGGGCCGCCGCTGTTTCTCATTCACGGCATTGGCGCGGCGCGCGATACATGGCGCTTCGCCATGCCGGAGCTGACCCGGCATTTCACCGTCATCAGCTATGATCTGCGCGGGCACGGCGCATCGCCGGCTGGCGAAGGCGCATTCGGTCTGGACGATCTGGTCGCGGACCTGGAACGCTTGCGCCGGCGCCTGGGCTTCGACCGGGCGCATTTTGCCGGCCATTCCCTTGGCGGCATGATCGCGCCGGCCTATGCGCGCGACTATCCGCACCGTGTGCTGTCGCTGGCGCTGTTGTCCACCGCGGCCGGGCGCACGCAACAGGACACCGCGAACGTCCGCGCGGTGGTGCACGCGATGGAGGAAAAAGGCATCCGCGAGGTGCTGCCCACGCTCACCGGCCGCTGGTTCACGGACGGGTTTCTGGCCAACAGCCCTGATATCGTTCAGCGGCGTCTGGACCAGGTGACGGCCATGCCGCCAGAGATTTTCCTGAACGTGTTCCGCATTTACGCGCAAACCGAAATGCTGCCCTGGCTGCACCAGATCAAGGCGCCCTGTCTGGTGCTGAGCGGAGAAAATGACGGCGGATGCAGCCCGCGCCTGAACCGGCTGATCGCAGCCGAACTCGACAACGCGGAACTGGTGATCCTGCCGCGTCTGAAACATTCCATTCTGCTGGAAGACGGAGCAACCGTTGCACGCCATATCGTCCGGTTTGTTCACGGGATGGAGGCGCGTTGAGATTGATCCGTGTCGCGGACGCTCCGGGGTTTGGCGCGTCTCAAAGGAGAAGCTTCGAACGCACGCCAAAGCGCCCAAGCGGGCGCCGGCCGGCCAGGCCGCCCCATCGGAGCCTTGAGCGAAGCGAACGGCGTGAGATCAACAATGGCGTGCCTTGATGGCGAAACTTCGAACGCGCGCCAAAGCGCCCAAGCGGGCGCCGGCCGGCCAGGCCGCCCCATCGGAGCCTTGAGCGAAGCGAACGGCGTGAGATCAACAATGGCGCGCCTTGATGGCGAAACTTCGAACGCGCGCCAAAGCGCCCAAGCGGGCGCCGGCCGGCCAGGCCGCCCCATCGGAGCCTTGAGCGAAGCGAACGGCGTGAGATCAACAATGGCGCACCCGACAGGATTCGAACCTGTGACCTCTGCCTTCGGAGGGCAGCGCTCTATCCAGCTGAGCTACGGGTGCTTTCCTGAGTGATAACCGATCGCGCGCGCGCGGGCAATGACGCGCCTGATGCCGCTCGCCACGCCCCCGTTATCCCCAGCGCGCTCGCGCGCGGGCCAGATTTTTGCTTCGGACCGCGCCTGGCGATGGCATAGTGGGACCCATGAGCGATGCACGCGCAAACGATGCCCTGAAGCCGGGCGACCATGTCTATCTGATTGACGGATCGGGCTACATTTTCCGCGCCTATCACGCCCTGCCGCCGCTGACGCGCAAGAGCGACCGGCTGCCGGTGGGCGCGGTCGCGGGCTTTTGCAACATGCTCTACAAGCTGCTGCAGGACACAAAAGACGGTGACCGGCCAACCCATTTCGCGGTGATATTCGATTATTCCGGCAAATCGTTCCGCAACGACATCTATCCCGACTACAAGGCCAACCGGCCGCCGGCGCCCGAAGACCTGGCGCCGCAGTTTCCGCTCATCCGCGATGCGGTCAAGGCGTTCAATGTTCCGTGCATCGAAAAGGAGGGCTTTGAGGCCGACGACCTGATCGCCACCTATGCCCGCCTGGCCGCCGCTGCCGGCGCCATGGTCACCATCGTTTCCTCGGACAAGGACCTGATGCAACTCGTGGGCGAACGGGTGGAAATGCTCGACACCATGAAGAACCGCCGCATCCGCGAAGCGCAAGTGATGGAGAAATTCGGCGTCGCGCCGCACAAGGTGGTCGATGTGCAGGCGCTGGCGGGGGATTCGAGCGACAATGTGCCGGGCGTTCCGGGCATCGGCGTTAAAACCGGCGCCCAGCTCATCAACGAATACGGCGATCTCGACACGCTGCTGGCGCGCGCCGGTGAAATCAAGCAGACCAGACGGCGCGAAAACCTGATCGAGTTCGCCGATCTGGCCCGCGTCTCGCGCCAGTTGGTCACGCTGGACCGGCAGGTGGCGCTCGATCACGCGCTTGAGGAGTTCGCCGTGCGCGAGCCCGACCCGGCAACCCTGATCGGCTTTCTCAAGGCGATGGAATTCAACACCCTGACCCGGCGGATCGCCGATGCGCTCCATGTCGATCCCGACACGATCGAGGCGGGCGACGACCCGGCCGCCGACCTGATCGGGCACGACCCCGCGCCGTCCGCGCAGCCGCCGGACGCGAACTCGGCCGATGGCCCGGCGGCGGTGGCGCAACAGGCGCTCAGCGACATGCTCAAGGTGCCGTTCGAAAAAAGCGCCTATGAGACCGTGCGCGAACGGGCCGCGCTTGAGCGCTGGATCGGCGAAGCGCGCGCAAAGGGAATCTTCGCGTTCGACACCGAGACCAATTCGCTCGACGCCATGCGCGCCGATCTGGTCGGCTTTTCGCTCTGCACCGAACCGGGGGCGGCGTGCTACGTGCCGATCGCGCACCGCGCCGATGAAGGCCTCGGGCTCGCGGGCGATGTGGGCGCGCAGATACCGCTCAAGGACGCGCTGGCGCTGCTCAAACCGCTGCTGGAGGACCCGGGCGTTCTCAAGGTCGGCCAGAACATCAAGTTCGACGCTCAGATACTGGCGCGCCACGACGTCGCCATTGCGCCCATCGATGACACCATGCTGCTCTCCTATGCGCTCGATTCGGGCCTCGGCGGCCACGGCATGGACGAATTGTCGCGGCGTCATCTCGACCATGCGCCGATCCCCTTCAAGGCGGTCGCCGGCTCCGGCAAGGGGGCGGTGACCTTCGGTCTGGTGGCGATCGAGGAGGCCGCGCCTTATGCGGCGGAGGACGCCGATGTCACCTTGCGTCTGCACCGGGTGCTGAAGCCGCGCCTGGTGGCGGAGCGCCGCGCAACCGTCTATGAAACCCTGGAACGCCCCATGGTGGCGGTGCTGAGCGCCATGGAGCGGGCCGGCATCACCGTTGAGCGCACCGTGCTGGCCGCCCTGTCGGGGGATTTCGCGAACAGTCTCGACATGCTTGAGGCCGAAATTCACGCCCTTGCCGGCGAGGCGTTCAACGTCGGCTCGCCCCGGCAACTGGGTGAAATCCTGTTCGACAAGATGGGGCTTTCGGGCGGGCGCAAAACCAGGACCGGCGCCTGGGCCACCGGCGCGGACGTGCTGGAACAGCTTGCGGGCGAGGGGCATGACCTGCCGGCCAAGGTGCTGGAATGGCGCCAGCTGTCCAAGCTGCGCAGCACCTATACCGATGCGCTGCCCGGTTTCATCAATCCGGACACGGGCCGCGTACACACCTCTTTTTCGCTGGCCGCCACCACCACCGGGCGGCTGTCGTCGTCTGAACCGAACCTGCAGAATATTCCCGTGCGCACGCCGGAAGGGCGCAAGATCCGCACCGCCTTTGTCGCCATTCCCGGCCACAAGCTGTTGAGCGCCGACTACAGCCAGATCGAACTGCGGGTGCTGGCCCATATCGCCGATATCGCGCCGCTGAAGCAGGCGTTCGCGGACGGCCTGGACATTCACGCCATGACGGCGAGCGAAATGTTCGGCGTGCCCATCGAGGGCATGGACCCATCCGTGCGCCGGCGCGCCAAGGCGATCAATTTCGGCATCATCTACGGCATTTCGGCGTTCGGCCTGGCCAACCAGCTTGCCATTCCGCGCAGCGAGGCCAAGGCCTATATCGACACCTATTTCGAACGCTTCCCCGGCATTCTCGCCTATATGGAGGAGACCAGGGAATTCTGCCGCCGGACGGGTTATGTCGAGACCGCGTTCGGCCGGCGCTGCCATTATCCCGAAATCAATTCGAAAAATCCGGCCCGGCGCGGCTTCATGGAGCGCGCCGCCATCAACGCTCCCATCCAGGGCACGGCGGCCGATATCCTGCGCCGCGCCATGATCCGCATGCCCGGCGCGCTGCGGGAAGCCGGCCTCGGCGCGGCCATGCTGCTGCAGGTCCATGACGAGCTGATCTTCGAGGTGGCGGACGCCGAAATCGCGGACACGACCGAAATCGTGCGCCAGGTCATGGAACGCGCCTGCGAACCGGCGCTGGCCTTGAGCGTGCCGCTGAAAGTCGATGCCAAGGCCGCCGCCAACTGGGACGAGGCGCATTAGAGCGTGTCTTTCGGGGGCGGACCCTCACCCCACTTCGACATAAACCCCGCTGCGGCGCATGTCGCCGGCGCCCGAAAAGGCGCCATCGGCGTGTCGCAGGGCGCAGTGGACGCCGCCGAAAAAAAGGTTGCGGTCGGGCCAGGCGCGGTGATCGGCGAAACCGCCCGCCAGCGCGCGCCGCTCAGGCCCGTCAAAAAGATCCTCGAAATCGAGGTGAGTACCCTCCACGTGGACCCGCGGCGCGGCGACCACTTCGCGCGGCGCGGCCCCGGCGCACAGGTGCGCGATGGCCTGAAACATGGCCGAGCGGATGCGGTTGGAGCCCCCCGACCCGATGGCGGCGAGCGCGCCGTCGCCGAACTCGACCAGCGCCGGCGCCATCATGGAGGACAGGCGTCTGCCCGGCTCCCAGGCATGAAACCCCAGCGGATTGAGGTCTTCTTCCCCCAGCACATTGTTCATCATGAAGCCCCAGCCGCCGACCATGTGGCCATTGCCCTCGCCATTGGAAACCGTCGCGGACGCGGCGTTGCCCTGACCATCGATGATGCTTACATGAGTGGTGCCGCGGTGAACCGCGCCGCCGGGAGGGTCGCCGGCTGCCGCGATCCCGATCTCCTCCAGCAGGCGCTGCGGATCGCCGCCGCAGCGTCTGCGCGCCGCATCCGCCCGGCCCAGGGCCATCGCGAAGGCGGCGGGCGTGTGCCCTTCGCCCAGTTCATGAAACGCGCGCGCGATCATCGCCCCGCCAGATGACGGCGGCGGATTGAGCAGCACGCGCGCGCCGGGCCGCCTGCCCCTCACGGGCCGGCGATGGACGACGGTGTAGCCGGCGATGTCGCCGGGGCGCAGATGACCGCGCTCGATGGCCTGCGCGGTGAGGTGCCGCGCCATGACAGAGCGGTAGAACGGCGCGCCATCGGCCCCGAGACTGTCGAAAAAATCGGCGATTTGCGGGTTGCGATGCGTTTCGCCTTCCCGGCCCAGCGCTCCCGTTGCGGCAAACACCGCGCGCGCTGAAGGGGTCGCGGTCGTCGAGCCTATCTTGAC
>JALURZ010000041.1:37393-39217 GCA_027058735.1 Hyphomicrobiales bacterium | reverse complement strand
GTGGTTCGACATGGGCCGGACTGGCGGGCGCGGGGGATGCGGATGCGGCGCGGGATGCGCCGGGCAAGGAGGCAAGCCGCGGCAATGCGCACCGCAAAACGGGCGCCGCCATGACCACCGTCGGCGATGTCGGCGCCGCCATAAACGGGTTTGACGCCTCTGCCCTGCTGAGGGACTGGGAGACCGGCACCGTGAGCCGGAATGAAGAGGGCGGGACGGTCCGCACCTTCGAGATCGAGGCGAGCGACCGGGAGATCGAGATTGCGCCGGGCGTGATTTTTCCCGCCTGGACCTACAACGGGCGCGTTCCCGGGCCGGCGTTGCGGGCAACCGAAGGCGAGAAGTTGCGCATCGTGTTCCGCAATCTGGCGTCGCATCCCCATTCCATGCATTTTCACGGCATTCATTCAGCGCGCATGGATGGTGTGCCCGGCACGCCCGGAGTGATCGAGCCCGGCGAACAATTCGTGTATGAGTTTGACGCCGCCCCTTTCGGCTGCCACCTCTATCACTGCCACGTCCTGCCGCTGGTGCGCCATATGCACAAGGGCATGTATGGCGCTTTCATCGTCGATCCCGCCCCCGACAGGCATCCCGATTTCGCCGATGCCGCGCGCTCTCGCCTGCTGGGCGCCCCGCAGAACGTGCGATGGCAGGAATTTGTCATGGTGATGAACGCCTTTGATACCAATTTTGACGGCGAGAACGAGTTCTACGCCGTCAATACCGTCGCCCACCACTATATGAAGCATCCCATCCGCATAGAAAAATCACGGCCCGTCCGGATCTATCTGATCAACGTCACGGAATTCGACCCGGTGAACTCCTTTCATCTGCACGGGAATTTCTTTGATTATTACGATCATGGCACCACCCTTGCCCCGACGCTGCGCACGGTCGATACGATCATGCAGTGTCAGGCCCAGCGCGGCATTCTTGAATTTTCGTTCAAGGACCACGAACCCGGCCGGTACATGTTCCATGCGCATCAGTCGGAGTTCACCGAACTGGGATGGATGGGCATGTTCGATGTGGTGGAGGACGGCACATGAGCGCGGCCAGGACACTCAACGCCAAACCGGACGGGGCGCGCGCCGCGCGCGGGGGGGTCATCCGGACTGTCGTCTACATGATCCTGCCGGTGCTGCTGCTGCTGGCGGCGGGCGCATGGCTGACAGCCGGCGATCCGCTGCGTCTGTTCGCAAGCGGCGCCCCGCCTGTCGAAAACCTGACCTTTGAACGGGTGTTCCTTGACGAGGAGGGCATTCATCTCAAGGTGCGCGCCGGGGGCGACAGACCCATGACCATCGCCCAGGTGCAGATCGACAGCGCATATTGGGCATTTACCCAGACCCCCGCCGGCCCGTTGACGAGGGTCTCTTCCGCCTGGCTGAAAGTTCCCTATCCCTGGGTTCAGGGGGAGGTGCACAAGATCAAGCTGGTGACCAGTACCGGCCTGACCTTCGAGCATGTCATCGAGGTGGCCCTCGCGGTGCCCGAAGAGCGGGCCGGGAATTTGCTCAATCACGCCGTCATCGGCAGTTTTGTGGGCATTCTGCCTGTCGTTATCGGCTTGATGTTTTTTCCCCTCATGCGCTCCTTGCAGCGCCGGGGCATGCGGTTCTTTCTTGCGCTCAGCGTCGGGATGCTGGCTTTTCTGCTGATCGATACCTTCGAGGCGGCGCTGAAATTCGGCCAGGCGGCCGCCGCGGCGTTTCAGGGAACGGCAATGGTGCTGATCGTTGCCGCCCTGACTTTTCTGGGCCTGGTCGCCATGGGGCGGCGGCGCGGCGCGCCGCCGCCCCATGGCGACCAGGCCCAGAA
>JALURZ010000041.1:0-37383 GCA_027058735.1 Hyphomicrobiales bacterium | reverse complement strand
CCAGAAACGCGCCAAGACCGGCCGAGCGGCCTTGCGCTGGCCGTCTATGTCGCGCTCGGGATAGGGCTGCACAATTTCAGCGAAGGCCTGGCGATCGGCACCGCGCTTGCGGCCGGCTCGGCCGGTCTTGGCGCGTTTCTGGTTATCGGTTTCACCGTGCACAATCTGACGGAAGGCATCGCCATTGCCGCGCCGCTGGTCAAGAACAGGCCGCCGGTCATCGTCTTTGCGGGCCTTGCCCTGCTTGCCGGCGCACCCGCAATTCCGGGCATCTGGCTTGGCAGTTATGCGATCGCTCCGCAATGGGCGGCCCTTGCCATGGCGATCGCCACGGGCGCGATCCTTCAGGTGTTGTTCGAGGTCGCGGCATATTCGGTTCGTGATGAGAAAGACGGATTCGTCATGCTCGACCGCTACGCTCTGGGCGGGCTCGTCTTCGGCATCGTGTTCATGTATCTGACGGCCATGGCCATCAAGATATGAGGCCAGTGCGTTACCGGCGGATTTGACCGGGGCGGGATGCGGATAGAGACCTGGAGCAGGGCAGGCGCCGGCGAGTGCCGCAGTCCGTGCACGGGGCCTTGCGGTCTGCCATGTTCGGTGCGGCGGTTGGCGCAATCCAAAAAAAATCTGAACCTTTCCCGCTTGTTGCGCGTCTGATGTGCAGAGGCGACATTCGATCGCCGAAACGCGCAACTCGAACAAGTCGAGTCTGGACCAAGGAGAGCCCCCATGTTCAAGAACGCTATTCTGACTTCCGCCGCCGCGCTCGCCATCACCCTCGGCGCGAGCGCCATCAATACCCCCCAGGCCAATGCCGGCGTCAGCGTCAATCTCAGCTTCGGCGGCCTCGCCCATTTCGGCGGCTATTATGGCGGCTTTTATGGCGGCTATTACTGCGCCCCGCGGCGCGTGCTCGTGAAATTCTGGCATGTGCGCCATCGCCACATGCACAAAAGATGGGTCTGGCGGACATATTGCTGAGGGCCTGTGCGGCTTCAGCGATGCTGGAAAACCCGCTGCCCGAACATCCAGGCGGCGGGTTTTCGTGTTTCCGCCGCGCCGCGAAAATCCGGCTTTTCCCCATTCAAGCCCTTGACCGGCATCATCATTCTGCCGTATTCGCGCAGTTTACAGTGACGTGGCGTTGCAGGGGCCGCCACAGCGGGATTTTTTTTTGCGGCTCCGCTCCTGGCGGGCCGCCTGGCAACGAGGATGACTGTCATGAAGGTAAGCCGGACCCTGGCATGCGTGGCTCTCGCGCTTGCGGTAACAGGCTGTACGACCGATCCGTTCACGGGCGAGGAAAAAATGTCCAGCGCCGGCAAGGGCGGCCTGCTGGGCGGCCTGCTGGGCGCGGGCGTCGGTGCTGTTGTCGGCGAAGCATCGGGGGTCAAGAGCCGTACCGCCATACTGGTCGGCGCCGGTCTCGGGGCGCTGACGGGAGCCGGCGTCGGCGCCTATATGGACCGCCAGGAAGCCGATCTTCGCCGCCGGTTGCAGAACACCGGGGTGAGCGTGACCCGCGACGGCGACTACATCATCTTGAACATGCCGGGCAATGTGACGTTCGACTTCAATCGCGCCGAAATCAAGCCCCGGTTCTACGAGGTTCTCAATTCGGTGGTGCTGGTGGTCAAGGAATATGACCGCACGCTGATCGATATTGAAGGGCACACCGACAGTATCGGCTCTGAACAGGCCAATCTGGAACTTTCGGACCGGCGCGCCAGATCGGTTGCGGATTTTCTGTCGGCGCGCCAGGTCGATCCCCGGCGGATCCAGATTCGCGGCTATGGCAAGTCCCGTCCGATTGCCACCAACGCGACCCGCGAGGGCCGCGCGCTGAACCGGCGGGTGGAAATCCGGCTGACGCCGCTGCGGCAGGGATAGCGGCGGTCTTCAGATATCCAGTTCGTCATTGCCGACGAACCGGGCGCGTTCCTGAATGAACCGGAAGCGGGCGTCCGGCTTGTTCCCCATCAGCCGGCTTACGGCGTCCTGCGTGGCGCCGGCCTCCTCGCTGGCGATCTGCACGCGCAGCAATGTACGGCTCGCCGGCATCATGGTGGTCTCCTTGAGCTGGCGGGGCAGCATTTCGCCCAATCCCTTGAAACGGCTGATCTCCAGTTTCTTGCGGGCGTCGAATTCCGATTTCAGCAGTTCGTCCCTGTGCGCATCGTCGCGCGCATAGGCCACCTTGCCGCCCTGCGCCAGCCGGTATAGCGGCGGTATGGCAAGGTAGAGGTGTTTGTTTTCAATGAGTTGTGGAATTTGGCGAAAGAAGAAAGTCATCAGCAGGGATGCGATATGCGCCCCGTCCACATCGGCATCGGTCATGATGATTATTTTTTCATAGCGCAGATCGCTTTCCGAATACTGCGCGCCGGTGCCGCATCCCAGGGCCTGAACGAGATCGGCAATCTGCTGGTTCTGGGAAATCTTGGCCGTGGTGGCGTTGGCGACATTGAGGATTTTTCCGCGCAATGGCAGCACGGCCTGAATCTTGCGGTCGCGGCCCTGTTTGGCCGATCCCCCGGCGCTGTCGCCTTCCACGATAAACAGTTCCGTGCCCTCCGCGGCCTGCTGCGAGCAATCGGCCAGCTTGCCGGGCAGACGCAGCTTGCGCACCGCCGACTTGCGGTTGACCTCGCGTTCCCGGCGCCGCGCGATGCGCTCATCAGCGCGCATGATGACCCAGTCGAGCAGCTTGTTGGCCTGCAGCGGCTGGCCGGTCAGCCAGTGGTCGAAATGATCGCGGACGGCGCTCTCGACGATGCGGGTGGCTTCGCTGGTCGCCAGTTTGTCCTTGGTCTGGCCCTGAAACTCCGGTTCGCGGATGAACACCGAAAGGATGACGCCCGCCGACGCCATCACGTCATCGGTGGTGATACGGGCGGCCTTCTTGTTGCCGGACAATTCGCCATAAGCCTTGAGGCCCCGGCTCAGCGCCATGCGCAGGCCCGCTTCATGGGTGCCGCCATGGGTGGTCGGCACCGTGTTGCAGTAGGAATTGAGAAACTCCTCCGCGCCGCCATACCAGGCGACCGCCCATTCCACACAGCCATGCCGGCCGGGCTTTCCGACCTGTCCGGAAAAAAAATCGCCGGTCACCAGCACCCGCCCCTCGATGCGTTCGGCAAGATAGTCTTTCAGGCCGCCGGGAAAATGCAGCACCGCTTTTTCAGGGGTCTGATCCTTGTCGCCGATCAGCGCGGCGGCGCACGACCAGCGGATCTCGACGCCGCCGAACAGATAGGCCTTGGCGCGCGCCATCCGGTACAGCGTCGCCGGACGGAAGGCCGCGTTCTGGCCGAAAATTTCCGGGTCGGGACGAAACCGCACGCGGGTGCCGCGGCGGTTGTGCACCTTGCCCAGATTTTCGACTTTGCCGTCCGGCTCGCCCCTTGTGTAGGACTGGCGATACAGCGTCTGGCCGCGGGCGATCTCCACCTCAAGGGTTTCAGACAGGGCGTTGACCACCGACACGCCGACCCCGTGGAGACCGCCGGAGGTATCGTAGACCCCGCTGTCGAATTTGCCGCCCGCGTGCAGCGTGGTCATGATGACTTCCAGGGCGGTCTTGTTGTTGTATTTGGGGTGCGGATCGACCGGAATGCCCCGGCCGTTATCCGTGATGCTCAAGAAACCGTCGTCTTCCAGCGTCACCTCGATCCGGTCGGCGTGACCGGCCACGGCCTCGTCCATTGAATTGTCGATGACTTCGGCGAACAGGTGGTGCATCGCGCGTTCATCGGTGCCGCCGATATACATGCCCGGCCGGCGGCGCACCGGCTCAAGGCCCTCAAGCACTTCGATATCGGCGGCGGTATAGGCCTCTTCGCGGCCGCGCGCGGGATGGCGCGCGCGGCGCGGCCCGGCGGGCGGATCACCGCGTGCGGGCTGGTCTTCAAACAGGTCCGGCGTATTGGCCATGGGGCGCGTAACGAACGTAAAACCCAAGACGAATCAGAACCCCTACAGCCATAGCCGCTGCCGACGGCGGTGAGCAAGGGAAGACTTGGCCGCCGCCGCGTTTTCCCGGCCCTGTCCGCCGCCAGGTTTCCACAAGGCGGGCCGCGGCCTTTGGCGCGACCCGATTCGCAGTCTATACTTTGCGAACGCGCGCGTATGGCGCGCCGCGGAAGAGGGGATTGCGATGGCGAAGAAACTGGAAAAAAGGACCGGGATCGAACCGGATCCAATGCAGGACCCGAACTATATGCCGCCCATCAAAGAGGCGGTGCCCCTCGGCATTCAGCACGTCATGGCCATGCTGGTCGGCAATATCGCCGTGCCGTTCATCATCGGCAATGCGCTGGGGCTGGATATTGAGCAGAAGATTTTCCTGGTGCAGGCGGCGATGCTGATGGCCGGCGTTGCGACCCTGTTCCAGACCATCGGCATCGGGCCGGTGGGCGCGCGCCTGCCGGTGGTTCAGGGCACGAGCTTCGCCTTTCTCGGGCCGCTGATCGGCATCGGCAAGACGATGGGAATGGCCGGCGTTCTGGGCGCCGCGGTGCTCAACGGGATTTTTCAGATCATCCTGGCGATGTTCGTGGACTCCGTGCGCAGATATATTCCGCCGCTGATATCCGGCCTCGTCGTGCTCACCATCGGCGCCACATTGCTGGCGGTCTCGATCCGGTATACGGGGGGCCATCCGGTGCCTCGGCTGCTGCCCGATTTCGGCGCCTGGTACTATATTGCGCTGGCCGCCTTCGTGCTCGCGATCGCCATCGCGCTGCGCACCATGTTTGCCGGCTTCATCGGCGCGTCCGGCGTCTTTATCGCCATTGTCGCGGGCTATCTGATCGGCTGGCCCATGGGGCTGGTGAAGGTTGACAGCATCGTCAATGCGTCCTGGTTCGCCATCCCCAGCCCGCTTCAGTTCGGCATCGAGTTTTCCGGCGCCATGATTCTCGTCATGGCCATCATGGCGTTTGTCACGACGGTGGAAACGATCGGCGATATTTCCGGCATAACGGTCGGCGGCGCGGGCCGCGAGGCAACGAAGAAGGAAATCAAGGGCGGCATTCTGGCCGATGGCCTGGGCACCCTCGTCGCCGCGCTCGGCAACGCCATGCCCAATACATCGTTCAGCCAGAATGTGGGGCTGATCGCTTATACCGGGGTCATGAGCCGCCATGTGGTGACCATTTCGGGTCTCGTGCTGATCGCGGCGGGGCTGGTGCCCAAATTCGGCGCGCTGATCACCGCGATCCCCAATCCGGTGTTCGGCGGCGCGGCGATCATGATGTTCGGGCTGGTGACGGCCTCGGGCATCAAGCTGATTTCCCGGGCGCCGCTCACCCGGCGCAACCTGATGATCATCGCGGTGTCCCTGGCTGTCGGCTGGGGCATCTATGCGGTGCCCGAGTTCACCGCCGGCATGGCGCCGACGCTCAAACTGCTCGTGGCCACGCCGATCATCCCGGTGGCGGTGCTGGGCTTCGTTCTCAATCTGCTGCTGCCCGAAGAGGACGGCGCGTAAGGGAGCCGGCGGGGATATGGCGCTCAATCTGGTAAAGCTGTGTGTCGGGGTGAGGGATGTCAACCACCTCGCCCGGTTGCAGGATCTGCGCTGGGAGCGGCAGGGACGGCTTTATCATGTCACCCGCATGACGCCGCGCCGGACCGGTGAATTGCTCGATGGCGGCTCGCTCTACTGGGTCATCGGGGGGCGGATCCTGGTGCGCCAGCGGCTGATCGCCATCGAGCGGTTTCGGGACGATGAGGGCATCGGCCGCTGCCGGCTGGTTTACGACCGCGAACGGGTGCTGACCCATCCCCGCCGCCGCCGCGCCTTTCAGGGGTGGCGCTATCTGACCCGGGAGGACGCCCCGCGCGATCTCGAGTCCGGCGGCGACAACGACCTGGCGCCGGTCATGCGGGCTGAACTCGCCGAACTGGGCCTGCTCTAGCTAGGCACGGTCCACCGGCACATTGTCGATCAGGCGGGTCTGGCGCAGATAGACCGCGCCAAACACCCGTGCGGCCGCCCTGGATCCGGGCCGCCCGGTGATGCGCTCCAGCGTCGCGCCGTCGCACACATCGACATAGTCGACCCTGAAGCCGGATTGCGACAACACGCGCGCGCCCCAGTTTGCAGCCTGTCCCGTTCGCGAACCTGTGGCGATCTGCTCGGCCACGGTGCGCAGCGTCTTGTGGAACTGCGGCGCCAGCGCGCGTTCCCGTTCGTTCAGATACTGGTTGCGCGAGGACAGCGCCAGCCCGTCGTCTTCGCGCACGATCGGCGCGCCGAGTATTTCGGTCTGGATATCGAGATCGCTGGCCAGACGCCGGATCACCAGCAATTGCTGGTAGTCCTTTTCGCCAAATACCGCGTAGTCGGGGCGCGCCTGATTGAGCAGTTTGGCGACCACCGTGGCGACGCCGACAAAATGCCCGGGCCGCGATGCGCCGCACAGCGGTGCGCTGAGCGCGGGCACATCGACCGTGGTGGCGAAACCCTCGCCATACATTTCCCCGATAGCGGGCGCGAACACCAGATCGCCCCGGCGCCCGGCAATCAGCGCGCAATCGCGCCGTTCGTCGCGGGGATAGCTGTCGAGGTCTTCGTTTTCGCCGAACTGGGAGGGGTTGACGAAAATGGACACAACGGTGCGCGCCGCATGTCGCCGCGCCAGATCGATGAGCGACAAGTGCCCTTCATGCAGCGCCCCCATGGTCGGCACCAGCGCTATGGAATGTCCGGCTTTGCGCCAGTCCACGACCTGGGCGCGCAGGTCCTTGACAGTGCGAACAACCGGCAACGGTCGGGCCATTCTCGTGATCCGTTTGTGGCGCTCAATCAGCGAGCCGCACTCAACCCTGCTTTGCCGACAAAGGCAACAGGCGCGTTTGCATGACCTCTTCCATGACGAAACACGAGCAGCTATCAGATAGTCGGATCCGCCACCCGCGTTGTGGCATTATCAGGCATATTGTCGGGCATGTGAGACAGGGGAGATGGCAGGATGACGGCGCAGGGCAAACCGCAAAACCGGGATAAGGGCCGGCGGGTTCCCGACCGTTCCGCGCTGTGGGACTACACCTTGATGGACGAAGCCGTTCTCGTGCGCTCGCTGGTCAGGAAGGCGCGGGTGGCGCCGGGCACGCGTGGGGACATCGAGGCGCTGGCCCGCAGGCTGGTGCATGCGGTGCGCGCGGGCCGCCGCCAGGCCGGCGGCGTCGACGCCTTCATGAACGAATATGCGCTTTCCAGCGAGGAGGGCGTGGTGCTGATGTGTCTGGCCGAGGCGCTGTTGCGCATTCCCGATGCGCGGACCGCCGACAGGCTGATCGCCGACAAGATCGGCGGCCAGAAATGGCAACGCCATCTGGGCAAGTCGGACTCGCTGTTCGTCAACGCCTCGACCTGGGGGCTGATGCTCACCGGCCGGGTGGTCGAACTGGGCGCGGACAGAATTGAGGATTTTTCCGGCTATCTCAAAAGCCTGGTCTCGCGCTCCGGCGAGCCCATCATCCGCCAGGCCATGCGCCATGCGATGCGCATCATGGGCAAGCAGTTCGTGCTCGGGCGCACCATCACCGAAGCGCTCGGCGCCGCGGCGCCGGAGATGGACGCCGGATACCGGTTCTCCTTCGACATGCTGGGGGAAGCGGCCATGACCGCCGGGGATGCGGCCCGCTATCTCGCGGCCTACGAGACGGCGGTTGAGGAAGTGGCGCGCCATGCCGGGCCCATGGGCCCGCGGGACAGCATTTTCGCCCGGCCCAGCATATCGGTCAAACTCTCCGCGCTGCACCCGCGTTACGAACCGGCGAAAGCAGAGCGCCTGCGCGCGGAATTGCTGCCTCGTGTCCTGCGCCTCTGCGAGCAGGCCAAGGCCGCGGGTCTCGGTCTCACGATCGATGCGGAAGAGGTCGAGCGGCTCGACCTGTCGCTGGGGCTGTTCGGCGAACTGGCGGTGGCGCCGGCGCTGTCCGGCTGGGACGGGCTGGGCCTTGCGGTTCAGGCCTATGGCAAGCGCGCCCTGCCGGCTCTGGAATGGCTCGCCGGACTGGCCCAGGCGACCGGACGGCGCATTCCGCTGCGCCTCGTCAAGGGTGCCTATTGGGACACCGAAATCAAACGCGCCCAGGAAAATGGCCTTGCGGGCTATCCGGTGTTCACCCGAAAGACCAGCACGGATGTTTCCTATCTGGCCTGCGTCAAATATCTGCTCAAGGCCCGGCGCCGGTTTTATGCGCAATTCGCCACCCACAACGCCCATACCCTGGCCGCCGTCAGCGTGCTGGCGGGCACATCGCGCGATTTTGAGTTCCAGCGCCTCCATGGCATGGGCCAGGCGCTCTATGAGGAGGTGATTGGCGCGGACAAGCTCGCCATTGCCTGCCGCGTCTATGCGCCGGTGGGCTCTCATGAAGATCTGCTCGCCTATCTGGTGCGCCGCCTGCTGGAAAACGGCGCCAACACCTCTTTCGTCAACCGGCTGGCGGACGACGAAGCGCCGATCCGCGAAATCATCGCCGATCCGGTCGAGGAAACCGCGGCGCTGAAGCAGATCGCGCATCCGCAGATCGTGCTGCCGCGCGAGATCTTCGCCCCGCGCGTCAACTCGAAAGGATTGGCGCTGTGGGATGAGGCGGTGCGTCTGGCGCTGCTGGCGGAGATCGCGGACGCCCGGTCGCGGCCCCATCATGCGGGGCCGATCATATCGGGCGAGCGGCTTTCCGGCCCCGTCAGCCCGGTCACCGCCCCCCATGACCGCCGCATCACGCTGGGCGAGGTGGTCGCGGCCAATGACAAGATGCTGGACACGGCGCTGAAGGCGGCGGGCGGGGCGCAGGGCGGCTGGGACCGTATCAGCGGCGATGCGCGCGCAGACATTCTCGAACGCGCCGCCGATCTCTATGAGGCCCGCCTGAGCGAGCTCATGGGCATCATCATCCATGAATCCGGCAAGACCCTGCAGAATGCGCTGGACGATGTCCGCGAGGCGGTCGATTTTCTGCGCTACTACGCAGCGCAGGCGCGGGCCGGTTTTTCCGCAGCCCTGGCCCTGGCGGGCCCGACGGGCGAGCGCAACGAAATGCGCCTGCACGGACGCGGCGTCTTTGCCTGCATCGCGCCGTGGAATTTCCCGGTCGCGATTTTCACCGGCCAGGTCGCCGCCGCGCTGGCCGCCGGCAACGCAGTGATCGCCAAACCGGCCGAACAGACGCCACTCGTTGCCGCTGTCGCGGTCCGGCTGATGCACGAGGCGGGCGTGCCGGGCGAGGTCTTGCACCTGATTACCGGGGAGGGGGGCGCCGTCGGCGCGAAACTGGTGGCCGATCCGCGCATTTCGGGCGTGGCCTTCACCGGGTCCAACGAGACCGCCACGATCATCAACCGGTCGCTCGCCCGGCGCGCCGGCGCGATCGTGCCGCTGATCGCCGAGACCGGCGGGCAGAACGCGATGATCGTGGATTCGAGCGCGCTGCCGGAACAGGCCGTCGCGGATGCCATGCGCTCCGCGTTCGACAGCGCCGGCCAGCGTTGTTCGGCCGCGCGCATTCTGTTCGTGCAGAACGATGTGGCGGGAAAAATCATCACCATGCTGCAGGGAGCCATGGAGGAACTGCGGATCGGCGATCCGCTGGATTATGCAACCGACGTGGGCCCGGTCATCGATGAGGACGCGCGCGACAGGCTGAACGCCCACAAGGCGCGCATGGCGTCGCTGGGTTCGACCGTGATGGACCTGGCGCTGCCCCCCGAAACCGGCCATGGCACGTTTGTTTCCCCGGCGGCCTACAGGCTGGATGACCTGAAGCCCCTGACCCATGAGGTGTTCGGGCCTGTGCTGCATGTCATCACATATTCCGCCGGGCATCTCGGCAAGGTCTGCGATGCGATCAACGATACCGGTTTCGGGCTGACCCTGGGGGTTCATACCCGCATCGAGCGCACCGCGCGCGAAATCCGCGAACGCGTCCGTGTCGGCAATGTCTACATCAACCGCAATCAGGTCGGCGCGGTGGTTGGGGCGCAGCCGTTCGGCGGCGAACGGTTGTCGGGCACCGGCCCCAAGGCGGGCGGACCCCACTATCTGCAACGCTTCGCGACCGAGCGGGTGACCAGCACCGACACCACCGCATCCGGCGGCAATGCGGCGCTGATGTCGCTGGGTGCCGCCGCGCGCGAGGACTGAACTGCACACCGCGCCGATTCACCAAAAGACGAAGATTTGGTGGTTTTCCTTGACTGATTGCCTCACGCGCGCCCAGTATTCATGGACACGGGGTGCCGGTGGGGTTGTGGTGCGGTTATCGGGTAAGAGTAATGACTGAACTAGGTCGCGTATTCAGATCGGCCCATGTCATCGTTGTTGGCAATGAAAAGGGCGGATCGGGCAAATCCACGATTGCGATGCATCTGGTCGTCGCGTTGCTTGACAAAGGGATGACGGTCGGGACCATCGACCTCGACAGCCGCCAGCAATCGCTGACGCGCTATCTGGAAAACCGCGAAGACTGGGCGCGGCGCAAATGTCTCGACCTGCCGCTGCCTGTTCACTACACGATCGCTTCGGGCGAGACCGGCCATCTCGACCGCGACGAGGAACGCGAGTTTGGCGTCTTCGCCGAGGCCATCGGGCACCTTGAGCATGAGTGTGATTTCGTGGTGATCGATTCGCCGGGCAGCGACAACTATCTTTCGCGCCTCGGACACTCCATGGCCGATACGCTCATCACCCCGATCAACGAGAGTTTCATCGACCTCGACGTGCTGGTGAATGTGGACGGGGAATCCTACGACGCGGTGCGCCCCAGCCAGTATGCGCTGATGGTGCGCGAAAGCCGGCGCCGGCGCGACAGCGTCGATAATGCCGATATCGACTGGGTTGTGGTGCGCAACCGGTTCAACCGGATCGCATCGAGAAACAAGCTGCGCATCGACCGGTTGCTGAGCGTTCTGCCGGGGGAACTCGATTTCCGCCTGGCGCCGGGTCTCGGCGACCGGGTGATATTCCGCGAGTTGTTTCCGCGCGGGCTGACGCTGTTCGATGTGATGCACAAGGACAGCGGCATCAACATTTCCATGTCGCATCTCGCCGCCCGCCACGAAGTGCGCGCGCTTTTGAAGTTCCTCAACCTGCCGATGGACCGTAAATTGAGCGGTCAGGAAATGCTGGCCACGGTGCCGGCTACGATAGCGTCCTGAGAGCAGGCTCAAGAAAAAAGTCACGCCGCACTGCCGCCGCCGCCCTTTTCCAGCCCTGCCGGTGCTGCTATCTGTTAGATGTGAAGCAGCGATCGCCCCCTTGGCCGCTGCGCGCACCTGCTTGTGAGAGGAACCATGGGCAAGAAGGATCAGCGTCCCGTCGTGCCGGATGCCGCGACGCCTGCGTCCAGCGACGACGATGTCGATCGTTTCCTGTCAAAGATCCGCACGATGAAGAAGCCGGAGCGCGGCGGCGTGCGCGGGCGGCTGATTTTCGCGCTCGATGCCACCATGAGCCGGCAGCCCACCTGGGACCGGGCGTGCGAATTGCAGGGGCAGATGTTTCTGGAAACCGCCGCCATCGGCGGCCTCGCGGTGCAGCTCGTCTATTTCCGGGGCTTTCGCGAATGCCGGGCCAGCAAATGGGTCAACGACGCCTCGCGGCTGGCGGAGCTCATGTCGTCGGTCTATTGCCGCGGCGGGCAGACCCAGATCGGCAAGGTGCTTGCCCATGTGAAGCGCGAAGCGAAAGCCGGCAAGGTCAATGCCGTCGTTTATGTCGGTGATTGCATGGAAGAGGATGTGGACCGCCTGTGCGCGCGGGCCGGAGAGCTGGGGCTTTTGGGCATTCCGTTTTTCATGTTTCAGGAAGGCATGGAGCCGGGCGCCGAAGCGGCTTTCCGCGAAATCGCCCGGCTGACCCATGGCGCCTATTGCCGGTTTGACCTGTCGTCGGCCGGGCGCCTGCGTGAGCTGCTGTCGGCCGTTGCGGTTTACGCCGCGGGAGGGCAGACTGCGCTGGCCGATTATTCGTCGCGCTCAAGCGGCGATGTCGCGGCGCTGCTGGAACAACTGAAATAGTCGCCATGCAATTTTTCGCCCTTGGCGTCCTGCTCCTGTTTTTTCTGCTGATCGGCGCAAAGCTGTTCGTTCAGGCAGACCCCAAGATGCTGGCCAAGGGGGTGCGCTGGGCGGGTGCGGCGCTGCTGCTGCTGGCGGCGGGTTTTTTCGCGGTTACCGGACGGGTCATCTTGTCCGTGCCGCTGCTGATATTCGCCCTGCGGCTTTTCGGCAGGCGGCTGCCGTTCAACCTGCCGGGGTTCGGCTTTTCGGGAATGGGCCAGCGCAAGTCGGCGCACCAGGCATCGAAGGTGCGCACCTCGTATCTTGAAATGACGCTGGACCACGACAGCGGGTCCATCGACGGGCGGGTTCTGCGCGGCGATTACACCGATCGGCAGTTGAGCGCTCTTTCGCTTGACGAACTGTTTGCGCTGCATCGCGAGTGCGGCGGGGCGGGGGACCAGAGCCTGGCGCTTCTCGAGGCCTATCTTGATGCGATGCACGATGGCTGGCGCGACCATGAGTCCGCGCCGGGGGCCGCGACCGGCGGCAAGGGAGGCAAATCGGGCGCGGCCGGTCCTTCGTCGGCCATGAGCCGGGAGGAGGCCTGCGAGGTTCTGGGGCTGGGTGAAAACCCGGGCGAAACCGAAATCCGCAGGGCGCACAAGGCGCTGATGAAACAGTTTCATCCCGACCATGGCGGGTCCAGCTATCTCGCCGCCAAGATCAACCAGGCCAAGGATGTCCTGCTCGCGGACGGGTAGGCGCGTGGCGTGCGCGCCACGATGCCCGTGCACCCCGCCGGTCTGACGCGCCGACAGCCCGATCGCGATCAGGCCGCCATGCTCAGTTGGGCGCGATCGCGTAGCACCGGATCGCCTTGCGCCGCAGGCCCCGGCAGGCGCGCTCGGCGCGATTGCGGCTGGCGAAGCCGGCGAACCGGGCGCGAAAATAGGTCTTGCCGCTGACATCGGCGCTCACCGCCAGTTCCCGTTTTCCCTTGATGGCCTGCACGCGCTTCGATTTGGCCAGTGCCAGCCGCTGGCGTGCGGCATCCTCGCTGGCGAAGGCGCCGATTTGGATGGCCCAGCTATCATAGCGCTGCTCGTCCGTGGCCGTGACCTGCGGTTTGCCGGGCTCGATGCGCGGTGCGTCCGGCTTTGAGGCAAGCGGCACTTCCGTCGGGTCCGGCTGCGGGGTGCGCGCGGAAGCCGGCGCGATCAGCACTGTGGGCTTGAGGGCTGCCACGCGCGGTCTCGCCGCCGGGGGCGTGAGCGGTGCGGGCAGGGTGGTCACGCGCGATTGCGACCGGCCCGTCACCACCGTCGCGATGACACTGGGCTTTGTCGGGTCGGGAGCGATCCGGTCCTGCATCTTTCGCGGTTTGCCGGTAGCCGCGACTTTCGATGCGGCGGGTTTCGAGCGGCGCACCACGGCCTTGGCGAAATTGCGGCTCAGCAGCGCCTTCATCGTGCGGTTGCGCGCCCGCCCAGAGCGCCCGCCGATCACAACCGCGATCAGATACCTGCCGTTGCGTTTGACCGATGTTGTCAGATTGTAGCCCGACGCGCGGGTATAGCCGGTCTTGATACCGTCCACGCCGGCAACGCGCCCAAGAAGACGATTATAGTTGTAATAGACCTTGCCGCGATAGCGGAAGGTGCGGGTCTTGAAATAACCGTAATATTCGGGAAACCGGCTGGCGAGGGCGCGGGCGAGTTGGGCCATGTCGTAGGCGGTCGTCACCTGCGCGCGGTTTGGCAGGCCGGAGGCATTGCGAAACGTGGTGCGTTTCATGCCGATGGCGCGGGCACGCCTGGTCATGCGCCGGGCGAAGGCGGATTCGCTGCCCGCAATACTTTCCGCCACGACCACCGCGACATCATTGGCGGATTTGGTGATCAGCGCGAGGATCGCGTTCTTGACGGTGATCCGGTTGCCTGGCTTGAGACCGAGGCGCGAAGGCTGCTGCGCGGCGGCGCGCGCCGAGACCACCAGCTTGGTGTTCAGGGAAATGCGTTTGGCCTTCAACTCGTCAAACAGCATGTAAAGCGTCATCATCTTCGTCAGCGAGGCGGGATAACGCAACTCGCGGGCCCGGTTGGCCTGAATGACCCGCCCGGTATGCCCGTCAATGACGATTGAGGAGAATTTCGGCGCCGCCCGCGCGCCCGGCGCCGCACTGACGACAAGCAGTGTCGCGGCGGCGACAATGCCGAGCAGCGTTCTTGCAATAGCCCTCCCGCCGCCAGTCCGAAAACCGGCCCGAACACCACCGCGCATGAACACCTCCCCGTTGTGTTCTATTTTACCGTCAACAGCAAAATTGCCGCCATGACCGCCATGGTCACGAAGTCCGTGCTTGCTGAAATCGGTGAGAGAAGTGCCAGATCGATCAGGGATACACCTGAGAGGACCGCAGGATCGCTCAACACTGTAAATCCGGTCAACAACATGACGCACTCACAAATTTGTAGCCTGATGCGCCGGCGAGACGCATTTTCCGGCAATATGAGGCCTGACTTACAGACCGCGCCCATTTTCCGCTTTCGGCGTTACCAATTTGTAAAACCGCACCAATTTTTGGTCCCGGGCGGCGTTATGGTTAAAAAATTGTGCAGTGCAAAAAAATCCTTGACATTTTGCTGCGCTGCGCCTAATTATGCTGCATCGCAACAGACACATTGTCGATGCGGCCGGAATTTCACCCAGATGGAGTTGGGAACATGATGAAAAATTTCGAAGAGCTTCAAACGATCGGCAAAGACAATCTTGATGCCGCGGTTGCCAGCGCAACGGCGCTGACCAGCGGGTTGCAGACCATCGCCACGGAAATGGCGGACTTCGCGCGCACGTCTTTTGAAACCGGCGCCGCTGCGTTCGAAGAGGTGCTTCAGGCCAAGTCGGTGGAAAAGGCTGTCGATCTGCAGACCAAATTCGCCAAGACCGCCTATGAGGGCTATGTGGAAAAGATGGGCAAGGTTGGCGAGCTCTATGTCGAGACCGCCAAGGATGTCTACAAGCCGATCGAGGCGCGTGTCGGCGAGTTCTCCAAGACCGTCACGGCTGACGCCAAGAAGGTTGCCTGACCGACCCTTTGGTCTCAGGCCCGTCAAATTGCCCGGTGCGGGTTTTCGCACCGGGCTTTTTTTTTGTATATTGCCGGGCGCGAAGGCGAATCCCGTTCCGGGTCTCGTATTCGCCGGTTTGGCCCCCCATATGGAGTGGGGGCGGATGCCCGTGCAGGCTGATGGTTGAAACAGGGTTTTCTGGCGCCATGTGGACAGGCTCTGGATGTGTTGAGGCGGTGCCGGCCCTCATGGCCGGGCAGGATGAGCGCGATGACGGGGCCGATGGCCGCGGGTCGACCGGGGTATTGACGCGCACGCGCCGCAGGACGAAAAAGCCCCGGCTTTACAAGGTGATTCTGCTGAACGACGATTACACGCCGATGGAATTCGTCATTGCGGTGCTGGAAAAATTTTTCCGCAAAAGCCGCGAGGACGCGACACGGATCATGCTGCATGTGCACCAGAAAGGTGTCGGAGTCTGCGGCGTCTATACCTATGAGATCGCGGAAACCAAGGTCACTCAGGTCATGGCCTTTGCAGAACAGCACGAACATCCTCTACAATGCACCATGGAAAAGGAATAGGGAGCCGTCGTGCCGACATTTTCGCGAAACCTTGAAGACGCCCTGCACCGCGCCCTGGCCATCGCCAATGAGCAGGCCCACGAATATGCGACGCTGGAGCATCTCCTGCTGGCGCTGATCGATGACAAGGATGCGGGCTCGGTGATGCGCGCGTGCAATGTCGATCTGGATGTGCTGCGCGGCCATCTTGAATATTATGTCGAGAATGAACTTGCCGATCTGGCGAGCGAGGATGGCGAGGATTCCAAGCCGACCGCCGGGTTCCAGCGCGTTATTCAGCGCGCGGTCATTCATGTGCAGTCCTCCGGGCGCGAAGAGGTGACCGGCGCCAATGTCCTGGTCGCCATCTTCGCCGAACGCGAAAGCCATGCGGCGTTCTTCCTGCAGGAACAGGAAATGACGCGCTATGACGCGGTCAACTACATCTCCCACGGCATCGCCAAGCAGCCCGGTTTGTCGACCGAAAAACCGGTGCGCGGCCTGGAGGACGAGGCGGCCGATCGCGGCGAGACGGGCACCGGCCGCGACGCCAATGATGCGCTTGAGGCCTATTGCATCGATCTCAATCAGCGCGCCATGGAGGGCAAGATCGACCCCCTGATCGGGCGTGAGCGCGAAGTTGCGCGCGCAACCCAGATCCTGTGCCGGCGCCAGAAGAACAATCCGTTGTTCGTCGGCGATCCCGGTGTCGGCAAGACGGCGATCGCCGAAGGCCTGGCGCGCAAGATTGTCGGGGGCGAGGTGCCCGATGTGCTCAAGGACTGCACGATCTATCAGCTCGATATGGGCGCGCTTCTGGCCGGCACGCGCTATCGTGGCGATTTTGAGGAGCGCATAAAGGGCGTGATCAAGGAGATCGAAGCGCTGCCCGGCGCCATTTTGTTCATCGATGAAATCCACACGGTCATCGGCGCCGGTGCCACCAGCGGCGGCGCCATGGACGCCTCCAATCTGCTGAAACCGGCGCTGCAGAAAGGCGGGCTGCGCTGTATGGGCTCGACCACATACAAGGAGTTCCGCCAGCATTTTGAAAAGGACAGGGCGCTTGCCCGGCGGTTCCAGAAGATCGACATCAATGAGCCGAGCGTGCCGGACGCCATCAAAATTCTCAAGGGTCTGAAACCCTATTTCGAGGATTTTCACAAGATCCGCTACACCAATGAGGCGATCAGGTCGGCCGTGGAACTGTCCGCCAAATACATGTCGGACCGCAAATTGCCCGACAAGGCGATCGACGTCATTGACGAGACCGGCGCATCCCAGATGCTGCTGCCGGCCTCGCGGCGCAGGAAGACCATCGGCGTCAAGGACGTCGAGGGCACGATTGCGACCATGGCGAGGATCCCGCCAAAAACGGTCTCGAAGGACGATTCCGCCGTGCTGCGCGATCTCGCCGAAGACATGAAGCGGGTCGTGTTCGGGCAGAACAAGGCGATCGATGCGCTGACCTCGGCCATCAAGCTGGCGCGTGCGGGCCTGCGCGAACCGGAAAAGCCCATCGGCTGCTACCTGTTCGCCGGGCCGACCGGGGTTGGCAAGACCGAGGTGGCGCGCCAGTTGTCGCACCTGCTGGGCGTTGAACTGCTGCGCTTCGACATGTCGGAATATATGGAGCGCCACACCGTATCGCGCCTGATCGGCGCGCCGCCCGGCTATGTGGGTTTCGACCAGGGCGGGCTTTTGACCGACGGCGTCGATCAGCATCCCCATTGCGTCCTGCTGCTCGATGAAATCGAAAAGGCACACCCCGATCTGTTCAATATCCTGCTGCAGGTGATGGACTACGGCAAGCTGACCGACCACAACGGCAAGAGCATCGACTTCCGCAATGTCATCGTCATCATGACGACCAACGCGGGCGCCGCCGAACTCGCCAGATCGAGCATCGGTTTCCAGCGTGCCAAGGGCGACAACGACGGTTCGGAAGCCATCAACAGGATGTTCTCGCCGGAATTCCGCAACCGCCTCGATGCGGTGGTTTCGTTCTCCGGCCTGCCGCGCGATGTCGTGCGCCGGGTGGTGGAGAAGTTCGTGCTCGAACTGGAAGCCCAGTTGCAGGACCGCAATGTGAATATCGAACTGAGCGAGGAGGCCAATGACTGGATCGCGCGCGAAGGCTATGACGAGGCCTATGGCGCGCGTCCCCTGGCGCGGGTCATTCAGGAGAACATCAAGAAGCCGCTGGCCGACGAACTGCTGTTCGGCAAGCTCAAACAGGGCGGCACGGTTCGGGTCTTGCTGAAAAAACCGAAAGGCGCCCGGCCGGTGCTGGATTTTGAATATCTGCCGCCCGAAAAGGAAAAGGCCAAACCGCGCAAGGAGCCTGCGCGCCGCGCCAGGCCGAAGGGCCGCAAGCCGAAAAAGCGACCCGGCAAGGGTGGCGGCAAAGGCGGTTCGGTGCCCAAGGTTCCCCTGCTCGCCGACTAGGCGGTGGATCCTTCTTGGGCGCGGGAACCTTGAAGCCCTCAGAGAACCAGCATCGTGCCCGATAGTCCGAACAAGCCGCCCGCGCCGCAATGGGCCGACGACGCCACGGCGCGCCGCGCGTTCTGGTGCGGCGTCCGGTTCGCGCCCTCGACGCCGGCGGTCGTTCTGTTCGCAACCTTCATCGGGTTCGGCGCGCTGGCCCAGGCCACGGGGTTCAGCCCCGCAGAGGCGGTGTTCACGACCCTGATCGTTTGGGCTTTGCCGGGCCAGGTGGTTCTCGTCGATGAGGTGGCCAAAGGGGCGGGCCTGGTGACGGCCGCATTCGCCGTTACGCTCACCGCAATCCGGCTGCTGCCCCTGACGGTCTCGCTGATGCCGTGGCTGCGGGGGGCCGGCGTCTCGCGGCCGTTGCAGTTCCTGATGTCGCACTTTATCGCCGTCACCGTGTGGATCGAAGGCCACCGGCGCCTGCCGGGACTGCCCGCCCATCTGCGCGCGCCCTATTTTCTCGGCATGGCCAGCGCCTTTCTGGTGCTCAACCTTGTCGCCACGCTGATCGGTTTTCTGGTCGCCGGGCGCGTGCCTGTGGAAGTTGCCGCCGGGCTGCTGTTCCTGACGCCGATCTATTTTCTGTTGTCCCTGATCGCGTCCGCGCGCGGGCGTGTCGATCTGATGGCGCTGGCGCTGGGCTTTGCGATCGGTCCGCCGTTATTCGTGCTGATGCCGGGGTTCGATCTTCTGGCGACGGGGCTGATCGGCGGCACCATAGCCTATGGGGCAAGCGCCCGGCGAAAGGCGCGCCCATGACCTTCGGCGGCGAGTTTCCCAGCTACCTGTTCTTGCTCATCGCCGGCTTTGGCGCCACCGCCCCGTGGCGTTTTCTGGGGGTCGTGCTGGCGCGCAATCTGGATATCGACAGCGAGTTGCTGAACTGGGTGCGCGCGGTATCGACGGCGCTCGTCGCCGGGCTGGTCGCGCGCATGGTGCTGTTTCCGGTGGGTGCGCTGGCCGGTGTCGATCCGGTCTTGCGGGTGGGTGCGTTTGGATGCGGGGTGCTGACTTTCTTTGTGGCGCGGCGGAATCTTGGCGCGGGCGTGGCCGGGGGAACCGCGGTTCTGCTTGCCGGCCAGTATGTGGTATGGTGATGCGCGCATCAGATTGACGAATGGTGATTGCGATGAATGCACGCCGGTTCGGGCTGGCTCTGGTTGTCGGTCTGGGCGCCGCCATGGCGATGCCCGGGGCTCGGGCGCAGGGTGCGGCGCCGGGCGAGCCGCCTGAAACAATCCAGGGGCTGGCGTTTGCGCAGTTCATCGAGAGCCGCGCATATGTCAACCAGCTTGTCGCCTATACGATTGGATATGAAAAGCGCCTGGGGCCGTGCCGCGAGCCGGAAATACGCCGCCGGCTGCCTGTCATGCGCGTCAGGTCTCCGGTCAGGTTCGCGGCCATCGGCATCCCGCCCCAGTGGCTCGAAATTTTCCAGATCGGCGGCTGCGGCGGCGTCTACAGGCGCAGGATTTTCACCGCCTATTTCAACAACAAGGTTCAGCACGCCGCCCTGCTGTCGGGTTCATCGCGCGCGGGCCCGCGGTTGCAGTGGGATATTGTCCGCGCCCTGCTGCCGGTCGCGCGCGCAAGCGCCAGGAAGCGCGGCTGCCCGGCCCGGTCCGTGCGCCTGCTCAAGGCGGAGCTGGACGGCGCGGCATCGGATGCGGCCCGCGCGCCGTGGAACGAGACCTGGACGGTGAGCGATTGCGCGGGAAGTCACGATTACGCGATATCGTTCAAGCCCGACCCGAAAGGCGGCGCCACCTGGGCTGCGAAAGCGAAATAGACGGGGCAAGGCGCGTTCCGGCTTATCCGCCGAGCGCGGCGCGGATTTTCGCCCCCACGCCGGCCAGCACATCGGTGTCTTCCATCTGCTCGCCATGGGGGCGGAGGGGTCTGCCCGCATAGCGCGGCACGATATGGATGTGCAGATGAAACACCGTCTGGCCCGCGCCCGCCCCGTTGAACTGCTGCAACATGAACCCGTCGGCGTCGAGCGCCTTGACGATCACCGGGGCCAGTTTCTGCACGCACACCATGAGCCGGCACAGATCATCGGCGCCGATATCCAGAAATCCCGACGCCTTCGCCCTGGGGATCACCAGGGTGTGCCCCGGCGCGCGCGGCATGATATCGAGAAACGCGAAGGAATGCTCGTCTTCGAATATCTTTTCGCAGGGAATTTCCCCGCGCAGCATTCTGGCGAAAATATTGTCGTCGTCATAGTTCATCGGCGCATTGCCTCTTGGTCTTCGGTGTCCCGGTTCACGGCTCTTTGCGAAACGGGGAATGACTCAATAGCAGGGTTCTGGCTTCCTCGACGCTTTTTTGCTCGAAACCCAGATAGCGCGCAACCGGCTCGCGCAGACAGGGGTCGGCGATATAATGGGCCGAATAGGTGGTTTCCGGCAAATAGCCGCGCGCCAGTTTGTGGGGCCCCTGCGCGCCAGCTTCCACATGGCAAAGTCCGTGGGCGATGGCAAAATCGATGGCCTGATAGTAACAGGCCTCGAAATGCAGAAAAGGAATATCCGCGCGCGCGCCCCAGTAGCGGCCATAAAGCGTGTCGGCGCCGATGAAATTCAGCGCGCCCGCGACGGTGTTTCCATGCTGCCGGCACATCACCAGCAGCACCTGCGCGCTCATGCGTTCGCCGATAAGACTGAAAAACTCCCGCGTCAGATACGGCATCCCCCATTTGCGCGATCCGGTATCCAGATAAAATTCGAAAAAGCGGTCCCAGTGGCGCTCAAGAATGTCCGAACCCGTCAACAATCGAATTTCGACGCCGTTCTCAAGGGCGGAGCGCCGCTCGCGGCGAATCAGCTTTCGCTTGCGCGAGGAGAGTTCACCCAAAAAATCATCGAATGATGTGTAACCGTTGTTGTGCCAGTGAAACTGCTGGTCGGTGCGCTGCAGATATCCAAGCGCGCCGAGGGTCTCCCATTCCGTTTTCGTGACAAAGGTGAGGTGTAGCGAAGATGCATCGAGCTGACTTGCGAACCGGGCGGCCGCGCGGGCCAGCGTGATGCGGTTGTCTTCGGCCCGGGGGCCGGCGCGGGCCAGCAGCCGCGGGCCGGTCACGGGCGTGAACGGCACCGCCACCTGCAGCTTGGGATAATAGGCGCCGCCCGCGCGTTCATAGGCCTCCGCCCAGCCATGATCGAACACATATTCGCCCCGGGAATGGGTTTTGACATAACACGGCGCACAGGCGTCCAGAGTGCCGTTGCCGCTTTCCAGCACCAGGTGAGCGGGGTGCCAGCCGGTTTCCGGCGCAGCCGAGCCACTGTCCTCAAGGGCGCTGAGAAAGGCGTGGGTGAGGAAGGGCTGGGGCCTGGCGGTGCCCGAGGCGTCCGCCGCGCAGGCGTCCCATTCGCCCGGGTCAACGGCGCTGATCGCATTCTCGACCCTGACCACTATACCGCTGGATTTGCTCATGTTTTTTACATCTTCTATGGCCGGATACCTTCAAAAATCATGGCATCCGCCGCCCGTTCGGCCCGGTTACGATCTTTGTCGTTTTTCACGGTCCAGGCCGCTACCCGATAGCCGAGTTTGCGCAATGCGCGAACTGGCGCCAGGCCCAGCGCGTCCACATGGCAGGCAAGAAACGCGGGGCGCACGCGGAACATCGGCCACAGATCGTGCATCGCCTGCGCGAAGACCCGCCTTGTGACCGCCGTGGGCAACAGCATGCCGCGCGGAATTTCGCCGGCCAGCGCGCGCATCTCGATCATGGATGCGGGATCGAACGACATCACCGCAACGCCGCCCCGATAGCCGCGAAGGGCTTGCGCGACATGACGCTCCAGTACCCCCGCGCGCGATGCCGCCTTGAGCTCCAGCACCAGCGGCACGCGGCCCGCCACCTGCTTCAGCAACTCAGCGAGGGTCTGCATCCGCTCATCTGTGTGCTGGAAGGTGGCGCGTTTCAGGGCGGCAACGCTCAGATCGGCGACGCGCCCCGATTGCGTGGTGAGCCGCTCAAGCGTGGCATCGTGAAACACGACCGCCTGCCCGTCGCCGGTCGCCTGCAGATCGACCTCGATCGCATAGTCCGCCTCCATGGCCGCGGCGATGGCGGGGGGTGTATTCTCGATGATGCCGCGTGCCGCATCATGCAGCCCCCGGTGCGCGATGTGCCGGCCGCCCAGCCAGTCCGGCATATGTGCGAACGCTCCGCCCCCGGCCGTCCGGTCAGGCAATCTCGAACACGGCGTCAATTTCGACCGAAACATTGATTGGCAGCGATCCCGCGCCGACCGCGAAGCGGGCGTGTTTGCCGGCGTCGCCAAGCACGCCGACCATGAGATCGGACGCGCCATTGATGACCTGCGGGTGCTGTTCGAATTCCGGCACCGCGTTGACGAAGCCGCCGAGCTTGACGCAGCGCCTGATTTTTCCCAGATCGCCGCCGCAGGCCGCCTTTGCCTGGGCCAGAATGTTGATGGCGCAGAGCCGGGCGGCCTTCTGGGCATCCTCGATAGAGACCGATTTTCCCACAACCCCCTGATACTGCACTTTGCCATCGGGTCCGAAGGGAACCTGTCCGGAGACGAACAGGAGGTTTCCGGTGATGACGTAGCCAACGTAATTGGCCACCGGCGTGGCCGGCTCTGGAAGCGAAACGCCAAGTTCTTCAAGCCGTTGTTCGATCGTGCTCATGTCAGGGCCCTGCCTTTTGGAAATCCGCGACGTCATTGAGGATATCACCGGGACGCCTGCCGGCAAAATACATATCGAGATTGTCGAGTGCGCGCATGCCCATGGCGATCCGGGTTTCGGCCGTGGCGCTGCCAAGATGCGGCAGCAGGAAAGCATTGTCGAGGGCGCGGTAGCGCGGATCGATATCGGGCTCGCCGGCAAAGACATCCAGACCGGCCGCTGCCAGCTTGCCCGATTGCAGGGCTTCGATGAGCGCATCGTCATCGACGATATCGCCGCGCGCCGTGTTGACGACAATCGCGCTATCGGGCAGCGCGGCGACGGCGCGCGCATCGATCAGGCCTCTGGTCGCATCCGTTGAGGCGCAGTGGATGGACAGGAAATCGCAATGGGGCAGCATGTCCTGGAGGGCGGCGTGAAAGACGGCGCCCTGTTCCAGCGCCGCCTCCAGGCGGGTGCGGTTGTGATAGTGGATGGTCATGGCGAACCCGCGCGCGCGCCGCGCGGTCGCCTGTCCGATACGGCCCATGCCCACAATGCCGAGCCGCTTGCCGGTGACCTCCACCCCCAGCGGCGCGGTCGGGCTCCAGGCTTTCCAGGTCTGTTCGCGCACCATGCGTTCGCCCCAGCCGGCCCCGCGCGCCGCCCCAAGAAGCAGCAGCATCGCGACGTCGGCGGTCGCATCGCTCAGGACATCGGGCGTATTGGTGACGGCGATGCCGCGCGCCGTGGCCGCCGCCACATCGATATGATCGTAGCCGACGGAGAAAGTCGCCAGGATGCGGAGCGTTTGGGGCAGCCGCGAAATCAGATCCGCATCGAAGCGCTCGGTGGCGCAGATGAGGGCCGCATCCATGCCGGCCGCGCGCTGCGCCAGTTCGTTGGACGAATAAACGGTGTCGGCGCCGTTCAGGGCCGCGCGGTAATTCGCGCGAATACGCTCTTCGACCGGGCCGGGCAATTTTCTGGTGACCAGCAGTTTCGGCTTGCGGATTGCGTCGCGGCCCATAATATGTGCCCGGAATTTCGACATAATGTTGGGCCATAGCGACATGATGCGTCTGATTGATCAAGCCCGATCCCGCGTTGCGTTCGCCGGATTGTGGAAAATTCGAATTGCGCGCCGGCGCGGCGGCGCGGGCCTGGCGGTTTTCTCGCTGGGCCTGCTGCTGTCCGGCCCCGCCGATCTTCAGGCGGCCAGCGTGGCGCATCTGCAGCGCGCGGCGAAAAACCTGACACCCTACCGGGCCGTCTACGAACTCAGCCTGCGTGAAGCGGGTTCCAAGTCGTCCATCAGCGCCATTGAAGGGCGCATGGTGATCGATTTCGCGGGCAGTGAATGCGAGGGGTATACGCAGAATTCACGTTTTGTCACCCGCATCAGCAGCACGCGCGGGCGGGTCAATGTTTTTGACAGCCGCGTGTCGTCCTGGGAATCGGGCGATGGCGCCGCCTATCGCTTCACCAATCGCGAATATTTCAACAAGGCGCTGAAACAGGACTATGCGGGGCGCGCCGAACGCGGTGGCGAGGGGGGCGCGGGGCTGGTGGCCATGGAATCGCCGGAAAAATCGCGCCGCGCGCTGCCGGGCGGGACGATCTTTCCCACCGAACACATGCGCCGCTTGCTGGCGGCCGCCTATGGCGGTGAAAATCTGCTGTCGGCGCGCGTTTTCGATGGCGCCTACGGCGCCAACTGGATGGTCATTTCCGCTTTTATCGGCGCCAGGAACGAGAAGGGAAAAGTCCCGCCTCCCGCGGGCGTCAAAGGCGCGGAAGCGCTTAAAAACATGGAATCCTGGCCGGTTACCATCAGCTATTTTACCGAAAAGAACAGCCAGAGCGGCGAGCAGGCGCCCGATCATGCCATGCGGGTCACGATGTATGAGAACGGCGTGGGAACCAATATCGTCATGACCTTCAGCAACTTCGCGCTCAATGCGCGCCTGTCGGACCTGAAATTGCTGGAAAAGCCCGCCTGCGAGTGATCACGTCCGGCGAACTTTGCCAGCCGGCGGCTGCGGCGTGAACCCCAGCCCGCGGCTCACCGCTTCGCTGCCGAACCGGGCGCGCACATCGTCCATGGCCAGTTCGGCCTCCGCCCGCGCGCTTGCCGCGGGGTCGAACAGGGCGGCGGGGTCGGCCACCTCGACAGGGTGCAACCGGGAGAGGCCGGCCCCGATGAGGCGGAACGCGGTGCCATCGGCCTCGCGCGCCAGAACCGGCCTGAGGGTCTGAAACAGCCGGTCGGCGAGGCGGGTCGGGGCATCCAGCCTGCGGCTGCGGGTCAGCGTGCGGAATCCCGCCGTCTTCAGCTTGAGGGTTGCGGTTTCGCCGGCCAGGCCGCGCCCCTTGCACCGCCCCGCCACCTTGTCGCACAGGGCCCAGAGGCGTTTTTCGAGATCCCCCGGGTCCGAAATATCCGTGCTGAAGGTGGTTTCGGCGCTGATGCTTTTTGTTTCCGACGCCGGCGAGACGGGGCGCGTGTCCTGGCCACGGGCGAGATGATACAGCCGTTCGCCAATCGCGCCGTAGCGCTTGTTGAGTTCGTGCCGGGAAAGCGACACGAGCTGGCCGATGGAGCGGATGCCGTCGCGGATCAACGTTTTCTGCGTCACTTTGCCGACGCCCCAGATCAGGGATACCGGCGAGTTCTTGAGAAACTCCGGCGCCTCCTTCCGGCCAATGACCGAAAATCCGCGCGGCTTGTCCATGTCGGACGCAATCTTGGCGAGAAACTTGTTGTAGGAAAGCCCGAGCGAAACGGACACCCCCACATCGCGCTCGATGCGCCGGGAGAGCCATGCCAGAGACTGCGCCGGAGTGCGCCCGTGCAGGCGCTGGGTGCCGGACAGATCGAGGAAGGCCTCGTCGATGGAGACCGGCTCCACCAGCGGTGTCAGCGAGCGCATCATCTGCCTGATCTCACGCCCGAGGGCGGCGTATTTCTTCATGTCCGGGCGGATCACGACCGCATCGGGGCAGGCTTTGAGCGCCTTGAACATGGGCATGGCGGAGTGCACACCCTGGACGCGCGCGATATAACACGCGGTGGCCACCACGCCGCGCCGCCCGCCGCCGACAATAACCGGCAGATCGCGAATGTCCGGATTGTCGCGCTTTTCGACGGCGGCGTAAAAGGCATCGCAATCGACATGGGCGATCGACAGGCTGTCCAGTTCGCCATGGCGGATGAGGCGCGGACTGCGGCACGACACGCAGCGCTCCTGCGCACCGGCGGGGGCGAGGCAGTCGCGGCAAAATCCGGACGCCCTCATGGCGGGCCTTCCCGCGGCCACAGGCGCGCCGCGCCGCGCACGCCGCTTGCATCTCCGTGCCTTGCCCGGCGCACGGGCGTTTCGAAGTGATCGGCAAAGATATAGGGGCGCATCAACGGGCCAAGAGCGCCCGGCAGCCGGTCCATCGTGCCGAGACCGCCGCCAAGGACGATGATTTCGGGGTCGAAGATGTTGACGATCATGGCAAGGCCGCGCGCGAGGCGCTCTGCATGGCGCGCCAGGGCCGCCTGGGCGCCTGCATCGCCCGATTGGGCCAGTCCGGCAATCTCCTCGCCCGGTATAGACCGGCCGCATGCCAGTTCATGATCGCGGCTCAGCGCCGGCCCCGACAGCCAGGTCTCCAGGCAGCCACGGTTGCCGCACCAGCATCGGGGACCGGGATTTTCATGCCCCCTGGGCCAGGGCAGGGGCACATGGCCCCATTCCCCACCGATCGCGTGGCGGCCGGCAACAAGCCGCCCGCCGGCCATCAGGCCGCCGCCAACGCCGGTGCCCAGAATGACCGCGAAAACACTGTCCGCGCCCTTCGCCGCGCCGTCATGGAATTCGGACAGAGCCAGGCAGTTGGCGTCATTGGCCGCGCGCACGCGCAAGCCAAGCGCCTGTTCCAGATCGCGCAGAAACGCGGTGCCGTTGAGCCAGGTGGAATTGGCGTTTTGAACGAGGCCGGTTTTCGGCGACAGCGAGCCGGGCAGGGCGAGGCCGACAGAAGGGTCGCCGCCACAGGCGCGCGCCGCGTCGGTGACGAGATCGTGTATGGCCTGAATGGTTTTTCGATAATCGCCCTGCGGTGTTGCAACGCGCTGTTCGTGCAGCACCTCATCTTCGGGGCCGAGCACCAGCGACGCGATCTTGGTGCCGCCAAGATCGATGCCGATGCGGCTGCGTCCGCTCATGAGCCCGGTTGCCGAGCGCCCCAGAACAGCGTGTCGATGGCCGCGGCCGCTTCAGTCCAGGAACTGGTTTTCAGATGCGCCGCGGCGACTGGCGGCGCGACTTTCGCAAATTCCGGATCATGCATGAACTGAATGAGCGCGACATCGGGGCACATCTCGTGAACCGAATTCAGGTGGCCCGCATTGTCGTCGAGGAAGAGGGCGCCGGCGGCCACGCCGTCGAGCATCAGGCGCACGGCCGGTCCCTTGGGGCCGCGATTGACGATCACGGGCTGGGAAAGCCCGATTTTGCGCAGATTTTCGAGCCGTGCGGGCCGGTGGCGGTGCGGCAGATTGGTCAGCAGCGCCACATCCGCCCTTTGCGACAATGCGTTCAGAGCCTCAACGGCGCCCTCGACCGGCTCCAGGTCGATGGCGCGGGCTGTGAAAAATCCGGCCAGAAGAGCGCGAACACTCTCCTCGTTTGCCGGTTCATCGGTTTCCGCATGCCGGATATTTCCATTCAGTGCAAAGCTTGAGCGGGCGAGCCGGTAGCCGTTTTGCGCCAGATACTGCTCGAGTCCGGCGATAAACCGCAAGATCACTTCATCCACATCGCAGATGATCACCGGGCGCGTTGCGCTGAACGACAGCGCCGCGATCTGCCGGACGGTCCGGGGGTCAAGCGATGCGCGCGCGGCGTTCACGGCGCTCTCCTGCCTGCTCGTGGCGTTCATGTTTTTTTAACCTGCCCCGCGCGGATCGCGCGCGGTGGCGGTGAAAGTTAAACCCTTGGTTACCAAAATACCGCCATAGTGACCGACAATTTCGTGATTATGTTGTCCTGTCCCCGGCTGGCACCGGCAACGTAAAGTGCTTTGCGAACGAAGACAACGCAAGCCCACCTCGCTGCAAGATTGGCGGAACCGATGCCAAAGTCCATCCTGATCGTTGAAGACAACGAACTCAACATGAAACTGTTTCAGGACCTTCTTGAAGCGCACGGATACCGGACCTTTCAGACCCGCGATGGGCTGAAAGCGCTGGATATGGCGCGTGAGCACAGCCCTGATCTGATCCTGATGGATATCCAGTTGCCCGAAGTGTCGGGCCTGGAGGTCACGAAATGGCTCAAGGAGGATGAAACCCTGCGCGCCATTCCGGTCATCGCGGTCACCGCCTTCGCCATGAAGGGGGATGAGGAGAAATTCCTTGAAGGCGGCTGCGAAGCCTATATCTCAAAGCCCATTTCCATCGGCCCGTTCATGAAAACAATCAACGAATTTCTGGGAGAACAGGCATGACCGCGCGTATTCTTGTGGTCGATGACATTCACGCCAACGTCAAGCTGCTGGAAGCAAAACTGACAGCGGAGTATTTCGACGTCATTACCGCGACCAGCGGGTCGGAAGCGCTGGAAATGGCGCTGCGGGTGCGGCCCGACATCATATTGCTGGATGTGATGATGCCGAAAATGGACGGGTTCGAGGTCTGCGTCCGGCTCAAGGCGGATCCCGAAACGGCGCATATTCCCGTCATCATGATTACCGCGCTTGACCAGCCCTCCGACCGGGTGCGCGGCCTGGAGGCGGGCGCCGACGACTTCCTCACCAAGCCGGTGAGCGATGTTGCCCTGTTTGCCCGCGTCAAGAGCCTCGTGCGTCTCAAGATGGTCACCGATGAAATCCGTTCGCGCGCCCGGACCGGCGAAAAAATGGGACTGCATGTGGAAGATACCGCCGATGGCGGTTCGCTGGACGGCCGTGGGCGGATATTGCTGGTCGAGGACCGCGAAAGCGCCATTGCCAGAATAACCGGCGCGCTTGGCGACATCCACGATATTGCCGTCGTTTCGCAGCCCGAGCAGGGGTTGATCGACGCGGCGGAAAAGGATCACGAACTGGTCATCATTTCGCTTTCCCTGAAAGACAGCGACGGGCTGAGACTGTGCTCCCAGTTGCGCTCTCTTGACCGGGTGCGCAAGATTCCGATCGTCGTCATCGTCGAGCCCGACGACACGGCGCGGCTGCTGCGCGGCCTCGAGATGGGCGTCAACGACTATCTGATGCGCCCGGTCGAGCCCAATGAACTCAAGGCGCGCGTGCGCACGCAACTGCGCCGCAAGCGCTATACCGACCGATTGCGCGAGAGCGTCGAACACAGCATGGAAATGGCGGTCATCGATCCGCTGACCGGCCTGTATAACCGCCGCTACATGGAAGGCCACGTGGGCACGCTGGTGGAGCACGCGGCCATGCGCGGCAAGTCGATTTCCATCCTGGTGTTCGACATCGACTATTTCAAGGCGGTCAACGACACCCATGGCCACGATGTGGGCGATGAGGTGCTGAAGGAATTCGCGCACCGGCTGAAGGCTCACATTCGCGGCATCGACATGGCCTGCCGGGTGGGGGGCGAGGAATTCGTGCTCGTCCTGCCCGATACCGATATGGCGCTGGCCTATACGATCGGCGAGCGGCTGCGTCAGGCAATCGCCAATGTTCCTTTCGATGCAGGTGCCGCCTCCGGCCCGCTCAGCGTGACCATGAGTGTCGGCATTGCTTCTCTCCAGGCCGCGCATGAGGGGCCTGAAGATATTCTCAAACGCGCCGATGCCGCGCTGTACCGCGCCAAGAACGACGGGCGCAACAGGGTTGTCGCCGACGCCGCCTGACCTGTCGAACGGCGCGCGGATGCGATAGCATGTTGCGCCAGGCGTCGGCCGTGATGCATTGTCGTGGCCAGCGGCGGTCCGGTTTTGCGGAAAACGGCGCCGGACGGGGCAGTGACGGGCACGCCATGTTGAAATTGTGGAAGCGGCTTCCCAAGGGGATCAAGCGCAAAGTCGCGATCGGCTGGTATGAAGCCATTTCGCGCTTCGACACGGGCGATGACCTCAATTTCATGAACCACGGGTTTGCGCCGCTGGCGGGAAACCCGGAAACTGTTGAACTGCCCGGCCATCTGGAAAAACACCGCTATCCGATTCAGCACTATCACAATCTTGCGCAGGCCGTGTCTTGGGCCGGCAAGGATGCGGTCGAGGTCAGTTCGGGGCAGGGCGGCGGGGCGGCCTATCTGTTCGACACGTTCGCGCCCAGGTCCATGATCGGTGTCGATCTGGCCAAAGCATCGGTCGCTTACTGCAACAGGACGTTCACCGGGCGCGAGGGCCTGTCATTCGTGGTTGGCGATGCGCAGGACCTGCCGCTCGAGGACGCCAGTTGCGATATCCTCATCAACGTGGAATCGTCGTTCAACTATCCCAGGCAGTTGATGTTCTTTGAGGAAGTTCACCGGGTTTTGCGGCCAGGGGGCTATTTCCTGTTTACTGACTACCGCAGCGCCAAGGCGATGCCGAAGCTCAAGGGCCGCCTGCGGGATCTGAATTACGAGATCTTGAGGCTGGACGACATTTCACAGAATGTCGCGCGGGCGCTGGAACTGGACGATCCGCGAAAACAGCGGCAGATCAGACGCAGGGTGCCGGTACTCCTGCGCCGCCTGGCCGCCGCGTTTTCGTTTACCGGCGCGGCCGCGCGCGAGGAGATCGCCCGGTTCCGCAGCGGCAAGAAGGTCTACCTGTGCGCCGTCCTGCGCAAACCGGCCGCCTCGTGACGGCGCACCACGCGCGCGGATGATTTCGCCGCCGGGCGGCGCGCGACGCATCGCCGCATTATTAGCCAGAGTGATTAAGCATATAAGTAAACGTTTTTATTTTAATAGTTAACATTATATTAACCGAAAATGTTATTCATATCGATTGACTAAAAACACGTATAACTCAAATTCTGAACCGTAAAATCTTGAATATTTCTCTGCCGTACTTACGATGGCTGGGCAGAAAAATGCAGGCGCTGCGCTCCTGTGGATGCGGGCCCGGGAACTGCTCGCAGATCGCGGATGTTCCTCGACCCGGTTCGGGAAGAACGCCAGCAAAGCGGTTTTTTCAGATCGCATACCCTGTGGAGATACTCAGGTCCGCCGCATCTCCTGAGTCCGCAGGGTTAAGGTCGGCCCCCAGCCGGCTGGAGTGGCCTCCTCGTGGATGCCGGAATTGGGGGCCGACCGCTTTTCTCTTTTTCGCACAGCGGTGAATGATGGACGATCGTCCACCGGCAGGGCGCGCGCCGGTGGTGCGCGCGGGCCATATTATCGAGGATATTGTATCGGGATGGGTGCGGGGCGCAGATCAGCCTATTTGATCTTGGCTTCCTTGAATTCCACATGCTTGCGCGCGACGGGATCGTATTTCTTCATTGTCAGCTTCTCGCTCATCGTGCGCGAGTTCTTTTTGGTCACGTAATAATAGCCGGTGTCCGCGCTGCTCACCAGTTTGATCTTGATTGTGGTGGCCTTTGCCATGGGTCATGTCCTGTAAGGCTGCTCGATGCGGCGCAAGGTACCCGAAGGCGGGCCTAAGTCAAGGGCTCGATGACGAGGCGGCCCCGGCGGCGGTAGCGGAACGGCACCGGGCGGCGCGGGCGCATGCCGGGCTGTGCGTGATGGTCGCGTATTTCCTCTAGCACCGAGCGGGTGACGAAGGCCGTCTTGCGCGTCAGGGCGTCCTCGATGGTGAGCCAGCGCAGATCGAGCAGTTCGTCATTGTCGGTCCTGCCGGCATCGTGGAGATTGTGGATGTGGGTCGCATCGACGAGGAAAAACCGCGCATCGAACCGCCGGGTGCGGTTTGGCGGCGTGACGGCGCGATAGACGAATTCCAGGGGCGCCAGCACCGGCGCGCATCCGGTATCGCAAAATGGCCTCCAGCCCGCCGAACGCGTGCGCAGGGTGGCCGGCGCGCCGACGATCAGGCCGGTCTCCTCAAATGTCTCGCGGACGGCGGCCATGGCCAGCGCGCGCGCACGCCGCGCGCGCGCGGGCTTGCCGGTGCGCTTTCCCAGCAAACGCTCGACGCGCGGCGACAGGTCGCTCAGCGGCCGGACCCGCCCGTCGCCGGGATCGACGCGCCCGCCGGGAAAGACGAACAGGCCGGGCATGAACACATGGTCGGGGTGGCGCTCGCCCATGAGGACCTGCATGGGACCATCGCCGCGCCGCGCGATGATGAGGCTTGCCGCGTCGCGCGGGCGCAAATGGGGGGGGATGCGGGTCATGACCGCCGCCGCCGTTTTTGTCCGCGGCCGCGCGGACGGCCCCGTGACGCGGTCCGGCGCGCTGTCTTGCGCACCGCCTTGCCCTTGCGACCGGGACTGACGATCTCAAACCGGATGGCCCCCGCGACAGGGCGCACCTCGGCGATCTTCACGGTGACGGAATCGCCCAATCCAAACGTTTCGCCCGTGCGTTCACCGGTCAGGGCGCGGGATTTTTCGTCGAACAGAAAGTAGTCCTGTTGCATCGTCGCCGCGGGTACGAAGCCGTCCGCGCCGGTCTCGGTCAGTTCCACGAACAGCCCGGCACGAATGACGCCCGAAACACGGCCTTCGAATTGAGCGCCGATTTTTTCCGCCAGAAAAGAGGCCGTCATGCGGTCCATGGTATCGCGTTCCGCGGCCACCGCGCGGCGTTCGGTCACCGAAATATGGCTGGCGGTTTCCGCCAGGGCTTCGGCCCGTGCGCCATCGGGCGGTTTCCACGAACCGTCCAGAATGGCTGCCAGCGTGCGATGCACCTCCAGGTCCGCATAGCGCCTGATGGGCGAGGTAAAATGCACATAGTCGCGCAGGTTCAGCCCGAAATGACCCGACAGTTCGCTGCTGTAGATGGCCTGCGCCTGACTGCGCAAGATCACCTGCGACAACAGATGGTCCATATTGCGCCCCTTTGCCTTGTTCAGAATGTCGTTGAAATGATGCGGCCTGAGCGCACCGGAGGGGGACAGCTTGATATTGAGGGTTTTCAGAAAATCGGCAAGGGCGCGGCGTTTTTCCTCCGAAGGCTCATCGTGAAACCGGTGGATGGTGGCCGCCCGCTTCGCTTTCAGGGTTTCGGCGGCGGAAATATTGGCCTGGATCATGAATTCTTCCACCAGACGGTGGGCTGTGAGGCGCTCAGGCACGCTGACGCCCCTCATATGGCCTTTCGCATCGAACAGGATACGCCGTTCGGGCAGGTCGAGTTCCAGAGGCTGGCGGCGCTCGCGCGCACGCGCCAAGGCCTCATAGGCGCCCCATAACGGGCGCAGAACCGGTTCCAGAAGCGGCTTTGTCTCGCTGTCCGGGTTGCCGTCGATGGCCGCCTGGGCCCGGGAGTAGGACAGGCCCGCCGCCGATTTCATCATGATCCGCTCGAACCGGTGTTCGCGCTTGTTGCCGTCGGTATCGAAGCGCATGTGCACCGCGAGAGCAGGGCGCGGCTCGCCCTGCTTCAGGGAGCACAGACCGGCGGACAGTTCCTCAGGCAGCATGGGCACGACACGGTCGGGAAAATAGACCGAATTGCCCCGTGTTCTCGCTTCTTCGTCCAGAGGGCTACCTTCCGCGACATAGGCCCCCACATCGGCGATGGCAACGGTCACGTCCCAGCCGGTGATCCGGCCCGCGGCTTTCCGCGGTTGCGCCCAGATCGCATCGTCATGGTCGCGGGCATCCGCCGGATCGATGGTAATCAGGGGCCGGCTGGTCAGGTCGCGCCGCTCGCCAGTGGCGATCTGGCGAAGCGCCCTGGCTTCGCGCAGCGCATCGCGCCCGAAGCGGTTGGGAATGCCATGCTCCTGGATTGCGATCGCGCTGAGCGATTTGTGGCTGTCCACCTTGTCATGGCGCGCGATCACCTTGCCATGGGGCAGGCCGAGCGCCCGGCCGCGATGCAGTTCCACGCTCACCAGTTCGCCCGGCTGCGCGCCGGCCTCCTCGCCGGGGCTGATGATGATATCGTTGCGCGCCTTCTTGTTGACCGGCTCGACATGGGCGGCGCCTGAAGGGTCCTTGCGAAAGACGCCGAAAACCTCCACCTGCCGGCTTTCCAGCTTGCGGATGACGCGCCCTTCATAGGCGGGCTCACCGGCGACCGCGGCGATGCGCGCCAGAACGCGGTCACCGATACCGGCGGCGGGCACCTTGCCGGACCCGCGCGCATGGCCGACGATGAGCACACCCGGCGGCGGCCCGGATTGCGCCTCGTCCCAAGACGAGGGGCGGGCCAGTGGCAGGCCTTCCTCATCGAGGGCGAAGATTTCGAGCACGCCGACCGGGGGCAGGCAGGACGGGTCGTGCAGGCGTTTCCTCGAACGCGCGATCAGGCCTTTTTCGGCCATCTCCTTGAGGCGCTTTTTCAGATCGATGCGGGCAGAACCCCGGATGCCGAAAGCGCGTGCGATTTCCCGCTTTCCCACGCGGGCGGGCTGCGACTGGATGAATTCAAGGATTTGCGCTTCACCGGGCGCTTGCGCCGGGCTCTTGCCGGATTTTCGTTTTGGGCGTTTGGTCAAGTCTTGGCGGCTCTGGCTTTGGCGGTCTTTTTGGGTTTTTTCCGGCCGCCTTTCCTGGCGCCGGATTTTTCGGCGCGCTGGGCGATCAGGCCGATGGCAAGCTCCAGCGTCACCGCGTCTGGCTCCAGATCCTTCGGCAGGGTCGCATTGATCTTGCCGTGTTTCACATAAGGCCCGTAGCGCCCGTCCATGATCTGGATCGGCCCGCCCAGATCCGGATGTTCTCCCAGTTCCTTGAGCGCTTTGGGGCCGGCCCGGCGCTTTGCCGCTTTTTCGGCGAGCAGCGAGACCGCGCGGTTGAGGCCGACGGTAAAAATCTCTTCAAAACTGTCCAGATTCGCATACACTTTCCGGTGCAGAACAAATGGCCCGTAGCGCCCGAGGCCCGCGCAAATAGGCTCGCCGGTTTCAGGGTGCAGACCCACCTCGCGCGGCAGCGACAACAGCCGCAAGGCGAGTTCGAGGGTCACCTCATCGGGGTTCTGGTCCTTGGGCAGCCCTGAGCGCTTCGGCTTTTCGCCGCTGAGCGCCTCACCGAGCTGGACATAGGGGCCAAAGCGCCCGGAGCGCAGCAATACATCAAGACCGGTGTCCGGGTCCTGGCCCAGAACATGGTCCTTGCCGTTGGCGCCGGGCGCGGCCTCCTCGCCGTTTTCGGTCAGTTTCCGGGTGAAGCGGCATTCGGGATAGTTGGAACAGCCGACAAAGGCGCCGAATTTTCCGACCTTGAGGCTGAGCCTGCCATCATCGCATGACGGACAGTCGCGGGCATCCTTGCCATCTTCGCCAATGGGGAAGATATGCGGAGCCAGAATGTCGTTGAGGGCGTCGAGAACCTCGCTGATGCGCAGGTCGGCGATGTCTTCCACGGCCTTGGAGAAATCGCGCCAGAAATCGCGCAACACGGTCTTCCAATCGACCTCGCCATTGGAAATGCGGTCAAGATCGCGTTCCAGCGCGGCGGTGAAATCATATTCCACGTAGTGTTCGAAAAAACTTTCCAGAAACGCGGTCACCAGGCGGCCCTTGTCTTCGGGGACAAGGCGTTTTTTCTCCAGGCGCACATAATCGCGCTCGCGCAGCACGCTCAGGGTAGAGGTATAGGTGGAGGGCCGTCCGATCCCCAGCTCTTCCATGCGCTTGATCAGGGTCGCCTCGGTATAGCGCGGCGGCGGCTCGGTGAAATGCTGCAGGGTTTCGAGTTTCCGCAATCCGATCCGCTCATCGCGGGCCAGGGCCGGAAGCCGGCGGCTGTCCTGCGCGTCGCCGGCGTCGTCCTGTCCCTCCTGATAGAGTTTCAGGAACCCGTCAAAACGGATGATCGAGCCTGTCGCGCGCAGCGCATAGCGCTTGCCGTCCTTGCCTCTGGTGACGATATCGGCGGATGAGCGCTCGAGCGTGGCGCTTTCCATCTGGCTGGCGACGGTGCGCTTCCAGATCAGGTCATAGAGACGTGCCTGGTCCTCTTCCAGGATGTTTCGGACCGATTCCGGCAGACGGGTGAGATCCGTGGGGCGGATCGCTTCATGGGCTTCCTGGGCGTTCTTCGCCTTGGTCTTGTACACCCGCGCCGTTCCCGGCACATAGGCTTCCCCATAGGTCTTCTGAATGACGTTGCGGCACGCGGCAACGGCCTCGCCGGCAATCTGCACGCCGTCCGTGCGCATATAGGTGATCAGGCCCTGCAATTCGCCATCGATGGCGATGCCTTCGTAGAGCCGCTGTGCGGTCTGCATGGTGCGCTTGGAGGAGAACCCCAGCTTGCGCGATGCTTCCTGCTGGAGGGTCGATGTGGTGAACGGCGGGCGCGGGTTGCGGCGTTGCGGTTTGCTCTCGATTGCATCGACGTGGAAGGTGCCAGTGTCCATCTGCGCCTTCAGGGCCTTGGCCGAAGCGGCATCCGCGATGTCGAACTTGTCGAGTTTCTTGCCCTCAATGGCATGCAGCCTGCCTGAGAACGTCTCGCCGGACGCGGTGCTCAACTGGGCCTCGATCGTCCAGTACTCGCGCGAGCGGAAGGATTCGATCTCCAGTTCCCGGTCGCAGACGAGCCGCAGTGTCACCGATTGAACGCGGCCCGCCGAGCGCGCCCCCGGCAGCTTGCGCCACAACACCGGCGACAGGGTGAAGCCCACAAGATAGTCCAGCGCCCGGCGCGCCAGATAGGCCTCCACCAGTGGCGTGTGCATCTCGCGCGGGTTTTTCATCGCCTCCAACACCGCATTGCGGGTAATGGCGTTGAACACGACCCGCTCCACGGTCTTGCCCGTGAGCGCCTTGTTCCGTTCCAGCACCCGCAACACATGCCATGAGATGGCCTCGCCCTCGCGGTCGGGATCGGTCGCGAGAATGAGCTTGTCGGCGGACTTCACCGCCTCGGCGATTTCCTTCAGCCGGGCCTTCGACCTGGGGTCGGTCTCCCATTTCATGGCGAAGTCGGCATCGGGATCGACCGAACCGTCCTTGGAGGGCAGGTCGCGCACATGGCCATTGGACGCCACAACCCGGTAGCCGGGACCCAGATATTTGTTGATCGTCTTCGCCTTGGCAGGCGATTCCACCACAACCACATTCATTGGGGGTCAATGTCCTGATTGGCCGTCGCGACAACATCGCGGCGCGCTGGTGACAACAGATAAGCTTCCGCCAGCGCGATGCAAGCTCTCATTGCCACGCTGATCCGCGGCCCAGAAAATGGTCAAATGTTACAGGTCTGTCAAATGCAAGATGGGAAAGCCCGTCTGCACGGGGCCGTAGCGGGGCAAGCCGGCAAACGGAAAATCACGATAAAGTTGCAATTTTGTCTTTACTAACGAAATAGTTGTTACTACCATGTCCTGGGATTCGCGATCAGTCCGAGCGGCGGGCGGCCGCGGGTCCATCAGGAGAGTGAAAGATGCGGCACTCTTCCGCAAACAAGATTGCAGGCGCAAAGCGCGAGCTGGACGCGATTGGCGGTGACCGCGGGGAGGGGCTCCCCGCGGTCACCGCCAATC